>CAIVBM010000001.1 GCA_903904195.1 uncultured bacterium
GAGCATAATCTTTAGTCAAGTGTCCATAATCTTTAGTCAAGAGAGCATAATCTTTAGTCAAGTGTCCATAATCTTTAGTCAAGTGAGCATAATCTTTAGTCAAATGATTATAATCTTTAGTCAAGTGAGCATAATCTCTAGTCAAGCGTCTATAATATCTACTTCACTGTCCATCATATCCCGTTCGACGCTAGCTTCTGCCTCCGTCGCCTCTATCCTTTTAGGCTCTGCCTAATTGCCATCAAGTCGGAATGCGAATCCAAGTCGCGCTCCGACTAAAACTATTGTGTTCTAGAGGGAGTATCTCATAAAGTGTGTAAACCATAAAAGTTATTCTAAAAATATTTTTTGACCTTCACAAATTGGTCTGAAAAAATATTTTTGGAAATAACTTTTACGTTAGCAATTATAAACGCACATTTTATTATACATTTTATGAAACTAGAAGAACAATTAAACAAAGATTTTTTTAAGCAATTTAAGTCGGCAGATGATTTAAATGATTTTTTGAGTCTAATTCAAAAAAGGGGTATAGAACAGCTATTAGAAGGTGAACTAGATGCGCACTTAGGTTATAGCAAAAACCAAATATCTGAAGTTAAAAACAATAGAAATGGTCATACATCTAAGCTGATAAAGACTTCATTTGGGGAGCAAGAAATCAATGTTCCCAGAGATCGAGATGCATCATTTAATCCAATGATTGTACCCAAAAGGACAAGCATGGTTGATGGTATTGAAAACGTGATTGTATCACTTTATGCAAAAGGGATGTCGAACAGTGATATAGAAGAACAAATCAGGGACGTTTATAATTTTGACATCTCTACATCAACCATTTCAAGAATCACAGACAGAATAACTTCTGACATAACAGCCTGGCAAAATAGACCTTTAGATTCTACCTATTTTATAGTTTGGATGGATGGTATTTCATTTAAAGTAAGGGAGGGATCAAGAGTGGTAAATAAGACAATATACATTGCTATTGGATTACAGAAAGATGGTTTAAAAGAGGTTCTTGGACTTTGGCTTGGCAAGAATGAATCAGCTTCCTTTTGGATGTCGGTTCTTACTGATATGAAGTCGCGAGGAGTTGAAGATATTTTAATAACAGTGACCGACAATTTAAAAGGTTTTACGGATGCTATTATTGCAGTCTTTCCAGAATCAACAACTCAAATCTGCGTAGTCCATCAAATAAGAAAGGCTATGAAATATGTATCTGCGAAGGACAAAAAGGAATTTACAAAAGACATGAGAGAAATCTACACAGCTCCCACCAAAGAAGCCGCTAGAGCAGCATTTGATAGTTTCTCAAAAAAATGGAACAACAAATATTCATATGCTGTAAAAAGTTGGGAGAATAACTGGGAGAATTTGACGGCTTTCTTTGATTATCCAGTTGAAATAAGAAAAATTATTTATACCACTAATTTAATTGAAAACTTAAATGGGAAAATCAGAAAATACACTAAAAACAAGCTTTCTTTTCCTACAGATGAGGCGGTTATTAAGTCGACTTATTTAGCAATTAGAGAAGCAACAAAAAAATGGACTAAGCCAATCTTAAACTGGGGTATTATTTATAACTAACTATTCCGGTCAAACTGTGCCACTGATTCCGGAGCAAAGTGTGCCACTTTTTCAAAGGACAATTGGACGGCAAAGATACTATATTTTTTTACATTTTCTTTCTTAATGATTCTCCTTTTAATTCAAACCGATGTGAAAAAGCAGACAATCTGTCCATAATTGCATCTGCCAAAGTAGGTTCATTTATATATTGATGCCATTTATTGACCGGTAATTGCGAGGTAATAATTGTTGAACGTTTTCCATATCGATCTTCAAGAACTTGTAGTAATGCTATTTTAACATGACTCTCCAATGGTGTTAACCCAAAGTCATCTAAGATAATCAATGGTATCTTTTCAAGCTGGTTAAATAGTTTAATATATGAGCCTTCCAACTTGGCAAGTGATAGTCTTTCAGTAAATCTATTCATGCCAAGATAAAGCGTTTTGTATCCTAGTGTACATGCCTGACGACCAAAGGCACATGCGATATAACTCTTTCCACAGCCGGTGGCTCCGGTAATGAGGATGTTTTCAGCCCTTGTTATAAAAGAACAATCTGCAAGTGCATGAATTTGACTGCGTGTAAGATTGCGATCAGGTGAACATTTAAGCTGTTCAAGTATCGCATCATAGCGAAGATTGCTCATTTTTAGGTACATTTGAGTTCGTTGACTTGTCCTGTGGTGCTGTTCTGCCTCTACCATGATAGCCAAAAGTTCATGAGCAGTGGGAAGCTCGTGTGAGGGAAGTGCCAGGGTGCCCTTGTATGATTGGGCCATACCCTTAAGTTTTAACTCTATGAGCTGTTCTAAAGTTTGATCTGTGTTAATCATGTTTTTGTTTTTTAGTGAATAAATTATTTTTATTTGTAAGATTCTGGTCCCCGGATATTATCATGGTCAGGGATATTAAAAAAAAAGTCTAATTGTGATGGAGCTTTGTCCATATTTCGTTCAAGTATATTTTTGATTATTGTGTACGTCACCTTATAAGCTGTAAGGGCTCGTTGACAAGCTGCTTCCAGACGGTCATTTCCATACTTGTCTCCGAGTCTTAAAACTCCTAGACATGAGTTATAGGTTTGTTCAATAAAAATCTTCTGTTCCAAGATTTTCTTAATTGCTTCTAGAGTATTTTCTCCTACTTGCAATGCTTTTTCTGTGAAGTATTCGCTGTTCCAACCCTTCATGCGTGCATAGTATTTGTGTGCCGCTGGCACATGATCCGCAAGTGTAGTATAACCGTTTTTATGGTAGTTGCGTTTATGACAAGCGATGCGAACGCAGTTAATGTAAACCTCTACATTTTCTGTATCGTAAACCACATGTACCTGTTTGCCGATGTGCTGATATGGTATGCTGTAATGGTGTCCGTCTTCACCAAGGGTAATATGATAATTTCTCTGAACCTTGGCTATAACTTTGTTCTTAGGTACAAATGCTTGAACAGGTAAAGGACGTAACAGTTCCTTTTCGTGCAACTGAAAGCGTTCCAACCGACTATAATCATGTTGTTGAAAATTACGAGCATTAAATTTATCTAATTGCTCCCATAGATTATTATTCAATTGTTCTATA
>CAIVBM010000002.1 GCA_903904195.1 uncultured bacterium
ATTAGAAAGTCAAAATAATTTGTTAGTCATGTTTCGGGTTGTATCTATACATAATAACTCAGTGGTCATATTTAGTGGTCTTTATACATAATAATTTTGCGGTCATGGTTTAGTGGTAGAACACGTCCTTGCCAAGGATGAGACGAGAGTTCGATTCTCTCTGGCCGCACATATTGTAAAGTGGAACAAAATCTAAAAAATTTAATAAAGAAAATACCTAAAGAAGTTTCACATGTAACAGACACACTTGAAAAGGGTGGTTTTGAAGCTTGCTTGGTGGGTGGCTGTGTGAGGGATCTTATAATGAGTAGAGAGCCAAAAGACTGGGATGTCACCACAAATGCAAAGCCTGAACAAATAATGTCTCTTTTTGAGAAAACTGTTTATGAGAACACTTTTGGAACTGTGGGAGTATTTGTTCCGTGTGAAACACAAAAAGAAGATGTTTCACAAGAAACATTAGAACAAAATCTTATAATTGAGGTGACTCCCTATAGAATTGAGGCAAAATATAGCGATTTTAGGCATCCAGACGAGGTAAAGTTTAGTGATAAGTTAGAGGACGACCTTAAGAGGCGTGACTTTACAGTCAATTCTTTAGCTTTAGATTCTAAAGGACATCTAATTGATATATTTGAAGGTATAAAGGACATCAAGGATAAGATGTTGCGCGCTGTGGGTAAACCAGACGATCGTTTTAAGGAAGACGCATTACGAATGTTGCGTGCTGTTCGCTTTTCTGTACAACTTGGTTTTTCTGTGTCGTATGAAACTTCAGAAAGTATTTTAAAAAATGCAGAATTATTAAAAAAAATTTCTGAAGAAAGAATTCGTGATGAATTTGAAAAAATAATTATGTCAAAAAATCCTGCAATCGGAATTACGATGTTGCAGAAATTTGGATTATTAAAAAACATTATTCCGGAGTTAGAAGAGGGAATAGGATGTGAACAATTAGGAGAACATATTTATGATGTTTGGGGGCATTTATTGCATGCATTACAGCATGCCGCAGATAAAGATTGGCCTTTAGAAGTAAGGCTTTCTGCACTTTTTCATGATATTGGGAAACCAAAAGCGAGACGACTTGCCGAAACGAAAATACCTTTTGTGGGGTCGCTGTCTCCGCGTGCTCGCAGAGCGCTGCCTCTCGGCCCGTCGGCCTGCGAGACACCCCAAAAAGGTATTTTCGTTTCGTCTCGCAAGAAATATACTTTCTATGGTCATGAAGTTGTGAGCGCGAGAATGACAAAAAAAATAATGGAGAGATTAAAATTTCCTAAAAAAGAAATTGATTTGGTGGAAAAACTTGTCCGCAACCATATGTTTTTTTCTGATACAGAATTAATTACACTCTCTGCGGTCCGTAGAATTGTTGTAAAAGTTGGAAAAGAAAATATTTGGTCACTTATGAATGTCCGTGAGAGCGACAGAGTGGGGATGAAGAAAAAAGAAGCGCCTTATCGCCTGCGAAAGTATTTTGCGATGATAGAAGAAGCCTTGCGGGACC
Source organism: uncultured bacterium (assembly GCA_903904195.1). Lineage (GTDB taxonomy): Bacteria > Patescibacteriota > Minisyncoccia > Phycocordibacterales > UBA9973 > UBA9973. The sequence goes on from CAIVBM010000002.1 coordinate 1,511, forward strand.
CGATATCCGTCGGTCAATTGAAAATCGGCGGAGAATTTATGATGAAGGAGCTCGGAATAAAGCCTGGACCGAGGATGGGGTGGATATTGAACGCACTCCTTGAAGAAGTTTTAGATGATCCTGAGAAAAATACAGTGGAACATCTTTCTGAACTCGTTAAATCTATGAATATGCTCGGCGACGCTGAACTCAAAGCCCTTGGTGACAGGGGAAAAGAGAAAAAAGAAGAATTAGAGGGAGAAGAAATCGCAAAACTTCACGAAAAACACGGAGTGAGGAAATAAATTACATTTTTAGAATCGAAATAAATCTTCTGGGTTTATTTCGAGGGCTTTTGCTATTTTTTCTACATTTTTTAAGCCTAAATTTCTTTCTCCTCTTTCTATTCCTCCTATATACGTGCGGTCTAAATGTGCCTTATTTGCTAAAGCTATTTGAGAAGAAATACCCTTTTGTATTCTAAGTGTTTTCACTTTCTTACCGAATTTTTTTAGAAAGTCACTTCCTTTTACCATATAACCATAATTTTATGTTTATGATGACGATAAGGCGACGGACTATGAGTATCATTTAATTTATGCTATTCTTTGATAGTAAGATACTTATAGTCATCAATGTTAAAGGAAAAAGAAAATAAAATAACTAAAATCAAGAATAAAATTCGTGCAAAAAATAATCGCACGACATTTGTTTCTAATGAAGAAATTTTAGAATTTGAAAAAAGACTTTTATTTGTAAAAGATATTAAAGAAAATAATTTTTTTAATAAAACTATTTTTGGTTCCATAGAAGATGTGGCAAAAAAGTTGCCAGAAAATTTTGTCGATCTTTTATTTATAGACCCTCCTTATAATTTAGATAAAGATTTTGGTAATAATAAATTTAAATCAAAAAGTGATGAAGAATATGAAAAAATATTTGAAAAATGGTTTTTAAACATTAAGCATACTCTCAAAGATACCGCTTCAGTTTATGTTTGTTGCGATTGGCAAAGTTCGCAACCAATTTACTCGGTCTTAAGAAGATATTTAAAAGTTCATAACAGAATAACTTGGGAAAGAGAAAAGGGAAGGGGTGCTTTGAGTAACTGGAAAAATTGTTCAGAAGATATTTGGTTTGCCACAGTTTCAAAAAACTATAAATTCAACATAGAAGCAGTAAAACTGAAGAAAAAAGTGATTGCTCCTTATAAAGAAAATGGAATTGCTAAAGATTGGAAAGAAGAAGAAAATGGCAAATTTCGTTTAACGTATCCATCTAACTTATGGACAGATATTACTATTCCTTTTTGGTCTATGCCAGAGAATACAGATCACTCTACTCAAAAACCTGAAAAACTTGTGGCAAAAATTGTTCTTGCTTCCACCGACGAAAACGATATTATTTTTGACCCATTTTTAGGTTCTGGAACTACTTCAGTTGTAGCAAAAAAGCTAAATAGAAAATATGTTGGGGTTGAAATGAATAAAGAATATTGTTGTTTAGCAGAAAAAAGGATAGAAATGGCAGATAAAGAAAAAACTATTCAGGGTTATTTTGGTGGAGTTTTTTGGGACAGAAATTCTCTTAGCTTGCAGAAAAAGGAACAAGAGAAAGGTCGTAGCAATAAGAAAAAAAATTTCAATGATCCAAAACTTTTTTAGTAGCAATAAACACAAGATTGTTGCAGAGAAAATAAAAGACTTTCTTAATGAGCAAAGAGATTTATTGAGCGAAAGAACTGCTAATAGCCCTAGAGCTGTAGGGGATGCGATTCAAGACTTACTTGGAGATAATTTTCATAAATTTATCGCAGAAGATGGAAAAAACTTTAATTCAAGCTTTGCTCGTAGGGCGATGGCAGATTTTGCTTTTGAAGATAACGCTGGAAATTATTGTGTTATTGATGTAAAAACTCATCGCCTTGATACGAAATTTAATATGCCAAATCTTATCTCTGTAGAAAGATTATCTAGATTTTATGAGGATGACAAAAATTATTTTACTCTTTTAATGATTTCTTACGATGTTTTAGGTAATAATTTAATTGTTAAAGATGTTTATTTTAATCCCATTGAAAATCTTGATTGGAAATGTTTAACGATTGGAGCTTTGGGATGGGGGCAGATACAAATAGCTAATTCAAATTTTATTTCTATAGACGAAAAGTTGACGAGAAAATCTTGGATGCTTGAGCTTTGCGACACTATGCTGGAGTTTTATCCAAGAGAAATATTAAAAATAGATAAACGCATAGAAAGATTTGAAAAAATAAAACAATTTTGGCTCAATAAATAATATATGAGCTCGCTTGGGCAGAAGCGAAGAGATTAGATAAAAATTCGTAAAACATATTTACGCTATAGCGTAAATATGTAATTGGTCAACCTGGCAGGTCGACCAATTTACTCCGCAAGTGTCTTATTGTTCAATAGGATGAAACAAAATTAAAATATCTTCAAAAAGTTTCGTGCTATAGGAAGAAAGATTGAAAATAACAGCAAGAGTAAACAAGACGAGGGAAAGAGTAATACTAAAGAAACATATAGCTATGGCGATGATGGAGAAAAAGACTGGGGCGAGTGTGCGAACAGTGCCACCACGGATTTCACGTTTACTTATTTCTGGATTTTGAATGTGTGGAGAATAGATAACATAATTTCTCATCCAATTTAATGTTAAGCCCAACAAGATGATGTGGACACCGAATATAATAACAGAAAGTTCATTGTTGCTAAATTGTCCGAGGAGGCTAGCAGAGAAGGGAACTAAGCTTATTAGCATAAAAAATAAAGCATTGATATTTATCAGCTTTGAGTCAACATTTTTAGCATAGATTGAAACAAAGAAATGATGAGCTCGCCAATATGTGAAGAGTAATGCAAAGCTCAAAATGTAACTTAAAAATACTGGGAGTAATTTCTCAATCTGAGACAAAAGTCCGGCATTATCTATTGGTCCCCATATATTTGGTAATTCAATGTGAAAGACGAGAATCGTCATCACAATAGCAAAGATTCCGTCTGAAAGCTGATCTAATCTTGCGTGGTTCATAGATATAATAATAACATGAAAATCTTTATCGGCACAACTTACAATACTTCTAGTGTTACTGGACAATGGTCTGAGCCCATATAGTTGCTCAACATACTAGTATTTTTTATTTTTGGTAAAATTTTAATGTCGACAAAGAAGTAATCTAAACGCCAGCCGACATTTCTTTCACGAGCGCGAGTCTTTATGTCCCAATAAGTATAAACGTCTTTTTTGTTTGGATTAAAATGTCTCCAGACGTCTATAAAATTATTTTTTACAACTTTATCAATCCAAGCGCGTTCTATCGGTAAAAATCCGGTATTTTCTTCATTGGCTTTTGGTCTGGCGAGGTCTATGGCTTCGTGCGCAGTGTTTACATCTCCGCAAAAAATAACATTTTCGCCATTTTTGCGAAGTTTTAGAATAAATTTTAGAAAAGCATCATAAAATTCTAATTTATATTTCAATCTGTGTGGTCCTTGGCCACCGTTTGGGAAATAGCCGCTGATAATAGTAAAATCTTTTAATTTGATACCAATTAATCTGCCTTCAGTATCCAATTTCTTAACATCTATCCCATAAAAAACCTCTTTTGGTTTTTCTTTTGTGTAAATTGCTATTCCGCTGTAGCCCTTTTTATCTTTTGGGTGAGTGAAAAAAGAATGATAGCCGGAAACGTTTCGCACTTCTTCCGGTAATTGATCCGGCTCGGCTTTTGTTTCTTGTAAACACAAAACATCGGGTTTATATTTTTGAAAAAGTGGATTAAAAAATCCTTGTTTTGCCGTAGCCCGTAAACCATTTGTGTTCCAACTGATGATTTTCATATTAATTTCTACTATTATGAAACTTTTTATGTATATCTCGCAAGTGTTTGTCTGTCACGTGCGTATAAATCTGTGTGGTGCCGATATTTGCGTGGCCGAGCATGGCTTGGACAGAGCGTATGTCTGCGCCGTTGCTTAGGAGGTCTGTGGCAAAGACGTGGCGGATGACATGTGGAGTGACTCTTTTTGAAATGCCGGCGATGGTGGCGTATCGTTTTACGACTCTTTCTATTGATCTTTTAGTAAGTCCCTCACTTTGTTCAGGGTCTTTGGATGTTTTATTATTTTTTCCTTTAAAATTTTCATCTTTTATTTTTACAAAGAGAGCGTCTGACATGTCTTTGCGAAGAGCTAGATATTCTCTCACTGCCTTCTTTGCTTCATCGGACAAGAAAACGACGCGAACTTTACCACCCTTGCCCCTTATAGAAAATTCGTCCAAGTGTGTGTCTAAGTCATTTTTTAAGGAACAGAGTTCAGCTACACGCAATCCGGTGGAGAAAAGCATTTCCAATATAGCCTTGTCACGAGATCTTCTTTCTGGATCTTTCTCTTTATTTGGAGCATCCAGTAATCTCTTTAATTCTTCTATGGAAATGACGTCTATTTGTCTTTCGCCGATTTTTGCGAGTTCTATGTGGTCAGAGGGGAGGGATGTAATGTTTCTTCTCGTTAAAAATTTAAGAAATGATCGGAGGGCGATTAAATAAAAATTCTGAGTTTTCTTTTTCATTGTTTCGCCGGTCGCACGATTTTTACCAGTTGATTGACGATTGAGCCAAATGCGGAAGTCTCGGACTTTTTCATCAGTAATGTTTTTGGGGTCAGTGATTTTAGTTTGCTCAATGAATACGGTCAAATAGTGGTCATAATTTTCCACCGTTCTTATTGCCCGCCCTTTTTCTATTTCAATATATTCCAAGAATTGATTCTTTAGTTCCTTGAGGGATGCCATAATGGTATTTTAGCATAAATATTGTGCGACATGAAGGAGGATTGCATTTTTTCGGACTTTATGCTACTATTATACCCATGTTAGCAACCAAGAAAAAGCAAGCAATTATAAAGAAAAATCAGATTCATGATAAGGACACAGGCTCTCCAGAAGTGCAGGTGGCTGTTATTTCTGCCGCTATCGCAGAATTAGCGAAACATTTAAAAAAACACAAGAAAGATAATCACTCTCGAAGAGGGTTGATCAAGATGGTTTCTGATAGACGTACTCATTTGAAATATTTGGAACGAACAAACAAAGCTCGCTACAACGCTCTCATGAAGAAGATAGAGTTAGTCTAAAAATTCTTGACTCCCTCCCCACCTTAACAAGGAGGGGAATGAGGGGCGGTTCTTAATTAATTCACCTCACCCTAACCCTCTCCTTAATAAGGAGAGGGGGAATATGATACAATATATATATGACAGTTATAAAACATAAAGAACAGAGAGTTGGAGTTTTTATTGATACTCAAAATTTATATCATTGCGCTCGCAATTTATTTAATGCGCGGGTGAATTTTGGCGCGGTTTTAAAGGATGCAGTGGCTGGAAGAAAGCTCGTACGAGCCCTTGCTTATGTTATTACCACCGAAGCTGGCGACGAGAAACATTTTTTTGAAGCGTTGACAAAGCTCGGTATTGAAACCAAAACAAAAGACTTGCAAATTTTTGCTGGTGGGGCGAAAAAAGCTGATTGGGATGTGGGACTTGCTGTGGATGTTATGAAAATGGCAAATAGGCTTGATACAGTTATTATAGTGTCCGGAGATGGAGATTTTGTTCCACTTGTAGAATATTTACAAAATTATTTAGGAGTCCAAGTAGAAGTCGTTTCATTTGGTAAATCAACATCTAGTAAACTTCGCGAAGTCGTGGATGATTTCATTGACCTTGGTGAAAACCCTCGTAAATATCTAATGGGTTCTAAATAAAGGCTTTCTTTGCTTTTTTGCCTATAAATGTTACTATAAATCAGTCCTTTATTAAGTTAATCGGTTCGCGTCTAGACACAAAGTAGTGTTTCATTTTTTATGAAACAACACTGTAGTCTGGATACGAACTAAATGTAAATTTACAAAATATCAACTTTCTTTCGGTACGGATTTTTTGAAGCTTAAAAAATCCTGAAGTTCTCGGCTCGTCAGCCTCGAAACCCCTTCAGAAAGTTATATTTTATGAATTTACAAAAAATTTATGCAAAAAAAAGAATATAGTTTGGAGATTGGTGGAAAGAATTTAACTGCTATTTTTACAGATTTAGCAGAGCAAGCTCATGGTTCAGTGATGCTCAAATATGGTGAGACGATAGTTCTCGCTACTGCTTGTATGTCTCACGACAGCCAAAAAGGTTTAGGCTATTTCAACTTGACCGTAGATTATATGGAAAAGTTTTATGCTTCAGGTAAGATTTCCGGATCTCGTTTCGTAAAGAGAGAAGGTAAGCCTTCAGAGGAAGCAATTCTAGCAAGTAGAGTCATAGACAGAACCTTGCGTCCGCTTTTTGAGCAGTCAATTCGTCATGCCGTGCAAGTTATCGTGACGGTTATTTCTGTTGACGATAATGATCCTACTATTCTCGCAGTAAATGCTGCTTCTCTCGCCCTAGCTGTATCAAACATCCCTTGGAACGGACCTATCGGTTGCGTGCGTATTGGAAAATACGATAGTGAAAACTTGACAATAAATGCTTCTAGTAAATTACGAGAAGATGATTCGCAATATAAATTTGACCTTACTGTTTGTGGAAAAAATGGAAATATAAACATGATAGAAGCTTCGGCTCATCAGACCGCAGAATCAGAACTTGAAGAAGCTTTGAAAAAAGCGAGTGAAGAAATTTCAAAGTTGGAAGATTTCCAAAAGAAAATAGTAGCGGAAATCGGCAAAGAAAAAAGAGTGATAGCAAGAGAAGAGATAAATCCTGAATCAGTGAAATTGTTCAACGAAAATATCTTGCCTAAAATGGAAAATGCGATTTTCGGTGAAGTAGGCTCGCCTCGCTTGGGCTCCGTCGAAGCGGGCAAGAAAAACATTGACGAACTGCATAATGCTTGGAATAAAATGGTTGCAGATAAATATCCTGACAGAGAAGATTTTAGCCTAGAAGACAATCTGTTTGATGATACCGAAAATGATATCTTGCATGATAAAGCGATAAATAAAAATGAGAGAGCAGATGGCCGAAAGATGGATGAACTTCGTGATCTTTATGCGCAAGCCGGAGGTGTGTCATCTATCCTCCATGGTTCAGGTATTTTCTATCGTGGAGGAACACACGTTTTGTCTATCCTTACTCTCGGTGGTCCAGAAGACAGACATATGGTGGATGGCATGTCTACAAAAAAGGAATTGAGATTTATGCATCACTACAATTTTCCACCTTATTCAGCTGGAGAAACAGGACGTGCAGGATTTACAAATCGTAGAGAAATAGGTCATGGCGCATTGGCTGAAAAAGCTCTCGCTATGGTTTTGCCACCACTTTCAGAATTCCCTTACACAATTCGTGTAGTATCAGAATCTATGGCTTCAAATGGTTCTACTTCTCAAGCTTCTATCTGTGCTTCTTCTCTAGCTTTGATGGATGGTGGAGTGCCAATTAAAAAGCCAGTCGCAGGTATCGCAATGGGACTCATGTATGCTGGCGATGATAAATATGAAGTTTTGACAGATATTCAAGGACCAGAAGATCATTATGGAGATATGGATTTTAAAGTTGCAGGCACCAGAGATGGGGTCACAGCTATTCAGCTAGACGTAAAAGTAGAAGGAGTGCCAATAAAAATCCTCGGTGAGGCGATGATACAAGCAAAGAAAGCGCGAACAGCAATCTTGGACAGAATTGAAAAAGAAATTTCCGCTCCTCGTAAAGAAATTTCTCCAAACGCTCCGAAAATATTAATGATTAAAATAAATCCGGATATGATAGGTATGGTTATCGGTGGTGGAGGAAAGACTATAAAAGAAATTAAAGAAAATTCAGGAGCAGAAATCACTATTGAAGATGACGGCACAGTATATTTCACTGGTAAAGGTGATGCTGCAGAAAAAGCAAAGACTATTGTTCTAGAAATGACACATGAATACAAAGTAGGTGAAGTATTAAAAGGTGAAGTTGTAAAAATCGCCGATTTCGGGGCTTTTGTAAAGCTAAATTCATTTACTGATGGTATGGTACATATATCAGAGCTTGCCCCATTCCGTGTAGAACGAGTTAGCGATATAATAAAGGAGGGTATGATCGTGCCAGTGAAAGTCATATCTATAGACAGAGAAAAAGGCCGAATTGGTCTTTCAATCAAAGAAGCTGACAAAGATTTCTTCAATGGAAAAAAATAATGAAATAAAACATAAGTATGTTGAAACTTTTGTCGAAGATATGGCAAAGGTTATTCAAGAGGATAAAGCAGGATTGATAAAGAAGATAATTCACAGTGAGGAAGAACATGAAAAAGAAAAAATAAATCTTTCCCCAGAATCAAAGAAAAATAAATTCTTTATGCTTATGGGTTTTGTTTTTATTTTGCTTGGATTTTTCACATTTTTCTATTTCTTACTTAATAGGACAGCTCCGACAGTGCCAGTAGAACAGCAATTCATACCTCTTATTTTTAATGATAAGAGTTCTTTTCTTGAAATAAAAGATCTTAAAAAAGATGAAATAGCGCAAACTGTTTTAAACGAAGTAAATAATAGTGATGTCAAAATAGGGGGGATAGAGGGGATGTATCTTACTTCTGACAAAAAAGTGATCGGATTGAGAGACTTTTTGACACTCATTAAAAGTAATTTTGTTATAGATAGTGATGAGAACCTCGTCAGTGATAACTTCTTGATGGGTGTTGTGAATTCGGATGCTACTAGCCAAGGTAAAAGTTTTTTCATCTTGATAAAAGTGCGTTCTATCACTGATATTTTTGGATCATTGCGCGCATGGGAGAATAAAATGTTCTCCGATTTACACGGATTTTTTGGAGTAGATATTTCTTCTGAAACAAATTATCTTCTTACTAAAGATTTTAGCGATGGTTTTATAGAAAATAAAAATGCGCGTATTCTTTATGATAAAGATAATAAAATAGTGATGGCATATATACTCGCTAATGATAATTCTGTCATTATCACAAACTCTGAAAATGCGACACAAGAGATAATCCTTCGTCTAGCTGCTGGTCAGATAAAGAAATAGAAAATTATTTTATCTTCTCAATTTTTTCCCAAGGGAGATTTGGTTTACCAAAATGTCCATAAGTGGCTGTTTCTCTAAAAATTGGTTTTCTGAGACCTAGTTTTTCAATAATTGCGAGTGGGCGGAAGTCGTAATTTTTCTTTACAATCCCTGATAAATCTTCACCTTTTTCATTGATGGCTTCTATCATTAGTGGTTCTGCCATACCGATAGCATAGGCGACGGACACGAGGACTTCTTTACCATATCCCGAAGCCACTAGATTTTTAGCCACAAAGCGTGCCATGTATGCGCCTGAGCGGTCCACTTTTGTCGCATCTTTTCCAGAAAAACATCCTCCACCATGGGGGATTATTCCTCCGTAAGTGTCCACCATTATTTTTCTACCAGTGAGTCCTGTGTCAGCTTCAAATCCTCCGGTGGTAAATTTACCTGTTGGGTTTACAAGTATTTTGACTGTCTTTTTTTCTTCGTTAGAAAGCAAAGGGTAGATAATTTTTTCTGTAATTTCTTTTTTTATTTGTTCAATTTTTATTTCGGGTGCGTGTTGAGTGCTTACGAGAACAGTGTGCAATTTACCACCAGTATAAGTGACTTGTGTTTTTCCATCTGGGCGAAGCCATTTTATTTTTCCTTCTTTTCTCGCATCTTCTAGACTTTTTGCGAGTTTATGAACGAGAACAACACCTTTTGGCAAGAATTCTGGAGTCTCGTCTGTGGCAAATCCATACATCGTCCCTTGGTCACCAGCTCCGCCTTTGTCTACACCGATGGCGATGTCGGGGGATTGGGTGACTATGTGCGCAGATATTTCAAGTCCACTATCATAGCCGATTTCTTTATAAACTTTTTGTGCGATTTTTGCATAATCTACCTTTCCTTTTGATGTTACTTCGCCTCCTATTACAAGTTTTCCATGTCCACCAAAAGTTTCCACTGCCACTCTACTGTTTGGGTCTAGTTTTAAGTATGCATCTAAAATAGCATCAGATATCTGATCGCAGACCTTGTCAGGATGGCCAGAAGTTACGGATTCTACTGTGTAATTATCATTGTGTTTATATAACATATATGTAAAGTTGATTCTAGCATAAAAGACTTGTCCACACACTTGCTATGAAAATATGACATGCTATCATTGGCATATGTTAGACAAGAAAAAAATTAAAGAAAAATTAGAAGCGGAAAGAGACATTCTTTTAGAAGAGCTTCGTGATATGGGTAAATTAAATACTGATACTGGCGAATGGGAAGCCATCCCTGAAGCACAAGATGCTCCAGAGGCTGACCAAAACGATATGGCGGACAGGTTTGAGGATTTTGAAGCAAAGAGTTCTATGATCAAGACTTTGGAGCCCAGATTAAATAATATATTGAGAGCAATCAAGGGATTAAACAGAGATTCTTTTGGCAAATGTGAAGTTTGTAAAAAAAATATTGAAATGGAGCGTTTAGAAATAAATCCAGCGGCTCGGACTTGTAAAGAACATCTCAAAAAATAATATATGAGCCTTTATGTCTTTTGCTAAAGTCTATTCAGCGCAGGTCAATCTGCTACGTGGAGCTATAGTAACTATTGAAGTAGACTTGTCAAAAGGACTTCACACTTTTTCTGTTGTTGGCTTACCAGACAAGGCAGTGGATGAATCAAAAGACAGAGTAAGTGGTGCGATTAAAAATTCTGGTTTTAAATCTCCAAAAGCTAAGAATCAGAAAATAATAGTTTCACTTTCACCAGCTGATTTAAAAAAGGAAGGACCGTTTTTTGATTTAGCGATAGCGATAGCTTATCTAAAAGCTTCCGATGAAATAAAATTTAATTCCGAAAAGAAGATTTTCCTCGGTGAACTCGGGCTTGATGGCACACTTAGGAGTATCAGGGGTGCATTACCGCTCGCCGAAGAGGCCAAAAGGCGTGGATATGAAGAAATATATTTACCAAAAGAAAATGCTGTAGAAGCAGCGCTCGTGGAAGGTGTTAAAATCTTTGGTGCTGAAAGTTTAAAAGAAGTTATAGAACACATTGATGAGACGAATAGTAAATTAAATAGTAAGGGTGATAAAAAAGAAGAAACTAAAGCTAGAAAAATTATAGTTCAGCCAAAGACAAAAATAAATTATAAAAGAGAAATAAAAATAGGAGATTTTTCTGATATCCGTGGACAAGAAGGCGCAAAGCGGGGGCTGGAAATTGCGGCCGCTGGTGGACACAATATAGCTATGTATGGTCCACCAGGTACAGGAAAGACGATGCTCGCAAGGGTGTTCTCTGGTTTATTACCAGACTTATATACTGAAGAGGTGTTGGAAATAACCGGTATCCACTCTGTCGCAGGAGCGACGAGAGGTGAGTTAGTTTGTTTTCCGCCGTTTCGCGCTCCTCATCACACTTCTTCTTATGTTTCACTTATTGGTGGAGGGACTTATCCAAAGCCTGGTGAAGTCACTTTGGCGCATAGAGGAGTTTTGTTTTTAGACGAGTTTCCAGAGTTTGAGAAACGTGTCATAGAATCCTTGCGTCAGCCATTAGAAGACAACATCGTTTCAATTTCTCGCGCAAAAGGGACGGCTATTTTTCCATCCAATTTTATTTTAGTGGCAGCGATGAATCCTTGTCCTTGTGGAAATGCTGGCAATAAACAAAGGGCATGTATTTGCAAACCTTCTGATTTAGATAGATATAAAAGAAAGTTGTCCGGACCGATAATGGACCGCATAGATTTATGGGTGTCAGTTGGAAATGTTGATTATAAAAAACTTGGTGGTGAAAGTACGGGGGAGCGAAGTGAGAAAATAAAAGCGAGAGTTATCACTGCGCGAGAAAATCAGAAAAATAGATTTAAAAAATTTGGCAAAGATATAAAAACAAATAGTGATATGAATGTGAAAGATTTGAGCAGCATGGTAAAGCTTTCAAAAGAAGTGCGTGACTTGCTGGATGAGTCCGCGGAGAGTTTAGCCTTGTCTGCTCGAGCCTATCACCGAGTCATCAAAATCGCCCGCACAATTGCCGACCTTGAAAGTTCGGAAGATGTAAAAGCAAATCATATTTTAGAAGCCATACAATATAGACCGAAGGTGAATTCGTAAAAAGAGAAGATTCTTAAATTTCCCCCTTTTGAGTTATCCACACCTATCCCTTGACAGGATAATTGAATAGGTATACACTTAGGGTATGAAAAGAATAAATCGTTATGGTATCAGAAGTTTAGAGAGGGACTTTCCTAACAATGAGTCCTGCCTCAACTTCATATTTAATACGCTACACAAGCCAATATGCTCGTGTGGTGGCACATTTAGGTTGCTTACTGGATACAAGAAATATCAATGCTCTAAATGCCGTTTCCGTATTTCCCCTACGGCTAACACTATTTTCCATAAGTCCGATACTCCACTCTCGCTTTGGTTCAAAGCCATATTGATTTTCTCAAATGCTAAAAGCGGAATATCCGCAAAAG
>CAIVBM010000003.1 GCA_903904195.1 uncultured bacterium
GAACACGTCCCCCGGGGGCAGATTAGTGGTTCAAGGAAGCGATGCAACCTCTGGTAATTATGCGTTAAATGTCACGAACAGTACTCCAACGTCTCTGTTGTATGTAAGAAACGACGGCAACGTCGGCATCGGGACGACGGGGCCGTTACACAAATTAGATATTTCGTACAATGCCGCTGATGCAACGGTTCGTGGTTTGAATATCAATCAGATAAATAATGGAACAAGTGCAGAGGCAAGTATTGGATTTCAAGCCAATGGAACGACTGTTGGGGCATTCGGATTCCATACGGCAACGGACAATAACACTGGTTACTTTTATTATGGTAATAATAAATTTTCCTTTGCTGGAACTGGTGGTGCAAGTCAGATGACAATAGACGGTTCGAGCGGCAACGTCGGCATCGGGACGACGAGTCCGGGTCAAGCATTGGATGTAAACGGAAGTGCAAACATAAATAATAATTTACAGGTTAATGGCGATATAATTTTAGACCAAAATTCTCAAACGGCTAAAATTGTATTTAGAAACACATATTTACAAAATAATCAAATCAATTTTGGATATGGTTTAAATTCAAAAATAAATTGGTGGGATGGAAGCGGAAACATTGTTCACTCATTAACCTACATTGATTCAACTCATTTTGGTATTAATAGTGCAAATGTAAATATCTCTAATAATTTAAATGTAGCAGGCAACGTCGGCATTGGGACGACGAGTCCGAAAAATATATTCGAAGTAGAGGGAACAAGTCCTGGGACTGCATTTTACGGTTCTCAATTTACAAATAAAAATGTTAACGGTAGAACCGATATTGCGGTTAAAAATAGTACAGGAGAAAGTGGTGTATTTAGTATCTTTGGTAATACATTTCCTACTTCTGGTTATCCTAATAATACTCAATTAGGGGCAAGTAAAAGTTTAATTCTTGTTTCAGACGCACAGACTGCAAATGGTGGTTCATCTTATATAAGTTTCTTGACTGGTGGATATACTTTAACCACTCAGGAAAGGATGAGAATCACAAATCTCGGCAACGTCGGCATCGGGACGACGAGTCCGGGCACAAAATTAGTAATTGGCACCTCGGATCTTGGAAGCGGAGTCGCTGGACCTATTTTTACTCTCGGTTACAACAACAACGCCAGTCCCGGTGCCGGTTCAATCAATTTTGAGAGCAATGCCGGTACTGCCGGTTATGTCTGGCAAGATGCGACAGGAATGCTTCGCATCAACACTTCCGCTCCGACGAATGCTCTCGACACTTCAGGTGGCACTGTCGTCGGTCTCCAGTCATCTTCGCTTGATTCAAAAAATGTCATTGGCGAATTTACTGATTATCAAAATGCTCTGCAAGCAATCTCTGACGCAAAGTTATATAATTTTACTTACAAATCCGGTGCTTACAACAACGAACAATTCACGGGTATCATCACCGACTATTCTCCGATTTTTGGAATGGATAAAGATGCAACGCATCCCTCTGGTAAGAGTTTGAATATGATAAATGGCCTTGGGTACACCTTTGGCGCGATTAAGGCTTTAAACCTTAATTTAGAAGGTCTTTCTGGCACAATAGTACCTCTCGCTGGATCTGCGTCAGAATCATTCGTTACCGCATTCTTCAACAATATAGAAAATAAAATCGGCGCTTGGCTGGCAGATGCGACAAATAACGTGACAAATATTTTTGCGAATGTCTTCAATGCAAAAGAAAAAATTTGCGTGGACGGTGAATGTTTGACCAAAGATGATATTCACGCTTTGCTTTTGCTCGCGCATCCAGTTCTATCTCCATCACCGACGCCAACAGCTCCCGAGCCTGCTCCGGAAGTTCCGACTTGCGTCGTTCCACAAACATTAGTAAATAATGTATGTGTGGATCCGACTCCCGCAGTGACTCCTGACACCACGACTCCCGCATCAACCACAACCGATTCCACAACTACAATTATTACTCCAACGACCACCGATTCAACGACAACCAGCACCCCAACAACTACTTCAACTACGACAGATTCTACGACCGCAACTCCATAATTTCATATCACGAATAGCAAGATGGTAGTCTAAAAACACGGAAAGTCATGATATTTTAACCCTCTAAACTCGTGATATGGAGTTTTTATGCTAGAATAAATAATATGGTGAAGGATTTTGATAAATGGAATAAGGAAAAAAAGGAGGTAGATGCAAAAATTGTAAATAAGGAACTTTTTTTCTATGCCAGAGAAATATGGTGGTGCAGTGCTGGATTGAATGTTGGCGTAGAAGCAGATGGTAAACATGAAAATTTTGAAAGACCAATACTAATTGTAAAAAAATTTAATGCGGACATGGTTTGGGTTCTCCCGCTAACTACACAAGGAAGAAATATTAAATTTCATCATAAGTTAAACCACGAAGAAATAAAATCTTGGGTCGTTCTATCTCAAATAAAAACAATCAGCACAAAAAGGTTATTGCGAAAAGTTGGTTCTATTTCGGAGTCAGATTTTAAAGATGTTATTTCAAAGTTGAAAAATCTCCTGAAAATCGAAAGCCCCCTTGCGGGGGCTTTCTCGGAGGCCGAAGCCACTAATACACTGTAGTATAACAAATCCAAAATCAATGTCAAGCAAAAATTCACAACAAATAGGTGAAAGCCGCATCGCGGAATGTTGCCCGTATTGCCAATCCAAAAACTTTGTCAAACGTGGCACCCGCCAGAATCAATACCAAAGTGTCCAGCTTTATTTGTGCAAAAACGAAGAATGCGGCCGCACTTTTACCGCGCAAGATGTAAAAGGGAAACATTTTCCGCTGAACGTGGTCATTGAAGGAATGAGTTATTATAATTTAGGATTTACTCTGGAACAAACCTGTTCGCTCTTGAAGCAGAAATTTAACGTCAATCCGCTACCAGAAACATTATCATCTTGGCTCAACGAATATAGCGGACTTTGTCGATATGAACGCTTGCGTTCTTACGCTGTCAAAATGTGCAAACCGAAAGACACTATTGAGGTGGTCACGATGGCGCATCGCCAGCTTTATCGTTTTCGTTATCACCATCCAAAGACGGTTCTGATGCTGACGGAATTCAAGAATCGCAATCTTCGCCGGCTGGAAGAATATCTGAATGCGGTTTCCAGCGAAACGCCACACCAATATTTCGAAGACGGCGAGCGAATGAGCGAGGTGCGGAGCAAGTTTTCCACTGCGGATATGATTGTGAAAAGCAAATCAAACTACGCGAATCGTCTGGCAAAATTCGTTTTGCAGACAGTTTCGGAAAATAAAGCCCGGCATGAGGCCCTGCAGCGGTTTTTTATCGCCAATGATTCCTGTACCGTAGCCACCGAAGTGCCGGTGTATATTCGCAGGGAAGACATAACGCACATGGAAAATATACTCAAATTTAAAATTTCCGATGATCAAAAAATAGAGTTGAAAGGGAAAAAGAAAATCGATATACCGCGGTTGCTGACGGGACACATTGATTTGGTGCAGATTAGAAACGGCCAAATTTATATTATGGATTACAAGCCAAATGCCACAAAAGAATGTCCGATAGAACAGCTGACATGGTACGCGCTCGCGCTTTCGCGCCTGACCGGTCTGCGGCTTTTTGAATTCACTTGCGCGTGGTTTGATGAAAAAGACTATTTCCAATTTTTCCCGTTGCATGTGGTGAAGAAAATTCAAACTAAAGCGATAAAACCCCGCAAACGAATGGTACAATTCAAAGACGGCACCAAGGTTGAAGTGCCGAGAGGGAATAGTGGTAAAGTTATTATTGTTTAAAATTATGGCATATTATAAAAAATCTTTTACACCCAGAAAGCCGGTAAAAACATTTCGTGATTTGGATGTTTATAAAAGGCCGATTGAATGCGCAGTTTTGATTTCAAAAAATGTTTTACCTGCGCTTTCCAAGCTGAAATATCCCTACATTGAACGTTTATCCGATTGCGCGCTCGCGGTTCCGCTTTTTGTGGCAGAATCGCATTCTCTTCGTTTTGCTGATTTTGCGCTCGGAGTCGGATACTTAGAAAAAGCAATGTCGGCATCAAATAAAATAATAGTGTATTTGGAGCACGCGCTAGGGCTTTATGGTTCTAAGCTTGATCAATCTTTAGTTGAAGATATTATTGGAAGATACGCGGAAAGTCGCACGAAAATGTTCCATCTGGAAAAATCCTGGAAGCGTTTCCGAGAACAATACGGCGATGAAAAAGAGAAGAAGGGAGCTGGTGGATTTAAATATTGAGAGCCGTTAGGCAAGACCTAACGACTACTTGCGTGACAGAAGCGCAGTTGCAACAATTACTAAATCAAACTGCAACCCCTCCAAGCCTCCCCTTGTCAGGGGAGGGAGCCCAAAATCCCCCTGATAAGGGGGACACAGGGGGTTCTGTTTCCTCTCCTACTTCTGAAGGAGGAGTACCCGCTACAAGCGGGGGAGGTGGTTCTGATTCGACCATAATGCAATAATAATTCTCCTCTTGAGGAGTACTCCGACCTAGGTCGGAGGGAGGTGGATGTATTGAGAGAGGGGAATAAATCGCTTTGAAATATAGGCTTTTTCTGCTAGAATAGGCTCATATAGTATGGAAAACATAGAAAAAGATTACTCAAATTTGCACCGAGGGTTGGTGCTTAAATATTTTTGGCAAGTAATGAGACGTTTCAAAGTGTCTTTTTTTGCTGTTATTATTCTCACAGTTTCAGCTTCTACACTGGATGTTTTTATTCCGCTTCAGTATTTAAAGCTTTGGAACATCTTGAGTGTTAATGATTTTAGTGTAATATCTTCAGCCAGATTAATTATTCTTTTTGTTTTATTATTAAACTTTATTCGTTGGCTCATACGCAGAATTTCAGGATTTTCACTTGCATATTTTGAAGCAGAAACCATCGCAGGTCTTCGTGAGCAAGCTTTTTCTTATTTGATTGGTCATTCGCATTCTTTCTTTGCAAATAATTTTAGCGGTTCATTAACTCAAAGAATAAACAAATATGCCAGAGCATTTGAATTGATTACTGACAGAATAATGTCTGACGGTTTACCACTTTTGGTTCGTGGAGTGGGCACGGTTATCGCGATATACAGTTTGTTTCCAAAATATTCTTATATTCTTGGAGTTTTTTGTGTAATCTTTTTATTGACAGCCTTTATTTATATTCGTTTTAAATTAAAATATGATGTCATCGCATCAGAAGCAGACTCAAAGACGACCGGCGCCTTGTCGGACTCTATTGGTAACCATTCTTCTATCCAATTATTTACCGGTCATGAATATGAAAAAGAAAATTTAGGCGAAATTATTCAAGAACAAAGAGATAAAAAAGTTTTCAATTGGTATTTATGGGAAGGGCTTTCAACGATAGAAAGTTTTTACTCTATTTGTATTGAATTTATTATTTTTTGGGTTGTACTCGGTGATTGGAAACTCGGCTTGATAACTTTGCCAGTTATTGTGTTGATGCAAAACTATTTAATTCGTCTGATTGAAAACTTGTGGAGTTTCGGTGGCATTGTGCGAGCATATTATGAGAATTTTGCTGATGCGGAAGAGATGGCCGTCATCCTAGGTACTCCTTATGAAATCGTAGATAAGCCCAAAAAAGAAATAGGGGAAATAAAAGGTGAAATTGTGTTTGATGATGTGACATATATTTATGAGAATAATAATTCTAAAATATTAGATGATTTTTCTTTAACAATTCCTGCTGGTCAAAAGATAGCCATCGTCGGGAGTTCTGGCGCTGGAAAGACGACTTTTATGCGTCTTTTGATGAGATTGTTTAATCTTACTTCAGGAAAGATAACTATAGATGGGATTGATATTAAAAGTATCTCACAGAGAAATCTTCGTGAGAAGATTTCTTTCGTGCCTCAAGACCCGATTCTATTTCATAGAACATTGATGGAAAATATTCGTTATGGTAGACGTGATGCTACCAATGAAGAAGTTTTGGTTGCTGCTCATCTTGCGCACTGTGATGAATTTATTGATAATCTGCCAAACGGTTATGAAACTTATGTCGGAGAAAGAGGGGTCAAACTCTCTGGTGGAGAGCGTCAGCGTGTGGCTATAGCTCGCGCTATTTTGAAAGACGCACCGATACTTATTTTAGATGAGGCGACGAGTTCCCTTGATTCCCATTCCGAGTCTTTGATTCAAGATGCGCTTCGCAAACTCATAAAAGGAAAGACGACGATCGTTATCGCGCACAGACTCTCAACCGTGCGAGAGATGGATAGGATTATTGTAATTGAAAAAGGAAAGATTATTGAAGATGGAATTCATGAAGAACTCGCAAATAAAAAAGACGGTTTGTATAAAAAATTATGGGACCTTCAAGCCGGAGGATTTGATGTTAAACACCGAGTGTTTAACAAAAAATAAAATAAATTTATGGATCTTAAACATATCAGAAATTTCTCAATCATCGCTCACATTGATCATGGTAAAAGTACTTTAGCAGACAGGATGCTGGAGATCACACACACCGTG
The DNA here is from genome assembly GCA_903904195.1 of uncultured bacterium. Lineage (GTDB taxonomy): Bacteria > Patescibacteriota > Minisyncoccia > Phycocordibacterales > UBA9973 > UBA9973. Next base: position 6,508 of record CAIVBM010000003.1, read on the forward strand.
CCAGAGCGTTTAATGCGTGATCAAGTGTTGGATTCTATGGAGCTGGAACGCGAACGGGGCATCACTATCAAAATGCAGCCGGTGAGGATGGAATACGCTTTGGGCGGAGAAAAATATGTACTCAACTTAATAGATACTCCGGGGCACGTGGACTTTTCCTATGAAGTCTCTCGTGCTTTAAAGGCCGTAGAAGGCTCTATTTTATTGATTGATTCGACGCAAGGGGTACAGGCACAGACGCTGACTACGCTCGCTATGGCTCGCGGAGAAGAGGGAGATAAAAAAATAATTCCAGTATTGACCAAGATAGATTCGCCCTTAGCCAGAATACCGGAGGTGAAAGACGAAGTCGTGAAGCTTTTAAATTGCGGTGTAGATGAAATCTTGCAAGTATCTGGCCGAACAGGGGAAGGAGTGGAAAATCTTTTGCAGGAAATAATTAAACGCATTCCCGCACCGACCTCACCCCTAACCCCTCTCCTGACAGGAGAGGGTGGCCAAAGGTCGGGTGAGGTGTTACGTGCGCTTATTTTTGATTTCAAATATTCCAGTCATCGAGGAGTTATAGTTTTCGTGAGAGTTCTAGATGGTAAGGTTAGAAAAGGAGAAAGTCTGATTTTTGCAGTGTCGGGTGAAAAGTTTTCTGCTCTTGAAGTGGGGACTTTTTCGCCGGAAGAAACTGCGCGCGAGTCTTTATCTTCTGGTGAGATAGGCTATATCGTCACTGGAATAAAAAAGCCTGGTATAGCTTCTGTCGGAGACACAATAACTAAGTTTTCAAATCCACTACCAGCATTTTCTGGATATATGCAACCGATGCCAGTCGTTTGGGCTAGTGTGTTTCCAGAAGATGCAGATGATTTTTCTATTCTGAAACAATCTTTAGGCAAGTTAAAACTTTCTGATTCCTCTTTTTCATATGAAGAGGAATCTTCGGGTTCTCTCGGCAGAGGATTTCGCTGTGGGTTCCTTGGGATGCTTCATTTGGAAATCATAACCGAGAGATTAAAACGAGAATTTAATTTAAATTTGGTTATTACTACACCTTCTATCGTTTACGAAGTGGAATACAATAATGGCAAAAAAGAAAAGATTTATTCCCCATATTTTTTCCCAGATGATAGTAGTCTAAAAAATGTTTTTGAGCCATGGGTCAATGCAAAAATAATCTCACCATCAGAATATATAGGCAATATCATGCAGATATTATTTGATCATGAAGGGGAAGTAGGCGACACGGAAAATTTCGGTGACAACAGGTCGTCTTTATCTATACGGATGCCACTTCGCGAACTCATGCGTAATTTCTTTGATGAATTAAAAAGTACGACTTCGGGTTATGGTTCTATATCTTATGATATAGCAGAAAATCGTAAAGCTGATGTTACTAGACTTGATATATTAGTGGCAGATGAGCCAGTCCCAGCTTTTTCTAAAGTTATTTCTAAAAAAAGAGTAGAGATTGAAGCCGAAGAGTCAGTAGATAAATTAGAAAAGCTTTTACCAAGACAGATGTTTACCTTAAAGATTCAAGGTAAGGCTTTGGGAAGAATTATTTCTTCACGAACACTTTCTGGAATGAAAAAAGACGTCACTGCTCATATGTATGGAGGTGATATCACTCGTAAGATGAAACTTCGTGAAAAGCAAAAGAAAGGCAAGAAGAAAATGAAAGAACGTGGACATGTAAACATACCCCAAGACGTGTTCTTGAAAATGATGCGATCTAGTGAAAAATAGAAAATTCTTTCTCGGCATACTTTTTATAAAGCAATCTATCTGGCATTGCTATGCCAGCGAACTGCTCGGCCCGTTGGCCTGCGCAAGGCTTTCTAAAAAGTACGCCTTCAACGAATTTTCTATTTTACCATTATAGCTTAATTGAATACAACAAAATCATGCTGACGATAATGAGAAAGCTCAAAACCGCCCAAGCTATCTGTATTTTCTTTTGATTTTTTTTATTGAAAAACATGTTATTATTATAGCATAGCATGAGGAATTTTCAAAAAAAAAGAAATTGGAAAAATTTAACGCAATCAAGACCAGTTTTATTGCTTTTGGGTATTTTGGTTTTGATTTTTGTGTGGGGGATGATTGGTTTCTTGGGTAAGATGCAAGTGACGATGGAAAATAAGAAAATAGCCGAGAGTAAATTTCTAGAATTACAGAAAGAAAAAGACACACTTTCAAAAGCAATATCAAAACTAAACACTGACAGTGGGGTAGAGGAAAGTATTCGTGATAAATTTCCTGTGGTAAAAGATGGCGAGGGTATGATTGTCATTGTGGATGATAAAGCTCCGGTTAAAGCCCCAGAGCAGGAATCAAACGGTTTTATTAATTTTTTCAAAAATTGGTTCAAATAAATTATGTTAATTAAGCTAGGTTTATGATATAATTTTGGTATGAAAATCGCATTATTTGAGGTTCCGAAAGAAGAACAGTTGGTTTACAGTCAATTAGGTAATGGTCTTGAAATTTCTTTTTTTGAAGAAAAATTAGATGAAAATAATGTCGGAAAAATAAAAGACGCCGATATTATTTCTGTTTTTATTAATTCAGAGATTAGTAAAGAGATCGTTGATTTATTACCAAATTTGAAACTCGTAAATACTAGTTCTACGGGTTTTGATCATATAGATATAGAATATTGCGCAAGTAAAGGAATAAAAGTTTCCAATGTTCCAGCTTATGGTTCTGTGACAGTGGCAGAATTCGTCTTTGCTCTCCTTTTAAATATTTCCAGAAAAGTTGAAAAGGCAAATAATCAATTAAGACAAGATAGTGATTTTAGCATCACGACGTTACGAGGTTTTGATTTAAAAGGTAAGACTTTAGGCGTTATCGGCACTGGAAAAATCGGTAA
>CAIVBM010000004.1 GCA_903904195.1 uncultured bacterium
GCAACCATAGAATCATAAACATTTTTGTCTTCTGTTATCCTTTCAATTTCTTCGCTTAAAATATTTGCAGTCATATTTACTTCTTCTATGACACTACATGCTCCAGCTATGGCATAATTAAAAGCATTTTTCCTTTGATGATCTGAATTTGTATTTGTTATCGGAATTAAAACAGAAGGCACACCCCAAGAAGCTATTTCAAATATCATAGAGCCAGCTCTGGATATGACGATAGTCGCTGCTCCAGCAGCCATTTTCATGGTTAATGGATTGAAAAAAGGCATTGAAATGTATCTAAGTTTATTCTTATTGTCAGTAAGCACGACGTCTGCTCGCCCTTTTACCATTTCGTAATTATTTACACCAGTTTGATGAATAATCTGAAAATTATTTACAAGTCTTGGCAACGCATCCAAAATAGCATTGTTGATAAGCTCTGCACCCTGAGAACCGCCCAAAACCAAAATCACTGGCAAGCCTTCTTCTAATTTAAAATAAAGAAGTGCTTCACGTTTGTTTGCTGGTTTTTCTATTTCGGTCCTTATGGGCTGACCAGTCCATGCGACACTTTTCTTTGGAAAATAATCTGCTGCTTCTAAAAAAGACACAGCGACTTTTTTAGCAAAATGTCCCGCCCATTTATTTACTCTGCCTGGAGCAGAATCTGATTCATGGATAACTACAGGAATACCTAAAATTCTCGCAGCGAAAATAGTCGGAAATGAAGCATATCCGCCCTTACCAAAAACCACATCAGGATAAATTGAAAATAATTTAAAAATCGCATTTATGGTTCCAAAAAAAGTCTTAAAAATATCAACGAAATTTTTAAAGGAAAAATATGTACGCATTTTACCAGCAGTTATTTCCTCAAAAATAAGGCCATTTTCAAAAAGCATTTCTTTATCATATGGATTATCAGAAATATAATAAAGCTTTGCTCCTAATATATTTTCATGATCAATCAATTGATTTATCCTTTCTGCAACAGCAATAATAGGATAAAAATGTCCACCTGTTCCACCGCCTGTAAAAACTATTTTCATAAATTATTTTTGTTGAAATTTAGATATATTTAATACGATACCCACAGCCATCAAATCTATCATTAGTGAAGTACCACCCAAACTCATAAAAGGAAGCGGAACTCCAGTCAAAGGGAAAACTCCCGTCGTAGAAGCGATGTGCATAAACGTCTGCACTGTAATCAGTATAACAATTCCGGTGACTAAAAGTCTACTGAAAAGATCCGGAGAATTATTGGCTATACGAAATCCGCGTATAGCAAAAAGCAGGTACAGAAATATCGTAGATAAAGCTCCCACAAAGCCTAATTCCTCCCCTAAAACAGCGAAAATTGAGTCCCCTTGCGGTTCGGGCAGATAACTGAACTTTTGGACACTTTGCCCAAATCCCCTGCCAAATAGGCCTCCTGAGCCCAAGGCGATGAGGGACTGTTGAATCTGATAAGAAGACCCTTGGGAATCTTGAGAAGGATTAATAAAAGTCTTTACTCGTTCTTGTAGATAAGGCGTAAAATAAACTAATGCTCCGAGAAATATAGTCAATCCAAAGCCAACACCAAAAATATATTTTAAAGGAACTCCTGAAATAAAAAGCATTGATACTCCGGTCACAACGATAAGAATAAAACTTTTTGTGTCAGGCTGTTTGAATAATAAAAAAGCAATCATTGCCAGCATTATACTAAAAGGCAAAATCCCAAATTTAAAATCTTGCACTCTGCTCTTTACCCACGACAGCCAAGCAGCGAAATATATAACAAAACTAAATTTCAAAATCTCAGCTGGTTGAAATGACACAGGACCTATTTGCAACCATCTTTGTGCGCCACCATGACTCCATCCGAGATGAGGAATAAAAACAGCTGCTGTTAGAAATATAGATGCCAAAAAAATAAATAAAGAATACTTGCGTAGTAATTTATAATCCATTTTATAGCAAATATACATGCCGACAAGGCCTACACCAAATCCCTCAACTATTTGACTAAATAAAACAGAGTAAAAAAGTTTTTCATTCTTGGCCAATACTCCGAGTGATGCTGAGACGAACATGGCTAACCCAACAGTAATAAGTAAAAAGATAATTATTAAAAAAAATTTATCAATTTTCTTTTCTTTCATGAATGGTTATCTACTAATAATTGCTAAAATTATTCCAATAATAGCAAACATGACAGACACTACCCAATAACGCATCGTGACTTTGTATGAAGGCCAACCAATAGCTTCAAAATGATGATGAAGCGGAGCAAGTCTAAATATTCTTTTACCTCCTCTAAATTTCTTTGAAATTAGTTGCAAAATAACAGACAGAGATGTGATAACGAGTGGCAGAGCAACAATAGGAAAGATAAAAACTGAATCAGTCAGAAATGCTAGTGTAGCCAGCGTAATAGTAAGACCCATTATCCCCGTCTCACCCATATAAAACCTAGCTGGTGGAATATTGAACCACAAAAAGGCCAAAATAGCTCCAGTGACTACGGCTGAAAAGGCAGCGAGGTCCATCTGATTACTTGCAAAAGCTATCGCAGAATATGCCGCAAAAATAGATGCGAGAACTCCTCCGGACAATCCATCTATTCCGTCTATCACTCCTCCAGAAAAAGTCGCCAACGCCACTATTATGAAAAATGGAATAATCAAAATACCTAAATGAATATCTCCCATAAATGGAACATGTAAAGAATCCATCCCTAATTTATAGAAAAACCAAATTCCTATGAGGAGAGAAAGTGAAGCGATAATAAAGATTTTCCATTTACGCCAAGATTTGTCGTCGTGCGCAAATTTACCTGTGCCATAAATCTGAATAAAATCATCCCAAAGTCCAAGGAGTGATCCTATGAGCAAAGTGAAAATAGGTATAAAAGTCTGATTTCGGCTCAAGAAATTTATCTCATAACTAAATGTCCCATTGAATAAAACTGAAACTAAATAAAAGATAAGAACTGTGGCCAAGACTGAAATCCAGATTATCATTCCACCCACTCGTGGAACTCTTAACTCGTCTTCTTTGTTGTGGATTTTTGAAAATTCTGAAGTACTAGTAACGGCACTTCGTGAATACTTTTTCCACATTTTATACTTATAAAAAAAGTGTGTAGCAACTGGTGTAGAAAATATCCCCAAGAAAAAGGCCACCGTCATCGGTAAAAATATTTTAATCAAATTCAAATACATGCATATATTATAGCATATTTTTGATTAAAATACATTGATATGTTATTGTTCAAAAGTGGATACAAATATTTTTAAACGCATAATACCTGTAATAGCATTTATTATTTTTTTGACACCTATCATCACCTATCCACTTTTAGACCTTGAACAAAAAAAGATAAATGAACAACTTTTAGCACAAGAACTCGCAGAAAAACAAGCTGAAAAAATTGCACAAGACAGAAATTATCTTTTGGGAAAATTTGATCCATCAAAAAATGAAAATTTTACTGTAATACCCACAGAATACAGCATCAGCGGATATAAGATGTATTTAAGAAAAGAAACTCTTGACGCTTTCCTCAAAATGGCTGAAGCTGCAGAAAAAGAACAAATTATATTAAAAATCGCTTCAGCTACTAGGAATTTTATTTATCAAAAAGGTATTTGGAACAATAAATGGACTGGCATTATGCTTGTTGATGGAAAAAATCTAAACACAACAGTTCCCAACGAACTTCAAAAATTTATAAAGATATTGGAATACAGCGCAGCACCCGGAACATCACGACATCACTGGGGTACAGACATAGATATAAATGACGCAACTCCTCCGTATTTTGATTCTGAAAAAGGCGAGAAAGAATACGCTTGGCTTACAAAAAATGCTCCACTTTTTGGCTTTTGCCAGCCTTATGATTTGAAAGATAACAACAGAGAAACTGGCTACAACGAAGAAAAGTGGCACTGGTCATACAAGCCATTAGCAAAAGATTTTACACAAGAATATAAAAATATAATCAAAGAATCTGATATTAGTGGATTTGATGGAGATAAATATATTTCAAATTTTGACTTAATCAATGATTACGTTTTAGATATAAACCCAGATTGCCTTTAATTCCCTCACCCCTCCATCACAAAGATGGAGAGGGGTTAGGGAGAGGTCTCCTCTTTTTGTTCCTCTTCCAAACTTTTTGCTGCGATGTTTATGGAATTATTCACTTCGCCGAAATCCGGCAATTCTTCCACTGATTTCACGCCCATATATGACAAAAGCTCAAAACTAGGCTTGTAGATGTAGCGTCTGTTGTCCTTCGGATCCAAGATTCTTTCCACCAGTCCGCGAATGGACAGAGCGCGCAAAGTAAAGCTCGAATTCACTCCCCTGATGTAATCAATCTCCGCCCTGCTGACTCCGTTTTTATAAAGAACGATAGAAAGAGTTTCTAGGCTCGCTTTGGAAAGGTCTTTGCTTAATTCTTCTTTTTGTAAATCTTCAATAAGACTTGAAAGTTCCGGAGCTGTGCCGAGAGTTATGTCATTATCTTTTTCTATGAGCACTATTCCCCTACTCTTTAAAATTTCTTTTAATTTTTCTATGCCTTCATTTATTTCTGTCTGGCCAACTTTTAAAATTTCTCCGAGTTTCTTTCGTGAAATTGGTTCTCCTTTCCAAAACAGTATTGCTTCTATTTGTGATTCTAAATTCATATCTTTAAAAATGTTTCAAAAAAATTATTTACAAAACACTCTCATTATTTTGCTCCTGTTTACTAATAATAATATCCGTAAAATCACTTTCTTGGACTGCTTGCAATATACCATTTCTGACGAGTTCTAGTATAGCCAAAAATCCCACTATTGCATACACCTTCTCTTCACGATTCAATACCTTTCCAGTAAAATCTTTGAAACTTATTTGAATAGAATTCTGTATCCTTTCAGTCAAATTACCAATCATTTCTTCGATACTTATGACTTTACGCACTTCCACCTCTGGTAAAAATACTTTTTTAGGCATTCCACCCAAAACATTCTTCGCAAAAGCCATCATGTTTTCTTTGGTAATCCTTTCATCCGGTAAAAAAACTAAAACATCACTCTTTCTTTCTAATGGAGCGAAAATTATTTTTTTACCAAAATTACTTTTTATATTTCCACCAAATTTTGAGAATAATTCAAAAAGACGAAGCCTTTCTTCTAGACTTTTAATATCACCTTCTTCCTCTGTCGTGAGGTTCAAGTTTGGTAAAAGGGATTTTGATTTGATTAAAATCAGGGTTGATGCGACGATGACAAAATTCGCAATTTCTGCAGGACTAAGATGATTTAACCCACCTAAATTATTAATATAATTCAAATAATCCTCCGTTACAGCTGCAAGTGACACATCATTAATAAAAAGCTTACGCTTTTCCACTAAATTTAAAAGTAGTCCAAATGGCCCTTCAAAACCAGTCATTTTTATCTGATAAATATTACTTTCCACGCCTGTATCCATCTTTTTATATTAGCATTTCATTATGCAAAAGAAAAATCTTAAAAAGAAGAAAAATTTTGACTATCACAAAGGATTCTGGCACAATGACTTTATGTATACACCGCCAAAAGAAATTTTGAAACGCTATGCCGACGTATTGGTGAATTTTGCGCTAAATAGTGGAAAAGGAATTAAAAAGGGCGAAGTGGTTCACCTTGTTGCTTATGAAATTGCCAAGCCACTTTATCGTGAACTTAAAATTGCTATTCTTAAAGCTGGTGGACATGTGATTGGTGATTATCGTCCTGATTCAGGTGATCGGTTTCCTTTTGATAGAGATTTTTACGAGTATGCACAGCCACATCAGTTAAAATTTTTTCCTGAAAAATATGCGCGCGGTTTAGTAGAACAAATTGACCATTCAATTTTTATTTTAAGCGAAATTGATAAGCACGAGCTTGAAGGGATTTCACCAAAAAAAATGATGCAACGTGGCCTCGCATGGAAGCCATACATGGACTGGCGCAATGAAAAAGAAAACAAAGGAAAATACACATGGACTTTAGGACTCTATGGCACTGAGGCTGAAGCAAAAGAAGCAGGTCTGTCTTTACGTGAATTTTGGAATCAAATTATCAAAGCATGCATGCTCGACAAACGTGACCCTATCGGTGAATGGAAAAAACTCTATAAGAAACTTGAAAAAACACGCACAAAGCTAAATGCTTTGCCTATTAATAAAATACATGCAACAGGACCTGATTCTGATCTTTGGATTCACCTTGGTAAAAAACGCCGCTGGATGGGTGGCAGTGGTAGAAATATTCCATCATTTGAATTATTTACCTCACCCGATTGGCGTGGTACAGAGGGATGGATCAGATTTAACCAACCGCTTTATCGATACGGCGTGCTTATTGAGGGAATCCAATTATGGTTTAAAAACGGTCGTGTAATAAAATCAACAGCGCGTAAAAATGAGCACGTCCTAAAGGAAATGATTCGCACAAAACATGCGGACAAAATTGGAGAATATTCACTTACAGACAAACGTTTCTCTCGTATCACTAAATTTATGGCAGAAACTCTTTTTGATGAAAACATTGGTGGCCCGAATGGCAACACACACATAGCCCTCGGTCGTTCATACCACGACTGCTTTATCGACGACCCGGGTGAAATGTCTCCCGAAGATTGGGAAGAGCTTGGCTATAATGATTCGTCAGTGCACACCGACATAATTTCAACTACGCCTCGTACGGTAACAGCACACATGCATGACGGCTCGACTAAAATTATTTACAAAAATGGAAAATTTACATTTTAGCGTTTAAAAAGTTTTTCAACATTTTAAAAGCTATTTTGATATAGTCTTAATGTTCCAAACTTTATCAAAAGCTAATTCTCCTAGTAAGGTCTGTCTATTTTTAATAGCGTTTTCATTCCATTCTAAATCTAGATCTTTAAGTAATTTAATAAGTTCCTTATTAATTTTTAGTTCAGATTTTTTTAATTCCTTCATTTTATCTTTCAATACCTGATTACCTATAGTGCCATTTATTCTTTTAGATATAAGAGTTAAATTGCCTAATAAATGTACATAATCTTTGATTTCTACTTTTTCTAAATTCCACAAACTTGGATCTTGGGGAAGAATATGTTCAATATTTACTTTTGTAAATTCAATCGTTAATTCCTCAGTTTCTCGCAAAAATTTTTCAATTCTTGAAAAGATATAAATAACAAGATCATAATTTCTATATTCAATATCAGCAAACTTCTCCAAAAAAGTAATTCTATTAGGAAGATTTTCACTTAATTCATTTACAAATGTATCTAATATACTTTCAACTTTTCCCTTTAAATTCTTAGGGTTATTTTCTATAACTTCTTGTACTTTTTTTGCAGTTTTAGCATATATTTTTTCAACTATATTCCCTGGTAACTTACAAACCCCTGAATATATGAAATGATAATTTTCAATCAATCGAAAATATTTACTAAGATTAATATTTATTTTTGATTTATTTCTTAGTAAACACAACAAGAGAGAATAGCACTGAGTAATACCCATTATTTTTAATCCCTTCATGGCATCATGCATTAATTTTGCTTGTTTATCTTCTAAGGAAAATTCTTCTATCCATTGCCCATATACTACCTTATCAGAAACCATAAGATGATAAAACCATGATGCTTCTTCCAACTCATTTAGAAAATCCTTTGGTCTTGTAACCTCATTTTTAATTGATTTATATAATTGCTTTTCTGTAACAAAAGAATATTTAGAAATCCAGTGATATCTAATAAACTTTGAGATATTAAGAGTCCCACCACTATTTTCTATATTATCTTCAATATCTTTCCAATGTCTGTGCCTAAAACAACAGAAAGAATACAACTAAAAAAACTCCTTATAGGAGTTTTTTTAGGAAGTTTTTACTAGATTTGAATTAGTCTTATATCGTTCGTAAAGTTCTTTTTGTTCTTCATTAGCCTCTTTTACTACAGCTTTAATTACTTTTTTTTGTTCGTTAATTGGCTTTAAAAAAAACTCGGCGAAATCTGACTTTTCTTCATCTTTAGTAAAAAACTTAATTATTTTATTATACATTATTCTTTTGAGTTAATTCTAATAAAGCCGACCTTAGTGTCTCTTCAGTATAGCTTTTTGGTATGTGTGAGTCAACTCTGTCTATATTTACCTTTAATTTCTCAAAACCAGACCCGAAATCCTTTAAAATGAAGTTAAGGCTGATTTTATCTTTGAACGTTTCTTTTGCCTTATTAACATTATCTTGGCTTTTAAAATATGCTTTCACAAATACATCTAGGGGTACCATTCGACCTTCTTCAGTTTCTCTTGCTTTTGTAATTTTCCAAGCTTGAAGAGGGTCTTGAAAAATAAACCAAATATCAACGATCCTGTTCCTACTTAGCGATCTTTCAATATTCTGAATTGCATTACCATAGGCAAAAGTTCCATCAAGAATAATATTGAAATTTTTTTCTAGACAAAAATCATATAAAATATTTATTCCTTTATCTGCACATTTTTGAAACAGTGACGAGTTGCTACCATTGTACCCTGGGCATAATGCACGTATCTCATCAGCATCAATTCTTACTGGCTTTTGTTTAAATCTTTTTATAAATCCTTTAGAAACTTCAGTCTTACCTGCACCTGGTGAGCCAGCCATAAAAAGGGTAACGGGTGTAGATTCTGAAAGAAAGGAATTAGGACTAGCAAAAAGTTCAATTAATTTTTCTTTTCCTTCTCTACTTTTAACCCATAAAAGGGCTTGATTTTGTAAATCCTCATCACTCATATTTAAATAATATAACATATTATAAAAAAAAATTAGTAACAACCTAATAGATAATGTATACTTAACTTATGAAAATCGTAAACAATAGAACAACTAAATATGAGATAAAAGATGTTTTTTTAAAACGATATTCGCCACGTGCGATGTCCGGAGAAAAGATATCGGAAGAAGAATTGATGACATTGTTTGAAGCCGCTCGATGGGCGCCTTCAGCCTACAATATTCAGCCTTGGAGGTTCGTATATGCAATGCGAGATACGCCTGAGTTTGAGAATTTATTTTCTTTTCTTGGGGATTTCAATAAAGGATGGTGCAAGATGGCTAGCGCTCTCGTCGTCGTGATTTCAAAAAAACAAGCGTAAATCCAAAAGGAGAAACAAAAGAAAATCCAACTCATTCTTTCGATACTGGCTCGGCTTGGGAGAATTTAGCTCTGCAAGCTTCAGAAACGAATCTCATCGCTCATGGCATGAGTGGTTTTGATTACAAAATGGCTAAGGAAAAACTCGGCGTGCCGGATGATTGCACAGTAGAAGCGATGATAGCCATCGGCAAGCATGGAAAAACTGAAGACCTGCCTGAGGCTATGCGAGCTGGCGAAACTCCAAACGACCGCAAACCTTTGAGCGAAATAATTTTTAAAGGAAAATTCTCCGCATAAAATTTAATTTTGTTAGACACTCGGTGTTTAACATTTTTGGGTTATCCACACCTCCACTGTCTACTTTACTTGACTAAAGTACTTTAGTTTGCTAAAGTAGCTATTATGAGTAAGGGAATGAATAAAAATACAAATATTGGAACAGTCAGGCTGATACAAAAAATCGGGCCAAAGATAGACTGGAACAACAAGAAAAACAATCAATTTGTCGAGGCTATTTTGACTTTGAAAAATATCGAAGAAGCCAAACTTTTTTTGCGCGACCTTATGACTGAAAGTGAAATAAAAGAATTTGCAAACCGCCTAGAAGCTGCTTCCTTGCTTTCAAAAAATGTTCAATATAATGCGATTATTGAAGATACAGGCCTTTCCTCCGCCACCGTTGCGCGAATAGCTAAATGGCTCAAAGGTTCGCTCGGAGGATATCGTTTAGTATTATCTCGTCTCTCGAGCACTTCGACAAAGCTCAGTACGAGCCATCATTCCCCTTCCAAACTTAGGAAAGGGTTGCATTTGAATTAATAATTTTTTCGAAACTAACCCCTTCCTAAGTTTTTAGGAAGGGGTTTTGCGTTGTCCCGCCACAACGTATGGCTACTCGCCACAAGGGTATGATAGTTCTTTGAAAGGAAAAAAATATGAATAAGCAAATTGATATTGTCGTTCCGGATGGATCGATGCAAGAAGTTGTCATAAGTCTTCTTGCAAGGGCGGGCTTACCCGTGACAATCGAGAAGAAGCGGAAAAAAGAAGGACAGGTCGGAGTAGATTGGATCAAGCGCGTTGCCTTCCAGCGACCGCAAGAAATTCCAACCTATTTAGATCGTGGCCATTTTGATGTCGCAATCGTTGGCGAGGATTGGATAGCAAATTGGGGATACAAGTTCCCCGTGCTTCTGAAACTCCCCATCGGGCGCAGTGGTAGTAAGCCTGTCCGAGTGGTTCTAGCTGTTAGCCAAGAGAGCAGATTCAGAACCCTTGAGGAATTTCCCCAAGGCTGTGAAGTTGCTACGGAATATGTCCAGTTAGCTGAAAGGTTTTTCGCGGAGAGAAACCGAACGGACATACAGGTAGTACCTTCATTTGGCAACACCGAATATAAAGTCGTATTCGGCGCCACGGCAATCATTGACGTTACTGAAAGCGGTAACTCTCTGAGAGAAAACCAACTGGAGGTCATCGACACAATCATGGAGTCCAACACCGTGGTAGTGGCGAATGACAGTTCGCTGGCGGACGAAGCGAAACAACCCTACATTGACTGCTTTGTGCGACTTCTTCGGGGAGCATATCAGGCATTAAACTACGTTTGGCTAGTTGCGAACGTACCAGAGAGAGTTGTGGATGCAGCGAGTCAAATTATCGGAGGCCTTAAAGGTCCGACTCGATCGCCACTTCAGGTTCCTGGAAGGTTTGCTCTGCAGTCAATCGTACCTAGGCAAAAAGAACAAGCAGTGATTTTTGAACTCCTGCAAATAGGAGTGACAGATATCATTGTGAACCGCGACATTCCGCTTATCTTAAGTTAAGGAAAGGAAAAAATGAAATTTGTACCTCATCTGATATTTGGTGTGTTATGTTTCTTCTGCGCAAAAGGGATTGTTTTTCTCTATGCATGCGTCACAGGAAAACGGTTGGGGATCAACTTAGCGTTTTTCATCTCTGCGTTCCTTCTCTGGTTTCTTGTCATTCTCTCCTTAATTACCATATTCATCTGTAGTGGAATAGTCATTTGGATTAAGGAGAAAATAAAATCATGGAGGAAGAAAGGCTAACATCGCGTCTCACCAACGCAACAAACAATGGGGCGGCTCGTAATCGAGCCGCCCCAAATTTTATTCTTGATTATTTATACCCACTAATTTCTAGGAAATATTTTTAAAAAATGTATAATTAAAAACTATGCAATCAAAAAATAAAATTTTTATCGGGGCATTGGCGGTTGTGGTAGCAGCCCTATTTTGGAGTTTGGATGCAATTTTCCTGAGACCTCATCTAGCGTCTGTACCGGCCACTCTCGTTGTATTTCTGGAACACGGCATGGGATTCATCATCCTAATTCCATTTTTGTTCATTTATGGATCGGAATTAAAAAAAATCACCAAAAAGCAGTGGCTAACCATATTCTGGGTGGCATTGTTCGGGGGCGCATTAGGCACCACTTTTTTCACCAAAGCTTTATTCCTGACTGGTTTTGTGGATGTCTCCGTCGTCGTTCTTTTGCAGAAATTTCAACCAATCTTTGCAATTTTATTATCAGCAATCATTTTGAGAGAACGTTTTCATCCAAAATTTTATGCATATGCAACCCTCGCATTAATCGGCGGATATTTTGTGACATTTAAAGATCCAACTTCTATAAATTTCGGCAGTGCCACCATTATGATGGTAGTTTTCTCCCTACTTGCCGCTTTTTCTTGGGGTTCGTCCACGACATTTGGTAAATATTCTCTAAAAAATATCAATTTTGGGTTACTCGCTACTTTACGTTTCGGTTTTACTGTCCTCATAATGCTATTTCCTGCAATGACATATTTTTCTACTCTACCATCTGTCGAAACTAATGTATGGATAACTCTAGCAATCATCGTCTTCACTTCTGGAGCTGTTGCTATGTATCTTTATTATTACGGCTTAAAGAAAATTCCAGCTTCTCTCGCGACTCTGTGCGAACTAGCTTGGCCATTTTCTGCTGTTATTTTTGATTACATATTTAACCACAACATTTTATCTACAACCCAAATCATGGGTGCTTGTATTTTACTTGTAGCAGTCACATTGGCTACTCGTTTAAACAAGACGCAAACTATTAGTGGAATAGTCCTAACTGGAAGCAATAATGGAGAAAAAGTAGGCGCTAGAACGGCAAATTTGGATATTAATTTAGCGAAAAACCTAGCTAAAGGACTATATGCATGCAAGGTTGAATTAGAAGGTATCTTTTACAGAGGGCTAATGTATTACGGAATAAATTCACTAACAAACAAAGATTGCCTAGAAGTCCACATACTAGGATTTAATGGAGATATTTATGGTAAAAGCATCACTATATCTACTGAAAGATATCTACGTTTTCCAAAAAAGTTTAAAAATGTGCAAGAATTAAGCGAACAAATAAAAAAAGACCTTTCTCAGTCTTTTAGTGAGTAAAAAATAATTTTTAAGCTGTTGGTCTTTTTATAACCAATTCTAGTTCTGGATTTTCAGATTTTAAATTGGCAATAACTTTTTCTGCAACATAATCTTGATCCATATATGAATCAAAATCTGCTGGTTTTTTAACACCAAAAAGTTTTGTCTTCATTCCACCTGGATAAACACTAAAAATTTTAATACCAGAATCTGCATTCTCCATCTGAATTGCTTTAGTTAAACCAACTACAGCCCATTTACTAGCAGAATACATAGAAGATTTAGGACGGCCAGCAAGCGCGCTAGTGGAAATAACATTCAAAATGACACCTTTTTCTTTCTGCATTTTCATTTGCCTGAGAGCAAATTTACACCCCAAAAAAGTTCCAAAAGTATTTACTAAAAGTACATCTTTAACTTTTTCAGATTCAAAATTTTCTAAAAAATCATGTGTAATAAAGATTCCGGCATTATTAATCCATAAATCAATCCTGCCGAATTTTTTTACTGTTTTATCTGCTAGTTTTTGTATATCTTTTTCTTTCGTGACATCAGAACAAACAGGATAAGCGCCTATTTCTTTTGCAGTAGACTTTAATTCTTCTTTATCTCTTGAAGAAATCACAACCTTGGCTCCTTCCCTGACAAAAAGCTCTGCCATAGACCTGCCAAGTCCTCTACTCCCTCCTGTTATAACTACAATTTTATTTTTAAGTTGCATGTTTTTTAAAATTATTCAGAAAGTCTAGAGTCTATGCGAGTCATATCTCTAGGAAAAGCAGTCGCTTCCTTTACATTTTGAAGTTCAAGCATTCGCGCAGTAAAACGCTCCAAACCAGTAGAAGATCCACCATGAGGGGGCATACCATATTTGAAAGTCTGTAAATAATATGAAAACTTATTTGGATCCATTCCCCTTTCTTTTATCTTGGCGACGAGAGTATCATAATCATGAATTCGTTGAGAACCGCTATTTATCTCTAATCCTCTGAAAAGCAAATCAAATCCACGAGAAAATGGAACTTCATTTGGCTCTTCATATGTATAAAAAGCTCTTTTCTTTGTTGGAAATTTAGTAATAAAAACGAAATCTGACTTTAGATTTTTCTTTGCATATTCACAAATCTGGCGCTCGTCTTCTGGTGACATATCATCAGTGCTTTCAATTTTACGATTAAATTCTTTTGCTATGAGTGCTTGAGCATCAGCCAAAGTAAA
>CAIVBM010000005.1 GCA_903904195.1 uncultured bacterium
CCTTTGCCACATCAATTAACCTAGCTTCTTTCTTCACTATCGGCAATATCCATTTTAGCTTCTCTTCTTTGATTGTTTTAACCATATGTACGCTCATTCCTCCATTGTAGGAGAAACCGCCATATGTGTGTGCACATTACCTATAGGTATTGACATTATTTTGGGGCTGTGATAGTATTTCAAGTAGATTTTTCAGCACATTTTTTGATTAACGACGGGGACTGCATGTTCTTCATGTGGAGCCACCATGGCCGGTTGCGCTCCCGCTCCTTGGCATGCACCCCCGTCAGCTTTGATCGTTCCGGCGTTGTGGACATAAGCGCTGGTGGGGCCTCTCCCGAGGCTCCGCCTGAAACCTCCTAGCGCTTACCACGCGTCGGAACGATCTCCATCTTTTTGCTAGACAATCGTTTAACAAAACACATTGCCCCCTTTCTTCACCGAAAGGGTTTTGCATTTTTATAAGCAAAAAAACGTGAAATAATAAAAAATTAGTGTATACTTTTCAAATATGAATGATACCCAAATCATAATTTTGGCAGCCGGAAAAAGCACAAGGATGAAAATGAATATTCCAAAAGCTTTAGTAACACTTAAAAATAAGCCATTTATAGTTCATATTTTAGACACGATTAAAGAACTAGATCCTAAAATCAAACCGATCATCGTCGTCGGACACAAAAAAGAAGTTATAAAAGAAGCATTGGGAAAGGACCACATATATGCAGAACAAAATGAACAGCTCGGCACTGGGCACGCCGTCATGTCAGCCCAAAAAACTATAAATCCAGACCAAAAAATAATATTTGTTTTATACGCAGACCAACCTTTGATATCAAAAGAAACGATAAAAAATATAATAAAAAAACATAAAGAAAAAAAGCCTACAGTGACTCTAGGCACGATTACAATACCAGACTTTAAAGATTGGAGAATCGGGTTTAACAGCTATGGCAGAATAATTCGTGGAGATAATGGCCAAGTAAAACAAATTGTAGAATTTAAAGACGCAACAGATGAAGAAAAAAAAATAAAAGAATTAAATCCCGCATTTTACGCTTTTGATGCAAATTGGCTTTGGGAAAACATTGATAAGCTTAAAAATGATAATTCAAAAAAAGAATTTTATCTGACTGAAATCGTCAAAATAGCTTGCGAACAAAATAAGAAAATAGAAACTGTGCAAATCAAAAATATTATTGAGGCAGTCCAACCAAATTCAAAAGAAGAGCTTGAACTTTTAGAAAAATTAATCTCGTCAAAATAGCTTCATAGAAAATTAATGTAACAGTATTACTGTAAATAACATCATGCAAAACCCATATCAAAACGCAATGGCGCAGTTAGACAAAGCCGTAAAAGTTAAAAACTTTAGCGATAATTTTATTGCTCACCTTAGACAACCAAATCGTGATATCAGAATTTCAATACCAGTAAAAATGGACGACGGTTCTGTAAAGATTTTTGAAGGATACCGAGTACAATACAATAACGCCTTAGGACCTTATAAAGGTGGAATCAGATACCACTCTCTCACCGAAATAAATGAAGTAAAAGCACTAGCCTTTTGGATGACACTCAAATGCGCAGTAGCAGACATACCCATGGGCGGAGGCAAAGGTGGAATAACCGTTGATCCAAAAAGCTTATCTAAGGGAGAACTGGAAAGGCTCTCACGCGGATGGGTGCGAGGACTTTCTGATATCCTCGGACCACATAAAGACGTACCTGCACCAGACGTAAATACTACTCCAGAAATAATGGCATGGATGGCTGATGAATATGCAAAAATTACAGGAGACAAAACTGGTGCGACATTTACCGGCAAACCGATAGCAACTGGTGGATCCCTCGGGCGAGGTTCTGCTACAGGACTAGGAGGATTTTATGTTTTTGATTCTTTACGTAAACAAATAAAACTTCCTGAAAAATGTAAAGTCGTAATTCAAGGCTTTGGTAATGTGGGAGGACATGCAGCAAGAATTTTTAAAGAAAATGGACACACTGTCATAGCTGTTTCAGATTCAAAAAGCGCCATTTTTAATAAAGATGGATTAGATTTAGAGAAAGTTGAAGCTCACAAGAAAAAGACTGGTGTTTTGAAAGATTTCGCCGGAGCTAAAAACATCACAAATGCCGAACTGCTCGAACTCCCCTCTGACCTCTTGGTCCCAGCTGCTTTTGAAAACGTCATCAATGCTAATAATGCAGGAAACATAAAAGCAAAAGCCGTCCTAGAACTCGCAAATGGCCCCTTAACACCTGAAGCAGATGAAATCTTGTTCAAAAAAAATATTCCTGTAATTCCAGACATCTTGGCAAATTCTGGAGGCGTCACTGTTTCTTATTTTGAATGGGAACAAAATCTAAAAAATGAACATTGGACAGAAAAAGAAGTTTTCAAGAAATTAAAAAAGATGATGGAAAACGCTTCTGAAAAAATGTTAGAAAAAGCACAGGAATCAAAAACATCTCTACGTATGGGTGCATTTATCTTGGCTCTTGAAAGGATTCAGAAAAAAAGCTAATATCTAAATAGGTTTTTGATAGCGCGTTTAGCTCAGTGGTAGAGCGACTTTTTGACGTAAAGTAGGCCGGGGGTTCAATCCCCTCAACGCGCACATGAAAATCTTAAACATAGAGACAAGTTGCGATGATACAGCGATAAGTATATTGGAAGTAAAAGGAGGCACGACAAATGCTTCTTTCAAAGTGTTGGCAAATAATTCAAATTCGCAAATACAAGTCCATATCCCCTATGGTGGAGTTTATCCTGTGCTTGCAAAAAGAGAACACGCAAAAAATTTACCGATTATTCTGGAGGCAAGCTTAAAAGAAGCCTCACCCCGTCTGCGTCGCATCCACCCCTCTCCATCAAAAATTGATGGAGAGGGGGCAGGGGGTGAGGAAAAACCCCCAGTAGACCTCATCGCCGTCACTTATGGACCAGGTTTGGAAATGTGCCTATGGGAAGGAATAATCTTTGCACAAAATTTAGCTAAAAAATGGAATGTGCCTTTAATCCCCGTAAATCATATGGAAGGACATGTGCTTTCTGTATTTGGAAAAAATAAAGGAACATTTAAAATCCCTAAAATAAAAACTCCAATACTTACTTTGCTCGTTTCTGGCGGACACACGCAACTCGTATTTTCGGAAAAACCAGCCTCGACTAGAACGAGTCTAGGCGGGTGGATGCAATATGAAATAATAGGAGAAACCGTAGACGATGCTGTCGGTGAAGCCTTTGACAAAGTAGCCAGAATGCTAGAACTCCCTTATCCTGGTGGTCCACAGATTTCAAAATTGGCAGAGGAAGCAAGGACGGAACCACGAGAACATTTAATTCCCCTCTTGAGGGGTGGATTTTGTAATCAAAAGACGGGGTGGAAAAATTCATCCACCTCCCCCGCAGTAGCGGGTACTCCTCAAGAGGAGAATTTTAAATTCTCCCTACCCCGCCCCATGCTTCACAGCAAGGATTTTAATTTTTCATATTCAGGATTGAAAACAGCTGTTTTTTATTTAATTAGAGACTTGGGAGGAATTGAAAAGATCGACCAAGCAACGAGGGCAAAGATAGCTTTAGAATTTGAAAATGCAGCGATTGAATGCTTGGTTTATAAAACAAAGAAAGCTATGGAAAAATACAAAGCAAACACTCTAATAGTGGCTGGCGGAGTAGCTTGCAATACGCACCTACAAAGAGAAATGAAAAAAATCACCACCCCTAGCCCCTCCTTAAAAAGGCGGGGAGGAATCAAAATATACTTTCCACCAAAAGGTCTTGCTGGAGATAATTCTTTAATGATCGGCATCGCCGGATATTTGAATTACATAAAAAATAAGAAAAAAATTCCAAAACCAAGCACAATAAAAGCAACTGGCAATCTAAGGCTTTAATATGATATTATTCTGAATATGCACGAGAAGCTGAAGAAACCCTACAACCCGAAAGAAACAGAAGACAAAATTTACAAACTATGGGAAGATAGTGGTTTTTTTAACCCAGATGTATGTATTGAAAATGGAATAACGAAAGAAAACGCAGAACATTTTTCTATAGTCCTTCCCCCTCCAAACGTCACAGGTAATCTGCACACCGGTCATGCGCTCATGCTAGTAATCCAAGATATAATGATCCGTTATGCTCGCATGCAAGGTAAAAAAACTCTTTGGCTCCCCGGCACAGACCATGCTGCTATAGCCACACAATCAAAAGTTGAAAAAATATTAGAAAAAGAAAAAATTCGCAAAAACGATCTAGGCCGAGAGGAATTTTTAAAACGAGTTGATAAATTTGCAAAAGAATCACACGACACGATAGTAAATCAATGCAAGAAAATGGGGGCTTCGCTTGATTGGTCTCGCGAAGCATTTACACTAGATGAAGAACGCAATATGGCCGTCAAAACAGCATTCAAAACCATGTATGATGATGGACTCATTTACCGAGGACACAGAATAGTAAACTGGGATCCAAAAGGTCAAACAGTTATTTCAGACGATGAGACAATTTATGAAGAAAAAAAGGGTAAGTTTTACACTTTCAAATACGGACCATTTGAAATAGGCACAGCCAGACCAGAAACAAAATTCGGCGACAAATATGTAGTAATGCATCCAAAAGATCCTAGATATAAAGACTGGAAACACGGACAGAAAATAACTGTGGAATGGATAAACGGCCCGATTGAAGCCACTATCATCAAAGATGAAATGATTGATATGGAATTCGGTACAGGCGTGATGACCATCACACCTTGGCATTCACATGAGGACTTTCAACTTGCAGAAAAATATAAACTAGATAAAGAACAAATTATTGATAAATATGGCAAGCTACTCCCCGTAGCAGGCGAATTCGCCGGAATGAAAATCACTGATGCTCGTGAAAAAATTGTTGAAAAATTACAGAAAAAAGGATTAGTCGTTTCAATTGATGAAAATTATATAAATAGAATAGCCACTGCTGAGAGAACTGGTGGAATCATTGAACCGCAAATCATGCTCCAATGGTTCATTGATGTTAATAAGAAAATCCCTTCTAGAAATAGTAAATCCCTAAAAGAACTAATGCTTGAGCCAGTTCGAGAAGGAAAAATAAAAATAATTCCAAATCATTTTGAAAAAGTATATTTTAATTGGATAGAAAATCTACGAGATTGGTGCATTTCCAGGCAGATCTGGTATGGACACAGAATTCCTGTTTGGTATAAAGCAACTGGAAATAAAAGCGAAATATATTGTGGCTTAGAATCACCAAATGGCGACGGTTGGACCCAAGACGAAGACACCCTAGACACATGGTTCTCTTCAGGACTTTGGACTTTCTCTACTTTGGGCTGGCCTGATAAAACAAATGACTTGAAAACATATCACCCCACATCTGTGCTAGAAACAGGACACGACATACTTTTCTTTTGGATAGCCCGCATGATTTTAATGTCACAATATTTACTCGGTGAAATACCATTTAAAAATGTTTACTTGCATGGGATGGTCCGTACTGCTGATGGCAAAAAGATGTCTAAGTCTCTAGGAGAAAAAGCTATTGACCCCTTAGATATTATTGCAAAATATGGTAATGATGCACTCCGCATGGCGATGGTTGTGGGTAATACACCCGGAAATGATTTGAAACTAAATGAAAACGATATTCGTGGTTATGGGAAATTTAGCAACAAAGTCTGGAACGCTTCTAGATTTGTATTAGAACAGACACAGGGTCTAGATATAAATAACTTACCAAAACTAGACGAAGAAGATTTAAAGAGTGAAAAAGAATTAAATGATTTACTTACTGAAATTTCTAAAGAAATGGATGAATTCCGTTTTTCTATTGTTGCTGAAAAACTTTATCATTATTTTTGGCACACCTTTGCAGACGTTATAATCGAACGATCAAAGAAAAAAATACTTGAAAACAAAAACTCTGATTCTACAAAATCTCTCCTTCATGCTCATTTGATGACTCTTCTAAAAGCCCTGCACCCATTTATTCCTTTCGTAACTGAAGAAATCTGGGGATTATTACCAAACAAAAATAAGAGATTATTAATGGTAGAAAAATGGCCTGCAAATAAATAACTTTTAAATCATGGAAACACTTATTCACACAGATCCTAAAATACTCATAACAGCTTTCTTTGGAGGCATATTCCCCGCTTTGTTATGGTTATGGTTTTGGATAAAAGAAGAAGAAAAGAAATCTGAACCCAAAGGACTTATCACTGTTATTTTCATAATGGGCATGATTGCGGTCATTTGCGTGCTACCAATTCAAAGATTTATTCAAGTAATGATAAGTTCCGACAATCTGCAACTCATATTGTCCGTCTGCGCAGAAGAAATAATTAAATTTCTAGCAATACTGGTTATTGTTTATAAATCAAATTGCATAGAAGAGCCAATAGAATGGCCAATATATTTAGTAACGGCAGCTTTGGGTTTTGCAGCTTTAGAAAATGCATTATTTTTAATCAAACCACTTAAACTTGGCCAAGACACATTGAGTCTGATGACAGGCCAGCTCAGATTTCTCGGATCTACCCTGCTTCACACTGTTTCAAGTGGAATTTTAGGTGTTGCTCTCGGTATGTCTTTTTACATCAAAGGATTTCCAAGAAAAATTTACATTTTTGCTGGTCTTATACTCGCTATCACCTTGCATAGTGTGTTTAATTTTTTTATAATAAGGGTGAATATGAACGAGCCGAGTTATCTTTTGGAAGTTTTAAAAATATTTGGTTTCTTGTGGGTCGTCACTATTATTGTAATGTTACTTTATGAAAAAGTAAGAAAAATGAATTAAAACTATGGAAAAGAAAAGAAGTTTTTGGGAAAGGATGACTGGAAGTGTAAACGTAGAAGAAGAACAAGAAGAAACGAAAATTTCTTCTAAATCATCTAGAGAGAAAAAACAAGACAACAACTGGATTGAAGAAGAAAACGAAGAAGCAGAACTGGCTATAGATGTATATCAAACCCCTACAGACATCATAGTGCAGACGATGGTGGCTGGAGTCAAACCAGAAGATTTAGAATTATCAGTTGCTCGTGACATGCTCACTATCAAGGGCCACCGTGAAGAATCCAGAACCATAGATGAAGATAATTATTTCTCCAAAGAACTCTATTGGGGCAGATTTTCTAGAACCATTTCCCTACCAGCAGAAGTAGAACCAGAAGAAGTAGAAGCTACAGAAAAGCACGGACTCCTCACCATCAAAGTCAAAAAGGTAGACAAAGACAAGAAAAATAGCGTAAAAATTAAGTCTATCTAATTAAGGTGCCTGGGGGCAGAATCGCACTGCCGACCTATCCCTCTTCAGGGGAGAGCTCTACTACTGAGCTACCCAGGCATTTATTATTTCTTAAAACTCTGAATCACTTTACTGACATTACTCAAATCAACCTGTGCTCCGTTATACATGCTGATTATTTTATCAAAATATGGCTGAATAAAATAATAAGCGCCATATGCAGAACCGATAATGAGTATCCAATATATCGCCCTCATAATGCTCGCATAACGTTGTGAGCGCTTCATGGAATGCAATATTTTATTATTGTCTTCCGCAAGGCTGACACTCCTTTCTAAAAGTCTTCTTTCTTCTGGCGACATAGATAAATACTAGCAAAAATACATAAAAAAATCAAAATATATAATTTTTCAATACAATGTTTATGTGCTAGATTATATACAAGTCCTCGTAGTTAAACGGATATAACGACTCCGTCCTAAGGAGTAATTGTAGGTTCAATTCCTGCCGAGGACACACTAGATGCCTAGCAATTGAGAGATTTTAGGTTTATTAAAACCAACAATAAATTGGTCTTCTATGACGATGACTGGCACACCCATTTGTCCGCTTATTTCCACCATTTCACGTCTCTTTTCTAAATCAATACCTACATTGTAATCAGTAAAAGCTACGCCTTTTTCCTTAAAGAAATCTTTGGCTATGTGGCAAAAATGACATGTTGGTGTTGAATAAATTGTTACTTTTTTCATAAAATATTATCACTTAAATTATTAATGGATTTAAATTATATCACAAAAAAATGAAAAGCAAATGAAGAGTGCGGGATAGGAGAATCGAACTCCTGTCTAATCCTTGGGAAGGACTCATTCTACCACTAAACTAATCCCGCAAAGTTTATAATTACATTAATACATACTTTAATCTTAGCAGACTTAGAAATACTCTTCTACCACTAAACTAATCCCGCAAGATTTTTAGAGTCTATTTAATTTTATATTTCTTGAATGTTTTTCTGCCTCAACTATTCCCTTCTCCATCATTATCACAGCTTCTAAGGGGTGTTTACCATTGGCGGACTCTTCAGAAAGCATCACAGCATCTGCGCCGTTTATTATCGCATAAGCCACGTCCGTGACTTCTGCGCGAGTAGGTTCTATGTTTTCAGTCATTGAGAGCATCATTTGCGTCGCCACTATCACGGGCTTGCCTGCTACTTTGCATTTTTGAATGATATCTTTTTCTATAAATGGAATCTGCTCCAAAGGGACTTCATTTCCCAAGTCTCCTCTAGCCACCATGATGGCATCAGTGACTTTTATTATTTCATCTATATTATGAACTGCAATTTTGCGTTCTATCT
Organism: uncultured bacterium; assembly: GCA_903904195.1. Classification (GTDB taxonomy): domain Bacteria; phylum Patescibacteriota; class Minisyncoccia; order Phycocordibacterales; family UBA9973; genus UBA9973. Next base: position 8,629 of record CAIVBM010000005.1, read on the forward strand.
TTGCAATTATTGGAATATTCGCGCCGAACTCTTTTATTTTTTCTCGTAATTTTAAAATATCTTCTTTATTTCCAACAAAAGACATAGCAACATAATCAACTTTCTGCTCTATACCAAACTCTAGATCCACGACGTCTTTGCAAGTGAGCGCTTCCACTGCCTTGTCATCAAATTTATGTCCAGCTTTTTTTTGAATTCTTGGACCAGATAAATCTAGAATAATAGGAATACGCCTACCAGCCTTTTTCGCCATTTCTCTTATGTGCTCGATATACTCCGAATGTTCTTTGTATGTGCCCCAAGAAGAATTCAAACGAGCGACGTCCATGTTGTGTTCTATCATTTCGGAAACCATCTTTTTACCTTCTGATGCTGGACCAATAGTAGCCACTATTTGCGCTTTTGAATTCATATTATTTTTGCGATATTTTTATTAATCTTTGATATTTTACCATTCGTTCAGATTTTATCGGAGAACCAGCCTTGAGACCAAAGCAATTAAATGCATAAGCCAAGTCTGCAATAAAATCATCATCAGTATCACCACTCCTGTGGCTCACGATAATCTCAATGTTATTTTCTCTTGCTAATTTCATGGTCAAAAGCGTTTCTGACAATGTACCTATTTGATTTGGTTTGACGATAATAGCATTTACGCTTCCCTTTTCAATCGCTTTCTTGAGAAGTATCTGATTTGAAACGGTCAAATCATCACCGACGACGAACAAACCCATATTTTCATCTTTTAATTTTCTAAAATTCTCAAAATCTTCTTCATCAAAAGGATCTTCAATAGAAAACAAATTAAATTCAGCAATCAATGACTTATAAATATCCATCAATTCCGCTGGAGAGATATTTTTACCAGCAACTTTGTAAGTATTATTCTCATAAAAAGAAGACGAAGCCACATCTAGAGAAAGACGGACTTTGTCCTGTAAATTATTTTGCTTAATAGCTTTCGTCAGATACAAAAGCGGTTTCCTTATGTCACTTATTTTGGGAGCATAACCACCCTCGTCGCCAAGAATAAGAGACTCTTTGCCTAAATCTTTGGTAATTATTTCTTTGAGAGAATTTTGTATTTTAATACCAATATCAACTGACAAAGACACGTCTTCGGTATTTGGAATAATGTGATATTCCTGAAAAGCCAAATCATTCTTTGCGTGTTTCCCGCCATTTATCAAATTCATATATAAATAAGGCACTTTGCGAGAAGGTTTTATCTCAGCTAGAGTTCGCAAATACTCAAATGTCTCTTGATTAGAAACTTTTGCCGCTACTTTAGCACAAGCAATACTGACTCCAATCAAAGAATTCGCCCCGATATTGTCTTTATTCTTGGTGCCGTCTAATTCAATCATTATTCTGTCTATTTCTTTTTGATTTAAAATATCTTTACCAACTAAAGCAGGCGCGATGAGGGTATTAACTTTTTTAATCGCATCCCCTACACCCTTGCCGTCAGCATCGCGAAGTTCGTGAGCCTCATGGACTCCAGTGCTGGCTCCGGATGGCACAGAAAAACTGCCAGACATATTGCCGACAAAAACTTTGGCTTTTATAGTCGGATTCCCACGCGAATCTTTTATTTCTTCAGCTAAAACTTTTGTAATCAGATGATTTGTTTCCTCTGTCATATTGCTTTTAATTTTAACATATTTTTGCTACTATACGAAATACATGAATACGTGGATTAAAGTCAGAAATTACATAGGCGAGAAAAAATATAGATGGATTATCAAACCCATTTTATTTAAATTTGACCCAGAAGATGTGCATGACAACTTTACCTTTATTGGGAATTTCTTAGGCAAATATCTTATAACTAGAAAAATATCTAACTTTTTTTGGAATTATTCAAATCCAATTCTTGAACAAAATATACTTGGAATAAAATTAAAAAACCCGATTGGACTTTCGGCTGGTTTTGATAAAAATGCTAAACTCACTGACATCATTCCAACAGTTGGATTTGGTTTTATGGAAGTCGGCTCTATCACCGGTGAAGTCTGCAAAGGTAATCCAAAACCCAGACTTTGGAGATTAAAGAAATCAAAATCTTTAGCTGTTTATTACGGCCTAGTCAACGAAGGTTGTACTACTATCGCTCAAAAATTAAAGAATAAAAAGTTTTCAATTCCCGTCGGAATCAGCATCGCCAAAACTAATTGCAAAGAAACCGTAGACACACAAAAAGCCATTAATGATTATTCCAAAGCATACAAATCCTTTACCGATATCGGCGATTATTTCACCATCAACATCAGCTGTCCAAACGCTTATGGTGGAGAACCTTTTACCGATAGCATAAAACTTGATGCACTACTTCAAACTATAATGTCTGTCCCAAAAAATAAACCAATCTTTCTAAAATTATCTCCAGACTTAAATTTAAAAGAAATAGATGAAATAATAGATGTATCAGTAAAATGGAAAATAGATGGATTTATCTGCACAAATCTCACAAAGAATCGTAACAATGTAAACATCGTAGATAATATCGTCCCAGAATTAGGCGGACTTTCCGGAAAAGCTGTGAGCGATTTGTCTACCGAATTAATCAGATATATTTATAAAAAAACTGGCGGACACGCAAGTAAATTTATCATCATCGGTTCTGGCGGTGTGTTCACAGCGGAAGACGCTTATAGAAAAATAAAAGCCGGCGCCTCACTCATACAAGTTTTAACAGGAATGATTTTTGAAGGCCCACAAGTCATCAGCTCAATAAATCTAGGACTCGTAGAACTACTCAAAAAAGACGGATATAAAAATATCTCTGAAGCGATAGGAAAAGAATAGAAATGAAAAAACCCTAACGAAACGAAATCAGGATTCCTTCATCCTATTCCTTTCCCTAGGGTTTGTACGAACTTATATAACAGTTCGAATTGATTAATACATTTGCCTGGCGAAAAACTGCTGTTCAGCTTCGCGAAGCATCATCGCTGCGGTAGGTCTCGCTCCGGCTCCGATACCACAGAACTCACTTCTACCGGCATGATTCCAAACGGCAAGCATATTCTGCTCATCTTTCGGAACACCATGAGGAAACTCTTCCGGATTAGGCTTCTCAAACTCGCCGATAATGCTCCAACCCTCCCTCCAAAGATGAAAAAGATGAGGAATGAAAGGAGTCTGAGCCCTTGTTTGTCTGACTATGCGCACGACGAGACGATACTGCCTCGCTTCAAACAATCGCAGTATCTCCTTCTTGCCTAGCTTTTGACAGGTGAACTCGTCCGGAGTGACCATAGACTCTGGAAAGAGCCTTGCGAGGTTAACGATACACGCTGCCTTTAGGACAGTGTCTCGAATTTCTCTCCGAAACACCTCTTCCAAACCAGACCCGCCTTCGGTCAGCTGTTTTTTGACAGCCTCCTCCAGAGCCTGCTCCCAAGGCACACCTTCGGCTACCCTACTCAACAGGAAGTTAATAGTGCCATTCACAATGCCCACGATTTTAAAGAGACCTATGGACGGCATCGTGATGAGGTGAAGCATTCCACTTGCGCCTCCAACAATCGTACTAATGCTCATGTGCGGAAGATGGGACACTATTTCATCAAAACGATACGCCATCGCGGCTTTTGCAGAAAGCACGACAGGTTTGCCTTCTTCACGACTTTCGGTCGTGAAAAATATTTCTTCCTCGCCTCTACCCATTGTAGGGATAGTGATGCACACAACATCACACTTTGCTGCTCTGCCACGGAATTCACACTTGTTATCTCCCCTTCCAAAGAAAGAAATTTCATGACCACTGACCCGAGCCTGCGAAGCAAGCTCTTTCCCAACATTGCCAGGACCGACAATCAAAATTTTCATAGAACTTGCCCTTTATTTTTTTCGAACGGTTTCTTAAGAAAGTCTATCATTGCCCCAAGTAAAGTCAACGTAATTTTATTTCTTCGTCAACAGAATCATTAAGTCAGAAACGTTTGCTCCAGTGGGGCCAGTCATAATCATATCGCTGGATTTTTGAAATACAGGATAGGCATCATAACGTTCCAAGCAATCTTTAATATCGAAACCGAGTTTTTTTATTTTCTCAATAGCATTTTTATCAACCACTGCTCCGGCTGCATCAGAATTATCCATACCATCAGAAGCTATAGGTATAAATACAGAATCCTCATCTATCAAATCCATTTGTATGGCTTTTAAACCCATATATAAATTACGCCCCCCACTACCACCCTTTTTCTTTACCACGAGCTTTGGCTCACCAGCTGCTAGAACTACTGTGTTTTCAGATTTTCCACTAAAAATTTTCTTTAAGGCTTCTTCTGTTTCATCATATAATTCTGTAGAAATAATGTTTGTTTTAAATCCGAATTCTTTTGCCTTTTTCTCCATAGCCTTTACGGGTGTCTCGTTTGAGACTAAAACAAAATTAAAAACTTTTTCAAAATACTTATCTTCTTTGGGAGTTTCAATCAAAATAAATTTACCTAAATTATATTTATCTATGATGGCTTGTGCATCGGCTATCGTGCTCTTATCTTTATAGGTCGGGCCAGAAGCAACATTACAGAAATCACTACCGGGAATATCAGAAAAGATAATACCCACAACTGTCGCTGGATATGCGAGCTTGGCGAGTCCACCACCCTTTAAGACAGAAAGATGTTTTCGTACTGTATTCATCTCTGATATCCTTTGTCCATATTTCAAAAATTCATCATAAAGTGAAATGTTTTGCTTGCACTCATCTTGAGAATAACAAAGGAGTGAAGAACCTCCACCGGAAACTAGTACAATAATCAAATCCTCTGCGGTGGAATCTTTTATTATGTTATAAATTTTTTCTCCAGCATCAATATTGGCCTGACTTGGCTTTGGATGAGTACCGATAAAAATCTTAATATATTCGCAATTTGTCTTGGTAAGTCCAATGACTGCGCCTGCTATTATTTTAGCGCCCAGCACCTTTTCAATAGCCAAAGCCGCATCTGTAGAAGCCTTACCAAAACCAACGACTTTTATTTTCTTGAATTTAGACAAGTCAAAACTCTTTTCCTGCACGGTTAAAATATTATTATCAAGTTTAAGAGAATTCAAAATAACACTATTTGTATCTATGGACTCATAACCACTCTCAGCTATCTGTAATGCCAATCTGCGATTCTCTGTCGTTTTTAATTCATCAAAATTCTTTATGGAATGTGCTGACATAATTATTTTACGAGATTTTGTATTTGATTATTAATAAATCCTTTAATGTTTTCAATAGTTGTTTTTATAATTTCTTCTTCAGCTTCTTTAGAATAAAAAGCGATATGTGGAGTGACTATAACCTCCGGCATATCAATGAGCACATGATCCTCTAATAAAGTCTTATAATCTTTTATTACTCCAGATCCTTCGTTGCTTATGATTTTTATTTCTTCTTTCAAATCTCTTTCATCTTCTAAAACATCAAGCCCAGCGCCAGCGATGATACCTTCTTTGATTCCCCAAATGAGAGCCTTGGTATCTACGAGCGCTCCACGGGCCGTATTTATGAGATAAGCACCCTTTTTCATTTTTGAAATATTTTCTTGATTTATTAAATGATGATTTTCTTTGGTATATGGTGTGTGTAGAGTGACTACATCTGATGCAGAAATAACTTCTAACAAACTCTTATATTCAAAATTATTTTCTTTTGCAAAAGCCAAGTCCGCATATAAATCATAAGCAACTACATTCATCCCGAAACCGCGAG
>CAIVBM010000006.1 GCA_903904195.1 uncultured bacterium
CCTTTGCCACATCAATTAACCTAGCTTCTTTCTTCACTATCGGCAATATCCATTTTAGCTTCTCTTCTTTGATTGTTTTAACCATATGTACGCTCATTCCTCCATTGTAGGAGAAACCGCCATATGTGTGTGCACATTACCCTTTTTTATTGACGGATATATTACTGTGTGCTATAATTTGGGAGAACTTGGAACAAGGATGTTTTTACAGGAGGAGAAGAATCATGATAATCAGAATCGGCAGGTTTCAGTGGGATGTGCCCGAGGCACCCGAGTTGCCCGAGGGGTTTAGGTATCCTTTTTACGGGCTCATTGGCATCATGGTGCTGGCCGTTCTTTGGTTCGTTTGCAAGTGATTCGTTTCCGGCGCCGGACTGGGCGTCGGCTGGGCGGAGGACTGTCCTCCGCCCAGCTAGGTAGAATAATCGTTTTGAAAATCGACCACTGAGGGAATCGCCTTCGGTGGTTTTCTGTTTATATTGGAGTATGCTATAAATGATTTATGAGATTTCACATAATTACAATTTTCCCTGAGATGTTTGATTCTTATTTAAAAGAGTCTATTCTTGGGCGGGCGATAGAAAATAAGCTCATTTCAGTAAAGTTTTATAATCCGATGGATTTTTGTAAGCCGAAAGAAAGGGTAGATGACAGGCCTTATGGAGGAGGTCCAGGGATGGTTTTGCGTCCAGAATTATTCCTTAAAGCATTTTCTAAAATTAAAATTAAAGATAAAAAGAAAACTAAAATTATTTTATTTTCTACTTCTGGTAAAAAATTTGATACAGTTTATGCAAAAGCATCTGCGAAAAAATATACAGATATTATCTTAATTTCTGGTAGATATGAAGGTATAGATGCGCGAGTACAGAGAATTTTGAAAGCGGAAGAAATTTCAATAGGGGATTATGTATTGACTGGAGGCGAACTCCCAGCGATGGTTTTGATAGATTCTATTTCAAGGCAAATTCCCGGAGTTTTGGGTAAATACGAGTCGCTCGAGGAAGAAAGAATCTCTTGCAGTGAAGTTTATACCCGTCCGGAAGTTTTAAAATACACCCCGCCAGGACGGGGCAAGAAGTCAAAAATTTACCGCGTTCCCAAAGTCCTGCTTTCCGGAAATCATAAAAAGATAGAAGAGTGGAGAAAAGGTGTTGACAAAAAAGGCGAAATAGAGTAGTCTATTTGAGATTCATTGATTGAGTATCGGATGGAATCCTAGGTCAAGTAAGTGTTTGATTACAAGGGTTTATTAACTTAATCATCTAAATAATTTTATAAGAAGCTAAAAGAAAGCATTTTTCGTCTGTTTTCTTTTTGCGTTTTGTAGCTTTATTTGGAAAAAAATAAATATGCATACGATTACCAAGCGTCCCAAGAAGTATTTTGCAAGATACAAGAAGCCTCTAGTCGATTTCCCAAATTTAATTGAAGCTCAAGTAAAGAGCTTCAAGTGGTTGATAGAGCAAGGTATTGGAGAAGTGTTTAAAGAATTTTCTCCGATCATAGACTATTCCGGTAAAAAGTTTCAATTAGAATTCACCTCATTCTCTTTAGGTGAATCAAAAACTGACGAAAATAATTCAAAAATAAACAAACTTTCCTATCAAGGACTTTTGAAGGCGCGAGTAAAATTGACGAACAAGATTTTAGGTACGGTAAAGGAACAAGAGATTTTTATGTCAGAGCTTCCTTTGATGACTGATCATGGAACTTTTATAATAAACGGAGTGGAACGTGTCATCGTCCCTCAGCTCGCTAGAAGTTTCGGAGTTTTCTTTACAGAATCAGAAAGTAAGGGTAACAGATATTTTGGCGCCAAGATTATTCCAGCTCGTGGAGTTTGGATTGAAATAGAATCAGAAGCTGACGGTGCCATATACATAAGAATAGATAAAAAGAGAAAATTCCCAGCCACAGCATTACTCCGAGCTATGGGTTATAGCAGTAATGAGGCTATATTAAAGGCTTTTTCTGGAAATCCAGCATTTGAAAAGACTATAAAAAATTGTTTAGAAAAAGATGGAGTAAAGAGCTTGAACGATTCATATATTGAGATTTACAAGCGTCTCCGAGACGGGGATATGGCGACAGCTGAAAACGCAAAGGAATTTATTGATTCTTTATTTATCGCAGAGCGATATGATCTTTCTCCAGTTGGACGTTTCAGATTTAATCAGCGTTTTGGAAAAGAAATGGATGAAAAAGCTTTAGCTCGCAGAACTATTTCTAAGGAAGATTTGGTGACAGTAATTATGAACATAATTACTTTGAACAGCAATCCAGATAGTAAGGGTGATGATATAGATCACCTTGGTCAGAGACGTGTGCGATTTGTTGGAGAAATTTTACAGCAAAAAGTCCGCACTGGTATGATGCAAATCAAAAGAAATATTCAAGACAGAATGTCTATTATTGATGTTGACACAGCTATGCCTATAGCCATCATAAATCAGCGCCCACTTCAAGCTCGTATTAAAGAATTTTTCACCACAAACCAGCTTTCACAATTCATGGCGCAAGAAAATGTGCTCTATGAAATAGAACACTTACGAACACTTTCAGCACTCGGACCCGGAGGTCTTACTAGAGAGCGTGCAGGACTAGAAGTCCGCGATGTGCACCCTTCTCACTACGGAAGAGTTTGTCCTATTCATACTCCCGAAGGTCCAAACATCGGTCTTATCTTACACCTTTCTACTTATGCAAAAATAAATGATTTTGGAATTATTGAAACTCCATATATCAAAGTTAAAAATGGCAAGCTTACAAATGAGGTTGTCTATTTAAATGCGCTTGAAGAAGAGAAATATAACATCGCTCATGCTGGAATTCCTTATGATGAAAATGGAAAAATAACAAAAGAAAAAGTAGAAGCCAGAATCAAGACAGAGCCAGGAGAAATCGCCCGAGAAGAAATTGATTTTATAGATGTTGCTCCAAACCAAGCCTTTTCTATTGCGACTTCTATGATTCCATTTCTAGAACATAATAATGCAAACCGTGCGCTCATGGGAAGCAACATGCAGAAACAAGCTGTGCCTTGCGTATTGCCTGAAGCTCCACTCGTGGCTACTGGTATTGAAGAATTAGCAGCCAGAGACGGAGGAAGATTAATCATCTCTGAAACAGATGGAGTAGTTTCATATTTAGATGCCAAGAAAATAGTTGTAAAAGGAAGCGGTAAGTCTTCAGAGAAAACTTATAATCTCATAAACTTTATGAGAAATAACAACTTTGCAGTATTTCATCAGCGACCTCTCGTAAATGTCGGAGACAAAATAAAGAAAGGGGATGTCCTAGCAGACACTAGCAGTACTATGGGCGGACAAATTTCTTTGGGGCAAAATATATTTGTTGCATTTTTGTCTTGGTCTGGATCAACTTATGAAGACGCCATAATAGTTTCAGAGCGTTTAGTAAAAAAGAGTAAATTCACATCTGTTTATGTAGAAGAATTCACTTGTATCGTTCGTGATACAAAACTTGGACCCGAGATAACTACTCGTGATATACCAAACGTCGGAGAACTCAAACTTAAAGATTTGGATGAAGACGGAATCGTCCGCATTGGAGCAGAAGTCAGAGAAAATGATATTTTGGTTGGTAAAATTACACCAAAAGGTGAAACAGAACTCACTCCTGAAGAAAGATTATTGCGTTCTATCTTTGCTGAAAAGGCACGTGATGTAAAAGACACATCACTTCGAGTAGAGCACGGCAAGCGCGGAAGAATTATTGGTGTAAAGATTTTCTCTCGTGACTTGGGACATGCTCTTGAAGCGGGAATCATTAAGAAAATAGTTATTGAAGTTGCCCAAATCCGAAATATTTCTGTCGGAGACAAGCTTTCTGGACGACACGGAAACAAAGGAGTTATCTCTACGATTCTTCCTGAAGAAGATATGCCATATACAGCAGACGGTACACCTATAGATATAGTGCTTTCACCACTCGGTGTTCCTTCCCGTATGAACTTGGGACAGATCTTGGAAATGCACCTTGGTATGGCAGCAAATACTCTCAACTATCAAGCCGTCGTTCCTCCATTTATGGGAGCAAAACATGAAGAGATAAGTGAGGAATTAGTAAAAGCAGGATTTCCTGCAAATGGAAAATTAAAGCTTTTTGACGGAAGAACCGGAGACGCTTTTGAACAAGATGTCGCTGTCGGATATATGTATATGCTCAAACTTCACCACATGGTGGAAGACAAGATACACATGCGTTCAATCGGACCTTACTCACTTATCACTCAGCAACCTCTCGGAGGAAAGGCTCAAGGTGGAGGACAGAGATTTGGAGAAATGGAAGTCTGGGCACTCGAAGGTTATGGCGCAGCTTATACTTTGCGTGAAATGCTTACTATCAAGTCCGACGATATACTAGGCCGATCGGCGACTTTTGATTCTATTATTAAAAATGAAAACATCAGACCGCCAAATTCACCAGCATCATTCAATGTGCTTCTAAATTATTTGCGTGGGCTAGCTTTAGATGTGAATTTAAAAAATGGCGATAAATAAATAGACCACAGGTCGGACCTAGGCCCCCCTAGGTCCGACCTGTGGAATAAATAAAAAATATGAAAACTTTAAACACAACTGAATTTGATAGCATCGCGCTTAGATTAGCTTCACCAGAGCAGATCAAAGAATGGTCTTTTGGAGAAGTTACAAAGCCTGAAACGATAAATTATCGTACAGGTAGAAGTGAACGTGGAGGTCTTTTTGACGAAAAAATATTCGGAC
>CAIVBM010000007.1 GCA_903904195.1 uncultured bacterium
GACCATCCCTTACTCGCAAGGTCGGCAGCGTCTCTTCTAATCCTCGGCATGTTTTTGTTTGTTGTGTATGGCATATGAATCATCCTAAACCTATGGGTGATTCCAAGCTATTGAACCATTACGTATTATTTTACAAAACAAAAAGAAGTATTATAAAGAAAGTCACAAAACAAGCGAAAAATCCGACAATCTTGGCAAAAAATATCATCGCTTCTTCCTTCTTGCCGTCTATGTAAAGAGTTATAGGCTCAAAGAGAAATAGGAACCCCATAATTGCGGCAGACAGCACGAATAGGCCGAGAATCGTCATGGGAATAAGTATAGTTTTCTCCGGCACGACGGAAGACATCATGTTTGTAACATTGACGATAAATACAATATAAACCGCCGCCACTAATGCATACAAAAATGATTTTTTCATGGTTCTAGTATAGCAGACTTTTTATTTCTTCCAACGCGGAGCGAAACCAATCATCCATGTGAAAAATTTTGCTTTGAGAGGATTCATTCCTTTGGCGGTCATAGCCTCATACGAATGTTTTTTAAATTCATTTACATCATTTCCTTGATAAACAAGTTTTCCATCTCTAAAACAATAACTACAATACTTATCTGACCCACTCATTTTGGGATCTTTCGCAAGTGGCATCATACAACTCTCACAATTTTTATTACTCATATTTTTTTAGTTACTTATTAATACTTATATTATATCAATAAATATGGTTTTTTAGAAGAATTTGTGCTATAAATTAAGTGTTTTGTGAATATTGGGGGATCGTCTAACGGTAGGACAGTGGCCTTTGAAGCCATTAATTTTGGTTCGATTCCAAGTCCCCCAGCTTTGAATTATTCTTTGCGATTATATTTATTAATGCAAGTTCTAATGGTAATTCGGCAATAAATGCATTATCTATATTCTGATAAGCCTCGAGCAATATCGCCAAGGCTGTCGAACGTAACATGCCTCCTTTATCCTGTTTTACTAAGCTTTGTAAAAAGTCTAAATCAGTCTTTGATAAATCCCCTGCCATTTCGTCTTGTAATTTAGGCGCATAACGCAAGACTATAGCCATGCGGAATTTTGAAACGATAAGTTTTAAATATAATCTCATATCTAAAGAGAGAGATGAAGCAGTTCGCACGGCGGTAATTCCTTTTTCTAAATTCTTCTCTGCGATGGCAGAAATAAAATCATTTACAAGTGTCGTCTTTGGCGCGCCAGTTATGGATTCTACATCTTCCCGCGTAATTTTAATAGACCTCTCCCCGCCTTTGGCACCCCTCTCCTTAATAAGGAGAGGGGTTGGGGGTGAGGTTCTTGATTTTCCTGCAAAGTTTAAGACTTTTTGAAGTTCACCTAATCCATCACGGAAAGATCCATCAGCCAAGATGGCTAAAAGCTCAGCAGAGTCCCCATCTAATTCAAAACCTTCACCCTTTGCCACATCAATCAGCATCTTTTTACAGACTGCATCGGAAGCTTTTTTGAAAGTGAAAACCTGGCAACGGGAAATGATTGTCTCCGGTACTTTATGGAATTCCGTCGTGGCCAGAATAAAAATGACGTGCTTTGGAGGTTCTTCCAGAGTTTTTAAGAGCGCGCCCCAAGCGTCTTTGGAAAGCATATGCACTTCATCTATTATGTAAACTTTATATTTTGAATCAAAAGGCAGAACTCGTGTGCCATCGCGGAGATCTTTTATGTCTTCAATACCCCTGTTTGATGCGGCGTCTATTTCATAAAGATCATTCGCGGAAACTCCGATGCTCGTAGCGAAAATCCTGGCGACAGAAGTCTTACCCGTCCCGCGCGAACCGACAAAAAGATAAGCGTGCGAGACTTTGTTCGTCTTTACCGAGCTCTCCAAGACTTTTACAATATGGTCTTGCCCTAGGACTTCCTTAAAGCTTTTTGGACGATATTTGCGATATAATGCCAAATCATGCATATAATAACTATATCAAAAATGTTTCAAAAAGTCTTTTATTATCTTTTCTACCTGCAAGGAGTTTTCGGTTTCCATAAGTTTAATACGCAATTCTTTTGCACCATCAAAACCGTTCACATACGCCTTGAAATGCTTTTTCATAACATCAAAACCTTTATGTTTTGGTTTTGCGAGTTCTTCATCAAATATCTGCGTGTGCTCTACTAATACCTCTAATTTCTCCCTAAGAGAGATGCCAAGGACGGTCCTTGACAAAGAATCCCTTGTCAAGGACCGTCCTTGACATTCGGCGAAGAACCACGGATTCCCGAAGACTCCCCGTCCGATCATTATTCCATCACAGCCATATTTTTCTGCTTTTTCCTCTGCATCTTTTAATGACACGACATCGCCATTACCGATAAGTAAAATATCTTTGCCACTTTTTTCAATAAGTTTTTTAACTTTCTTAATGAGTTCCCAATTTGCAGGCACGAGAGATAATTCTTTTGTGGTTCGCAAGTGAATAGTTAAAGCAGAAATGTCCTCTTTTAACAATTCAGGGATCCAAGTGTCTATTTCTTCTTTATTAAAACCAATTCTAGTCTTTACTGACACAGGAATGTTTAATCCAGCTGATTTTATACCAGCATGAGCTGACTGTATTATTTCCCGCGCAAGTTTTGGATTCTTTATAAGTGCGGACCCAGCCCCTTGGCTGATGACAGACTTATCTGGACAGCCCATGTTTATGTCTATGCCATCAAAGCCAAGGCTCGCTATGTATTGGCAAGCTTTTTTCATATTTTCTAGATTAGCGCCAAAGACTTGAGCCACGATGGGCCTCTCACGTTCTTTATATTTCAATATATGTGCGAGTTTTTTCCTGCCGAGTTTGTCTGCGAGGCCGTCTGCGGCGACGAACTCTGTCCAGAAAACTACTTTGTTTTTATTTTCTCTAGTCTTACCATATTTCGCCAACATGTAGCGAAAAGCTATGTCAGTGACGTCTGACATTGGCGCAAGGCAGAAAAATGGTTTATCTAATTTTTTCCAAAAATTATGCATACTTTTTTGCGGAAATAAAAACTAGAAGTTGCTTTTTAGAATGGTCAGGCCGGGGTGTGGGGCCCCGGAGAACCGAGGACCTGATAAAAAGAAACTTCTAGTTTTTATTTACTAAACTTGTAATATACCTTATTTCCGAACCTTAAATCAATGTATTCTAGTGAAGCATATTTATTCTTGAAATTAGAAAGCAAAGGTTCAGTACTTAGCGCTGTCTCTAAATTTTCTGCTACGTTTTGAAAATCTGAATCAATCTTGAAAGCAATATATGGCTCAACTGTCGCAGAAGACGCCAAGAAAACTTTTGCATCACCCAAATCATCAACAAACATAGACACAGGCTTGAGCCCCATGGTCGTCATAGTGTCTTTTAAATAAGCCAACTGAGTGAAAACATCTTTATAAAAATATGTGCCAATGTCAGCTTTCCCATAAAATTTAAAATAAACATCTCCAGAAAAGTACGGAGCTTCATCATATATGTATCCATCTTTATCCAAGAAATAACATTTCTGTTCTGCAGAAGCTGTAGTATCTATATTATTTCCACACCAAGTATATAATGGCATGCGCTCGGTCAGATTTAATAAAAGAGTCTGATTGTCTTTAATAGACAGATTGATATCTTTTAGTCTTTTGAAATCATTTGATAATAATTCTTTTATTTTATTTTCTGGGTACAATAATATATTTGCTTTTGGAATAAACCATAAATAATCTCCGGAGATTTCTTGTTGCACTTCTGCTTTTATAGCATCTGCATCAGTGATGTTGTTATCAGCAATTTCTATTGAAACGATATTTAACCCAGAAATGCGAGAAACATACACCAAACAGCCAAAAATCATCAAAAACGCAAGAAGAACCAGAAGAATTTTATTTAAAGCAGTTCTTCTTCTCTTTTTCTTTAACTCCAAAAGACCTGGAGAATTTAATACGTTTCTTTTTTGCATGACGTGGAATAGCTAGGCAAGACCTAGTGCGCTAGGTCTTGCCTAGCTATTTTTTATAAATTCTTTTCCTCCCATATACTTTCTCAAAACTTCAGGGATTTTCACAGAACCATCTATTTGCTGATTATTTTCTAAAATAGCTTCTATTATTCTAGGAGTTGCGACAGCTGTGTTGTTTAAAGAATGAGCGTATTTTAATTTTCCATCTGAATCTTTATATTTGATATTTAAACGTCTTGTCTGAAAATCGTGAAAATATGAAGACGAATGAGTCTCGCGATATTTGTTCTGTGATGGCATCCAAACTTCTATGTCGTATTTCTTTACCTGACCGAGGCCGAGGTCACCTCCACAATTTGCGACGATATGATAAGGAAGATTTAATGCCATGAGTAAGTCTTCAACATTTTTTGTAATCTCTTCGTGAAGTTTTACTGACTCTTGGTGATTTGCTTCACACATTACCACTTGTTCTAATTTATAGAATTCATGAACTCTAAAGAAACCTTTGACGTCTTTGCCGTGTGAACCTGCTTCTCTGCGAAAACAAGTAGAAAATGAAGCGAATCGTAATGGGAATTTTGCTTTATCTATGACTTCATTTGAATAATATGACATAGTGGCCACTTCACCTGTACCAGCGAGATAATCCCCATCTTGAGTCTTGTAGAGGTCATCTTCACCACCTGGAATGTATCCTGTACCCATCAAAGCCTGCTTTTTGACGAGTGAAGGCACTATCATAGGTGTAAATCCTTTGCTAACCAAATTATCTAAAAAGAATTGCCAGAGAGCAAAAGCCAAAAGTGCGCCTTCATTTTTTAAGAAATATCCACGGAAGCCAGCAACCTTTGTTCCTCGTTCAAAATCCGCTAGATCAAGATCACTGATTAATGTTAATTGATTTTTTATTTCAAAATTAAAAGTAGGTTTTGCACCCCAAGCTTTTACTTCTTGATTTTCGGCATCACTAGCTCCTTCCGGCACAGATATGTCTGGAACATTTGGAACTTGCAACATCAACTTTTGCCATTCTTCCATAATTTTTTTTAATTTTTCTTCTTTAGCTTTGATGTCATCTTTTACTACGCGCATTTCCTCTATGAGCTGGACTTTGAGAGCAGCATCTTGATTTCGGACTATATCATTTGAAACTTTATTTACCTCGGAGCGAAGGTCTTCTACTTCTTTGAGTCCTTTTAATCGTTCGTCATCAAGGGTGATCAATTTACTGATATCTATGTTTACATGCTTTTTCTTTGCGCCCTCTTGAACTATTTCCTTATTTTCACGAATGAATTTTATATCTAACATATTCGTATTATATACGAATATTGATATAATGAAAAGTGGAAGTTACTTTTTAGAATGGTCTGGCCGGGGAAGGGACCCGGAGAACCGAGGACCTTATAAAAAGCAACTTCCACTTTTTAATTTTATGAAAATTCAAAAACTACCGAAAAATAAATTCCCGAAGGCGCTTTTAGAGATTCCTCAGCCTCCGGAGAATCTTTGGATTATCGGCGACTTGCCTACTGACGAAAATCTGATTTATTTGAGTGTTGTTGGTTCTCGAAAATTTACCACTTACGGTCGCGAAGCTTGCGAAAAGATAATAGCTGGTTTAAAAGGCTACCCCATTGTGATAGTCTCAGGCTTTGCCATGGGTATAGACACAATAGCTCACAAGAAAGCCATGCAAGTAGGGCTCAAAACAATTGTTTTTCCAGGTTCTGGACTGGGAGATGAAGCAATCTACCCAAAGACAAATGTACAACTAATGAGAACAGTAGTAGAAAATGATGGTTGTTTAATTTCTGAATTTGAACCAGATTTTAAGGCCACACAGTGGAGTTTCCCCATGCGTAACAGATTGATGGCTGGAATTTCAAAAGCCGTTTTAATAATTGAAGCAGAAGAAATGTCCGGTACTCTCATCACCGCTAGACTCACAACAGAATACAATAGGGATTTGCTAGTAGTCCCCGGTTCTATCTTTTCTCCAAACTCAAAAGGTACAAATAGATTGTTGAAAGCTGGTGCTACTCCTATTACTTCTTCAGAAGATGTTTTAGAAGCACTTGGTTTTGAATTAAAAAAGGACGAAGAAAAACAAAAAAGACTTTTCCAAGATTTATCTCCAGATGAAAAGAAAATCGCAGAGTTGTTACGTGAACCATTATCTCGCGACGATTTAATTCGTCTGATAAAGATGCCCACACCCACAGTAAATGCTCTACTTTCTGTGATGGAAATAAAAGGACTTATTAAAGAAGAAATGGGTGAGATTCGGTTGGCATAATTTGCATTGTAAAACTATTTCGTGTAATACTTAGCCAACAAAGATAAAAATATGAAATTATTAATTGTAGAATCACCATCAAAGGCAAAGACGATTGAGAAATATCTCGAAGGCGCTTTTACTGTGCGCGCATCAGTGGGACATATTCGCGATTTACCAAAATCAAATAAAAAAGCGATAGACGTAGAAGCTGGCTTTGTTCCTTTTTACGAAATCTCTAAAGGGAAAGAAAAAATAGTTCATGAATTACAAAGCTTGGCCGAGAAAGCAACTGAAGTAATGTTGGCAACAGACCCTGACCGTGAAGGTGAAGCCATAGCATGGCACATAGAGACACTTTTAAAAGAAGACAAAAAAGTAAAAGCTCCGATAGAAAGAGTGACATTTCATGAAATCACAAAAGATGCAGTAATAGAGGCATTGAAACATCCTCGTGGCATTGATCAAAATCTACGCAAGGCTCAAGAAGCGCGCAGAGTCTTAGACCGTTTAGTGGGCTATGACCTTTCTGGATTGATTTGGAAAAAAGTCCGTTATGGACTTTCGGCTGGACGTGTTCAGTCCCCTGCGCTTCGTATAATAATGGAACGTGAACGCGAGATACGCGCATTTGTGCCAGAAAAGTTCTGGAAGATTTTTGGTTTATTTGAAACTCCCCACCACCCTACCCGCCCAGACCTTAAGGGGTCCCAAGGTCTGGGCGGGGGTAGTCGGGTTGTTCTCGAGTGTTCCGAGGAACCACGAGATGAAAAATTAGTAAAAAAGATATTGGAAATTGGAAAAGAGGCAGATTGGATTATAAAAGATGTAAAAGAATCCGAGCAAAAACGTTCTCCTCGTGCACCTTTTACTACTTCTACACTCCAACAAACTGCCAGCTCACGCCTAGGCTACTCGCCTTCAAGGACGATGCAAATAGCTCAAAAGCTTTACGAAGCCGGACACATTACTTATATGCGAACCGACAGCACAAACCTTTCTGCTGTGGCTCAAACGCAAATAGTATCTTTTATTAAAAATAAATACGGTGAAGAATACGCAGAACCTAGAATCTATAAAACTAAATCTAAAAACGCTCAAGAAGCTCACGAAGCAATTCGTCCTACACATATAGATAACATGATCGTCGGTGGTGAAGACCAAGACAGACTATATAGACTAATATGGGAACGCGCTATTTCCTCACAAATGACTGACGCAAAATTATTGAAAACAAAAATTTCAGCGGTCATAAAAGACCATGAAGATTTGCCAGACTTTTCCGCAAATGGCTCCAGATTGCTTTTCCCTGGATGGCTCAAGGTAGACAGTGATGCGAGGGGCGACGATGTTGAACTACCTAAATGTAAAAACGGTGAAGAATTAAAATTGATTGACCTTTCAAGTGAAGAGAAATTTACTGAACCACCAAGTAGATATAGTGAAGCTGGATTAGTCAAAGAACTTGAAAGCCGAGGTATCGGTAGACCATCTACATATGCTTCAATCATGAGAACGATTGAAGATAGAGGCTATGTGAAAAAAGAAGGAAAGACGCTTTTCCCTACCGATGTCGGTGAAGTCGTTTCTGATTTCCTAGAAAAACATTTTATGAATTATATTTCTGACAGCTTTACTGCGGAAATGGAAGACGAACTAGATGAAATTTCTCGTGGTGAACGTGAATACGGGAAAACTCTCAAAGATTTCTATGGTCCATTCCTAAAAGATGTAAAATCTAAAGAAAAATTAGAAAAAGCCACAAACCTAGGTGATGCTCCAGAAAATATTAAATGTCCAAAATGCGGGTCTGCTATGATAGTGAAACTTTCACGTGGTGGTAAGTTTTATTCTTGTTCCAAATATCCTGACTGCGATGGAGCATTGATGTTGGACGGTACAGAATTAAAAGGTCCGACTGAAACTGGAGAAAAATGCCCAGAGTGTGGTGATAAAAAAGGTAAATCAGGTGGGGGTAAACTAGTCGTCCGTGAGAGACGCGACGGCACCGGTACATTTATTTCTTGCTCAAGATATCCAAAATGTAAATTTATAAAGAGCGACAAAGCTGATGAAGAAAAAAAGAAAACTGGAGTATTATGCCCTCTTTGTAAAACCGGTGACATCAGTGAACGTCGCGGAAGATTTGGTATCTTTTATTCTTGTTCAAACTATCCAAAATGTAAATTTGCCATAAAAGCAAAACCAACTGGTAGAATTTGCGACAAGTGTGGAAGCTTAATGATGGAAGGTACAAAAACTATTCCGGAACGTTGCTCAAATAAAGCTTGTGAAATGCATAATCCTCATAAAATAAAGAAAATTGAAGCTTAGGCCACTGTAGGCTATAATGGCCAAATGGCAACTGTTAAGGAAATAATCAGCCTAATAATTGGAGGAGTAACTAAAAAAGAAGAAGAACTTCTAGAAAAAGCCTATAAATTCTCTGAAAAAGCACATGAGGGTCAAAAAAGACTCAGTGGTGAACCATACATTGTTCACCCATTTGAGACTGCAAAAATACTAGCCAAACTCGGCATGGACACACAGACTATCATAGGTGGACTTTTGCACGATGTTTTGGAAGATACAAAAATTACAGAAAAAATACTAGAAGAGGAATTTGATTCTGAAATATTATTTTTAGTAAATGGTGCGACGAGTCTAGGTAAACTAAAATACAGAGGACACGTGAGATATGTAGAAAGCTTACGCAAATTTTTCTTTGCGATGGCCAAAGATTTACGTGTGGTTATAATCAAATTCGCTGACAGGCTTCATAATCTACGTACTTTGCAATATCAAAGAGAAGACAAAAGAAAAAGAATAGCCATAGAAGCAATTGAAGTCTATGCGCCTCTCGCAAACAGACTAGGAATGGGAAAACTAAAAGGAGAACTAGAAGACGCGGCTTTTCCATTTGCCTATCCTAAAGAATATGCGCAAATTGATGAATTGATGAAAGAAAAAATTGATTCATACCGAAAAAATTTATTTGAGATACAAAAACAACACGGAAAAGCGTTGTTTTACAAGGCAAAAATCAATTGACTTTTATGCGATAATAATCAATTATAGAGAAACTATCAAGGTGTATCGGTGTAATCAA
>CAIVBM010000008.1 GCA_903904195.1 uncultured bacterium
ATAAAAATTTTTACAAACAACAGGATGTTGATAAAGCTAATAAAATATTAGATTTCTTGATAAAAGAGTTATCATAAAATATGATACTATATTAGTAATTATTTATGGAAAAGAAATATTATCCGACAATTGGTTTAGAAATACATGCAGAGTTAAAGACGCAAACAAAGATGTTTTGCGCTTGCAAGAATGATCCGGATGAAGAGAATCCAAACGTAAATGTTTGCCCTGTTTGCATGGCGCATCCGGGAGCTTTGCCGGTTATAAATAAAAAAGCGATAGAAAATGTGATAAAAGTTGGCTTTGCGGTAAATGGTAAAATTTCTGACTTTACCGAATTTGATCGAAAGAATTATTTTTATCCTGACATCCCAAAAGGTTATCAGATTTCACAATATAAATATCCGATAGTTTCAGGCGGGAATTTGGCAGATTTTGATATTACTCGTGTGCATTTAGAAGAAGATACAGCAAACAACAAACACGATAGGGGTGATTTTTCTTTAATAGATTTTAATCGTGGAGGTGTGCCACTCATGGAGCTAGTGACCGAAGCGATGACTTTTCAAAATGATGAAGAAGCAGCAAAGGGCGCGACAAAGTTTGCTAAAGAACTCCAACTCATACTCTGGTATTTAGGAGTGTCAGAGGCGAATATGGAAAAAGGAGAAATGCGTGTGGAGGCAAATATTTCTGTTTCTACAGATCCAAAGAAATTAGGTACAAAAGTAGAAGTAAAAAATCTTAATTCTTTCCGAAGCGTAGAACGCGCTATCAAATACGAGCTTGATAGAATGACAAAATTAATAGAAGAAGGAAAGGGTTCAGAAATAGTGCAGGAGACTCGTGGTTGGGATGACAGCAAACAAAAAACTTTTTCTCAGAGAAAGAAAGAAGGAAGCGCCGATTACAGATATTTTCCAGATCCAGATTTACCAAAATTAAAACTTCATGAGGCTTTTGATTTAGATGCTATAAAAAATAGTTTACAAGAATTACCTCAAGTAAAACGTGCCAGATACAAGAAGGATTTCGGAATAAAGGATGAAGACATAGAAGTCTATGTAAATGAACCCAGCTTGGGTATGTGGTTTGAAGAAGTTGCCAAAATTCTCAAAGATACTGGAAAGATAAAGGTGTCATCAAATTATATTACGACAGATTTTATAGGGCTCAGAGCAAAAAGTGGGGCTAAACTTCCGTCTGTAGTTAATTTTGCAGAATTAATAAACTTAGTTTCAGAAAACAAGATTTCATCTCGTGTTGCAAAAGATGTCTTGGCAATGATTGTGATCAAAGATGAATCACCAATAAAAATCGCAAGTGAGAAAAACCTTCTTCAGAGCAGTGATACAGGAGCTTTGAAAGAAATCGCAAAAAAGATAATAGACGCCAGTCCAAAGGTTGTGGCTGATTATAAAGGAGGCAAAGAACAAGCACTCATGTTTCTAGTAGGTCAGATAATGAAAGAAACAAAAGGTTCTGCAAATCCAGCTATTTCTAAACAAATTTTAATTGATTTGCTTAAATGAATACAGATAAATTAAAAGAAACAGTCGCTCGTTTAGTAAAACCTCCAAAAGGGATTCTTGCTATTGATGAGAGTTTTAATACTTGTGGTGAACGTTTTTTAAAGCTCGGTGTGCCGAATATAGAAGATAAGCGTAGGGAATATCGTGAGCTTCTCATCACTGCGCCTAAAATAGAAAAATACATTTCCGGATATATTCTTTTTGACGAAACAATCAACCAAGAAACTGTCGCTGGGAAAAGTTTTGTTTCTGTCTTGCAATCGAAAGGCATAGAAGTCGGAATAAAAGTTGATGCCGGCACCACTAACTTTTCTGGACATGAAGGAGAAAAAATTACTAAAGGATTAGATGGTCTAGAAAAAAGATTGAAAGAATATAAAGAACTTGGCGCGACTTTTGCGAAATGGCGCGCTGTTTATAGGATTGGGGTAAATACTCCTAGTTTTGATTGTATGGAAAAAAATGCTGAAATATTCGTAAAATACGCAATCCTGTGTCAAAAAAATGACATTGTCCCGATTGTTGAACCAGAAATTTTGATAGACGGAAATCATACTATAGAAAAATGCTACCAAGTGACTGCTCGAAATTTAGACATGGTCTTTTCCAAACTTCGCTCCGCAAATGTTTTTATGCCAGGAATAATTTTAAAAACAAGTATGGTTCTTTCTGGAAAAGATTCAAGGGATAAATCTTTTACAGAAAAGATTGCTGAAATAACTTTGAAATGTTTAAAGGAACACGTGCCAGCAGATATTGGTGGGATCGTTTTTCTTTCCGGCGGACAAGCCGATGCCGACGCGACGATGAATATAAATGAAATGCATAAAATGGGGGATTTGCCTTGGCCTCTGACGTTTTCTTATGGCAGAGCAATCCAAAATCCCGCACTTGAAAGCTGGGCAAAGAATCCTGCTGACGTTTCCGGAGCCCAAAAGCTTCTTTTGCAAGCTGCAAAAAATAATAGTCTGGCTTCTACAGGGGAATATAAATATAAAGCTTGAAAATCGATGCATTTAGTACATTCTAACATTCTATAGAACATTGGAATAAAAATATGAAAGATAAATTAGAATATAAAAAATTAGAGAGAATAATAAAAGGTGTTGCGAATCACAGAAGATTGCAAATTTTAGAACTTTTACAAAAAGAGCCAGAGCTGTCGGTTCAAGAAATTTCAGAACAGCTCAAATCCAAAATGAAAAATATTTCTGCGCATATCACGAAGATGGCAATAGCGGGTTTGTTGATGAAAAGGAGTGATAGTAAGTCCATTCGACATAAACTAACCAAGCGCGGAGTTGTCATTCTAAAGTTCGTTAGAATGTTGGAATAAAAATATAGCATAGAAAATATAAATAAAGAATTAAAACTAAGATAGGCCATCTTCCTTGCTGGGGAAGATGGCCTGTTGCTGATTTCGTTTTTTGATGATGTTTAGTGGTTGCCCGCTTTGGCGACAGCCACGATGGCGGATTTTGCTTGAGGGGGTGTGGAGTAATGACTCCACATTTCGAGTGCGACAAACGAAAAGCCGCAAATGACTAAACCAACAGCAAAACTTATCACCGTCAGCTCAAACCCCAAAAGTTTACCTCTAAGCATGAACTGAATCTGCCAGTTCGTAAGCATCGAGGCAATCAGGAACATAATGATTGCCTGTTTGCTCATGCTGCCATTTTCCCATCCAGATCGAAGAATGGGGCAGGCAGAGATAGTGGTCGGCATTGAAGAGCCAATCACGAATGCTTTTTCGATTGCTCTGGGGCCACTTAACATTGCCTCAAGGTGTTCCGGATGGCGTTTGTTCATCGCGATGAGCTGGCCGCCCACGAGGGAAATCGAGAGGATGATTATAGCAAAGCCTTTCAACATCCCCACACCTTCCTTGAGTCCGGCAATCACATCCACCCACCCGCCAGCGCTGTAGTTTTTCAAGCAAAGCAAGAGAAAAAACAGGCTTACGACGACAAGCATGGTATTTTCACCCATCAGCCACTTCATATTTCTTAGTTGCATACACTCCTTGGTTAAAAGGTTTGACTAACGTTGGAAAGATCTTTGGCTAGAGTATGCCATGCCAAAAGTTAAAAGTCAAGCCTTAAAAATATACGATTTTTATTGCTTTTTATTTTTTTTCTGTATACCCCAACACTTATTTCAAAAAATAGTATTATAAAAAGTTTTTGACTTTTAATAAGTGTTCGGGTATACTATCTTCATGTTTGTAATTAAAGCTGATAAAAGAGATTTGGATACAAAATTAGGCGTTTTGAGAAAGTCTGGGAAAATCCCAGCTGTTTTTTACGGCGCTGGTGAGAAAACCACTTCTGTGACTATATCTATTACTGAATTCAAGAAAATCTGGCGAGACGCCGGAGAGTCTTCTGCTATTAAAATCTCAACTCCTACAGGAGATGTAAACGCTCTTATTCATGAGGTTCAAGTTGATCCAGTTACAGATGAGCCAATACATGTAGACTTTTTGGTTATTGATATGAAGAAGAAAATCCGTGTTGCTGTACCGCTTGTATTTGAAGGAATATCAAATGCAGTCAAGGGTGGTATAGGAAACCTAGTCAAAGTTCTTCATGAAGTAGAAATTGAAGCTTTGCCTGCAGATTTGCCACACAACCTTATCGTAGATATTTCAAAGCTTGAGACTTTAGATAATAGCGTCCTCGTTTCTGATATTAAATTACCAGCAGGAGTCGTTGTTATTACAAATGCAAATGATGTTGTAGCTTCTGTCGTCGCTCAGGTTGAAGAAAAAGAAGAAGTCGTCGTTGCTCCAGATTTGTCTGCTATTGAAGTTGAAAAGAAAGGTAAGAAAGAAGAAGAAGGAGTTCCAGCAGCTGAAGGAGCCGCTCCAGCAAAAGAAGAAAAGACAGAAAAGAAGCCTGAAAAGAAATAAAAAAGGTGAGTTTATAATATTTTTTCGTCCTGCGCCCTTCTCCTTTGGAGTGGGACCCTCGGACAGAAAAAATTTTATAAACTCACCTTTTTTTATGATACAATAAAAGCTATGACGAGAAATACAGTCATAGTTTTTATTTTTCCACTTATTGTTGTTATGTTTGTTTTTTCCTTTATTTTTGCACCGACAGCAAGAGCTGATTTTGATTGTTTGACCCTCACTGTGTCATCTGCTCAATCCGACAAAGATTATTGTCAAAATCAACTAACTCAAATAGAAGCTCAACTTACGGATTTATTAAATCAACAAGCAGAACAACAGAAAACCACGGGCACATTAAAAGGTGACGTGAATTATTTGACCAGTCAAATAAATGCTTTAAAAGTAAAAATAAAAGCCAGAGCTTTAACCATCGCCCAGCTAAAAGTAAACATTACAGAAAAAGTTAATACTATTAATTCGCTTTCCGACAAGATAGATAGAGAACACGAATCTTTGGCCCAATTACTCAGAAATACAAATGAATTTGATGATTCAAATTTAGTTGATTTAGTCCTTTCAAATAATAGTATTTCCAATTTCTATTCTGATTTAGAGTCTTATACTTTTATAAAACAAGCCATAAAATCATCGGTTGATATAATCAATGGAGTAAAAAAACAAAATGAAGTAGCAAAACAAGATCTCGTAAATAAGCAAAACGCTGAAACGGACGCAAAGGCAGAATTAGAAAGTGCTCAAAAGGCTGTGGCAAAATCAGAAGCAGACAAGAAACAGCTTTTAGCTATTTCTAAAAATAAAGAGCTTGAATATCAAAAATTAGCGGCAGCAAAAAAGATGCAAGCAGATAAAATACGTAGCGCCCTCTTTAGCCTCGCTGGTATTTCACAAAAAATAGATTTCGGTACAGCTCTCAACTATGCCAATGAGGTAAAAAGTAAATTAGGAATTGATCCTGCGTTCTTGTTGGCCATTATGACCCAAGAATCAAATCTAGGAGGAAATGTCGGCCAGTGCTATCTGACCAGTCCTGACACAGGTGGAGGAGTGGGGAAAAATACCGGAACATTTTTCGCAAATGTTATGAATCCTACCAGAGATGTGCCAGTATTTTTGAGCATGACTGTTGATTTGGGAATAAATGCTTACAAGACGGCGGTTTCTTGTCCGATAGCAGGAGCTGGTGGTTATGGTGGAGCGATGGGTCCGGCACAATTTATTCCTTCAACTTGGAAAATGTTTGCCAGTCGTTTGAAAGATCTTTTGGGTTATATTGCTAATCCTTGGGCACCCCGTGACGCATTTATGGCTTCTGGAATGTATTTATCTGATCTTGGGGCAGTAGGCACTAGCACCAGCGCACAAAACAGAGCAGCTTGTAGCTATTATGGCACCAGAGGGTCTTCATGTACTTATAGCAGAAGTGTTCAGAAATTAAAGTCTACGATTCAAGCCAATATAGATTTGCTTTAAAATAGAATTCGTGATAATCTTTTTAAACAATGAAAAAAGATATACATCCAAAATACGACATAAAAACAAAGGCTACCTGCGCTTGCGGAGCTGTTTTTGAGGTTGGTTCTACTATGCCAGCTATCTCAATGGAAATCTGCAGTCAATGTCATCCTTTTTATACTGGAAATGAAAAAATCATGGACACCGCTGGACGCGTAGAACGTTTCAACAAGCGACGTGCTGCAACTGCTAAAGTTAAGAAGTAAATGAATCTAGAAGAAATAAAAAAAGATCATAGGACTAGCTATCTAGCGAGCAGTCTAGAGAAGCTTTTGCGTGAAGAAGCGGAAGTGCGAGAGATGCTCGCAAGTGATGACAGTTTGCATGAGATGGCAGCAAAAGAATTAAAATTTATTCAAGAAGAAAAAGAAAGAATAGAAAAACAAGTACAAGAAATCCTAGATAAAGACAAAGCAGAAGAAGAATTTCCAAACGAAATAGTTTTAGAAGTGCGAGCTGGCGCAGGGGGAGACGAAGCAAGCCTTTTTGCGTGGGAGTTAGCACATATGTATGAAAAGTTCTCCGAGGCCGAGGGTTGGCAGTGGAGGGTGAACTATGAATCAAAAAGTGATTTAAATGGTTATAAAGAAGCGAGCTTTGAAATAAAAGGAAAAGACGTTTACAGAAAAATGCGATATGAAACAGGCGTGCACAGAGTGCAGAGAATGCCAGCGACAGAAAAGAACGGCAGGATACACACGTCTACAGCCTCAGTGGCAGTGTTACCGATAAGAAAAAAAGTCACGATAAAAATTGATCCTTCAGAATTTGAAATGGAATATTCTCGTTCTGGTGGAAAGGGTGGACAAAATGTAAACAAGGTTGAGACGGCTGTGCGTATAATTCATAAACCTACAGGGCTGGATGTGCGTTCTACTAATGAGCGAAGTCAGTTAGCAAACAGAGAAAAGGCTATGTCTATTTTGACTGCGAAACTTCAACAACTTGAAGAGGAAAAGGAAGCGAAAAAGTATGCAGGAGAGCGCAAAGAACAAATAGGTACAGCAGATAGATCAGAAAAAATCCGCACTTATAATTTTCCGCAAGACCGAGTGACAGATCATCGTATAAAGAAATCTTGGCATAATTTACCAAAGATAATGGAAGGTGGAATAGGGGAAATAATTAAAGACATTGAAACGGGTGCAGTTGGAAATGAGGCTGAAGAATAATTATTTTTCTATTTGCTTTTCGATTTTAATATGGTATTCTCTTAGATGTAGTTTCTCACTTAGCGAAAAGAGTTTCTACGTTTTATTAAGTAGTTTTTTGTCCTTTTTATTAAAAAAGGAAGAAGTAAAGAAAATGGCTACAAAGCTATATGTAGGGGGTCTTCCTTACAGCACAGTCGAAAATGCTCTTAAAGAGCTTTTCGCACAGGCTGGAAACGTTGTTTCCGCTGTGATTATTATGGACAAGATGTCTGGTCGTTCAAAAGGTTTTGGATTCGTAGAAATGTCATCACAAGATGAGGCTGCAAAAGCTATCTCGATGTTCAACGATCAAGAATTCGAAGGACGCAAACTTACTGTCAACGAAGCTCGCCCTATGGAAGCTCGCCCACCACGTTCTGGAGGCAATGACCGAGGCGGTTACGGGGGAGGAAGCGGACGAAGAGAATACTAATTTAAATTTAGATCTCAGATTAAACAAAAAACCACCTTGGGTGGTTTTTTGTTTGCTTTAAGTTATTATTTTTGTTATATTTTCTGCACGGCTTCTTGTATTTTTTATTTTCTAGAACCTAGAAGCTAGTCCCTAGAACCTGTATTTTTGAGTGTGTAGTTCAGTGGTAGAACGCTGTCCTGATAAGACAGAGGTCGAAGGTCCGATTCCTTCCACACTCACTAGGTATTTTCTTCACATTTGCATCCAACATATTTTTCATTTATACTAGAATAAAGCCGTGAGGGCTTTGTTTTTGTGATTAATAAAGACAATAAAAAAATAGATTGGAAACCAGCATTTGATATATTCAGCAAGGTTTCGACTTGGGTCATAGTGCCTATAATTTTGGCACTAATAATCGGAAAGGCATTAGATAAACATTACGGCACGGATCCTTGGATATTCTTAGCTTGCACCGGTTTAGGATTTATAATTTCTTCATATGGTATCGTGCGAGTAGTTTTTAAATATATGAAGACTTTAGAGATGGAAGATAAGAATAAAAAAGAAATAAATAATATTAATAAATAATAATGGAAGCAAATCAAATAAAAACGACAATTACAGACGAAGGAGCCATCAGTCACGAGACTACTCTTTTTGCAGAACCGATTTTACATACAAATAATTTTACATTTACGAATGCTCTCGTTTCAAGCTGGTTAGCAGTTTTGATAATCGTTATCTTGGCTGTAATTCTGCGAAAGAAGATGCGAGAAGTTCCAAAAGGTTTGCAAAATATCTTTGAAGTTGTCGTTGAGGGTGCGCTTGATCTATGTGATCAAGTTACAAACAACAGAGCGCTTTCCATGACAGTTTTCCCAATTGCTATTTCAGTTTTCTTTTTTGTTTTGGTTAATAATTGGCTTGGGCTTTTACCTATCGGCGGCCTTGGTCTTTTAGAAAAGAGTAGTGAAGGTCTTGCCTTCGTCCCATTTCTTCGTGGTGGTACAGCAGACGTAAACACAACAATCGCGCTCGCAATAATGGCTGTTTTAGGAGCAAACTTGTTCGGTATTTTTTCAATCGGAATATGGAAAATTTTTAACAAGTATGTTAATCTAAAAGCGTTGGGGCAGATATTTACGAAGATAAAAAAGGACAAAACGATAATTATTGTAGCTCCCATCACGTTCTTTGTTGGATTACTTGAGCTTGTCGGTGAATTTGCAAAAATTGCATCATTGTCGTTCCGACTTTTTGGTAATGTCTTTGCCGGAGAAGTCCTTTTGGCATCTATGGCAGCGATATTTGCTTATATTTTACCTA
Organism: uncultured bacterium; assembly: GCA_903904195.1. GTDB lineage: Bacteria > Patescibacteriota > Minisyncoccia > Phycocordibacterales > UBA9973 > UBA9973. The sequence goes on from CAIVBM010000008.1 coordinate 8,902, forward strand.
TTCCATTCATATTTCTTGAAATATTAGTTGGAGTTATTCAAGCCTTAATCTTTTCAATGCTCTTGGTTGTTTATTTCACGATTTCAGCTACTGATCATGATGCGCACGACGAGCACGATGGAGAACACGAACATGTAAATAAAGAGTCGATTATTATTAATAGTAACACCGCATAAGCGGAAAAATTATATGGATTTAAACACACTCGCAAAAGCTTTGGCTATCGGTATAGGTGCTATCGGTCCTGGTATCGGTATCGGACTTATCGGAGCAAAGGCCATGGAAGCTATCGGTCGCAATCCTGAAGCAACAAACAAGATTCTTGTTCCGATGCTTCTTGCCTGCGCATTTGCCGAAGCTATCGCCATTTACGCACTTGTTATTGCATTCTCTATTAAGTAATTTGAAAATTTTAAATAGCTTCTTTTAAAAAGCAATCTATCTGGCGAAGCTTTGGGAGCGTTCTGCTCGTCGATCAAGAAAATAATAAATGGATTACCATTTTTATTTTCTAATCTCCTGCGCAAGGCTTTTTAAAAGAACTATTTTAAATTTTTTAAATATAAACAAATGGATTCAATTATATCTACATTTCACATAGACTGGAAAATCATTGTTGCTCAAGCGATAAACTTTGTTATTGTTTTTGTTGTTTTATATATTTTCGCTTTAAAGCCACTTTCTAAATTGATGGCAGAACGCGCAGAAAAGATAAAACAAGGTTTAGTTGATTCAAAGAAAGCTAATGAATTATTGCAAAAAGCTGGTGAAGAATATAAGGAAAACACAATTAAACTTCGAAAATTTTCAGTAGATGCTCAAAAAGAACTTCAAAAAGATTTGGAAAAATTAAGAGCAGAAAATATAGAAAGGATAAAAAAAGACGAAGAGGAATATAAAAAGAAGAGAATGGCGCAAATGGAATTAGACAAGAAAGCTTTAATTGAGTCGGCCACAAAAGAAGTCATATCTTTGGCGATGCTTGCCACAGAGAAATTAATTAGTAGTAAGAAAGATTTAAATAATTTATAGAATATATTTTAATGTCAGTAACATCAAACAATGACATAGCTCGCGCTATCTACCTTATGTCCAAAGATAAGAGTAGTTCGGAGCAGAAAAATATATCTGAAAAAGTGGTTAAATTTTTATTTAAAAAAAGATTATTGTCAAAAGCCCCCGATATATTATTACGGCTTAAGAAAATAATAAATGGTGAGGAGGGAAGAATAGAAGCGAAAATATCAAGCGTAGAAGCCCTCAGTCATCAGACAAAAACATCCTTGGAGCAAGCTTTAAAAAAACGTTATTCCGTAAAAGAAGTTACTTTAAAAGAAAATATAGATAAAAAATTATTAGGTGGAATAAAAATAGAAGTGGATGACGAAGTAGTTGACCTTTCAGTCAAAAATAAAATTAATAAATTACAAGAATATTTAACAAAGACCGTATGAATAGCAATACAATCGTAGAAAACTTAAAAAAAGAGATAGAAAACTTTTCACTTCAAATGAAGGTTGAAAAGGTGGGTAAAGTCGTTGAGGTTTTTGATGGTATTGCGAAAGTTTCTGGACTTTCTGATATCAAATCTTCTGAAATGGTGACTTTTCCAAACGGTGAGACAGGAGTAGCACTCAACCTCGAAGAAGATGCAGTCGGAGTTATTATCCTTGGTGATTTTTCTAAAATAAAAGAAGGTGATGAAGTCAAAGCAACAGGAAAAATTCTTGAAATTCCAGTAGGAGACAGTATTTTAGGCCGTGTAGTAAATGCTATCGGAGCGCCTATTGATGGTAAGGGAGCTATCAAGGCTTCAAAGACATATCCAATTGAAAAAGTGGCTCCAGGAGTCGTCACCAGACAGGCTGTGGATCAAGCCGTCGCTACTGGTATCAAAGTTATTGATGCCATTATTCCAGTCGGACGTGGACAACGTGAACTCATCATCGGCGACAGACAGACAGGAAAAACAGCTATCGCAATAGATGCTATTTTAAACCAAAAAGGCCAAAACATGATTTGTGTTTATGTTTCTATCGGACAAAAAGATTCAAAACTTCGTAAATTAGGAGCACGATTGGAAGCTGGTGGTGCTATGGATTACACAGTCATAGTTTCTGCCGGAGCATCTGAAGCAGCATCTATGTCATACATCGCTCCGTATGCTGGAGTATCTATTGCAGAATACTTTATGGATCAAGGAAAAGATGTGCTCATTATTTACGATGATCTTTCAAAGCACGCCGTGGCTTATCGTGAAATCTCTCTTCTCCTTCGCCGACCACCAGGACGTGAAGCATATCCAGGAGACGTTTTCTATTTACACTCTCGTTTATTAGAACGAGCTTGTAGACGAAATGCTAAATATGGAGGTGGTTCTATCACTGCACTTCCTATAGTAGAGACACAAGCCGGTGACGTGTCTGCATATATTCCTACGAACGTTATTTCTATTACTGATGGACAGATTTTCTTGGAGACAGATCTTTTCTACAAAGGTATTCGTCCAGCAGTCAACGTCGGTCTTTCCGTCTCTCGTGTTGGTTCTAGTGCGCAAATAAAAGGAATGAAGAAAGTTGCTGGAACATTAAAACTTGACCTTGCGCAGTTCCGTGAACTTGAAGCGTTTGCTCAATTCGGTTCAGACCTTGATGAGTCCACAAAGAAACAGCTTGAGCGTGGTAAAAGAGCTGTTGAAGTTTTGAAACAGCTTCAATATTCTCCTATTAAAATTGAGAATCAAATCGTTACTTTGTACGCTCTCACCAAGGGTTATATGGATGATGTTGCAATTGATAAGATAAAAGAATTTGAAAATGGACTTGTGGAATATTGTGAACGTCATGCAAAAGTTTTCTACAAAGAAATCAAAGAGTCCAAGATGTGGACAGACAAAGGTGAAATGGAATTAAAAAAGGCTATTGCGGATTTCAAAGTAGGCTTCAGTAAGTAAAATAATTTATGGCAGGGACAAAAGAAATCAAAAGAAGAATAAAGAGTGTGAAGAACACAAAAAAGATCACCAAAGCGATGGAGCTGGTGGCTGCTAGTAAGATGAAGCGAGCCGTTTCTTCTACTCTGGCTTCACGTTTATATGCAGGATATTCTTCTGAAATTCTTTCTTCTATAGCAAAAAATATCGAGGAAAATTACCACCCGCTTTTCACTGAAAGAGAAAAGAAGGGTGAAGAGAAAAAGAATGTTTTACTCGTGCTTATTACTTCAAACAGAGGTTTGTGTGGAGCTTATAATGCGCAAGTTATAAAGAAAACCATTGCATTTTTAAAAAGTCAGAATATAAATTTGGAAGTTGTTTCAGTCGGTAAAAAAGGAGATGTGGCAATGCGCAGACTAGGCATAAATGTTATCGCTTCTTTTACAGATTTGAGCGACAAGATTTCTTTATCTGAAATTCTTCCAATTTCAAAATTAACAATAGACGAATATACACTTCTTCATTACGATAAAATTTTAGTGGCTTACACTGATTTCGTTTCAGCTTTGACTCAAAGACCTAACATTAAACAAATCCTCCCCGTTTCTAAAATGAAAGTACAAGAACTGATAGATAATTTAGAAAAAGATAAATCCGGAGAAAAAGCAGAAGACAAAAAAGTAAATTATCTGATAGAGGGGGACATGGAAACACTTATCGGGTCACTTGCGGAAAAGATAACGAGGATGCAAATATATCAAATGTTTCTAGAATCAAATGCTTCAGAACAATCCAGTAGAATGATCGCCATGAAAAACGCCTCAGATGCTTCAGGAGAAATGATAGATGATTTGACTCTAATGTTTAACAAAGCAAGACAAAGCAACATTACAAGAGAGATATCGGAAATAAGCGCAGGTATGGCAAGTGTAAGTTAATGATAGTATATTATAAATATGAAGCAGAAGTTACTTTTTAGAATGGTCTGGCCGGGATAGGGACCCGGAGAACCGAGGACCTTATAAAAAGTAACTTCTGCGAAATAAAAAAATTATGAAAAAAACAGGTACAATCAAAAAAATAATCGGGCCGGTCGTAGACGTAGATTTCGGTAATGAAAAAGAAAATCTGCCAGACATTTACACAGCATTGGCGGTGATGAATGGTCAGAAGAAAATAATTCTAGAGGTGGAACAGCACCTAGGTGGTGGAATAGCGCGAGCTGTGGCCATGGACACTACTGATGGTTTATATCGTGGAATGGAAGTTATAAACACTGGTGCTCCCATATCTGTACCTGTGGGTAGCGCTACTTTGGGGAGAATTTTTAATGTTCTTGGTGATGCTATAGATGATGGCAAGCCTATGTTAAATGATAAAAAATTGCCTATTCACCGCAAGGCTCCGGAATATGTGGCTCAAGCAACTAAAGTTGAAATTCTTGAAACAGGTATTAAAGTTATTGATCTTATTTGTCCTGTTTTAAAAGGAGGAAAGGTGGGACTCTTTGGAGGTGCTGGTGTCGGTAAGACTGTTATCATCCAAGAGCTCATCCATAACATCGCATCAAATCACGGAGGATATTCTGTTTTTGCCGGAGTTGGCGAGCGTACTCGTGAAGGTAATGACTTATATCATGAAATGAAAGATTCAGGTGTGCTTCCAAAAGTCGCCATGGTTTTCGGACAAATGAATGAACCGCCAGGTGCTCGTATGCGTGTGGCTCTTTCCGGTCTTACAATGGCCGAATATTTCCGAGATCAAGAAGGCAAGGATGTGCTCTTCTTTATAGATAACATCTTTCGATTCACACAGGCAGGTTCTGAAGTGTCCGCTTTGCTCGGCCGTATTCCTTCAGCTGTGGGTTATCAGCCTACACTTAGTACGGAAATGGGAATCTTGCAAGAACGTATTACTTCTACCGATAAAGGTTCCGTTACTTCCGTTCAGGCTGTCTATGTGCCAGCCGACGATTTGACTGACCCAGCTCCAGCTACGACTTTCGCTCACTTGGACTCTACTGTGGTTTTGAATCGTTCACTTACTGAAATTGGTATTTATCCGGCTGTGGATCCTCTAGATTCTTCTTCTACAATTCTTGATCCAAACATCGTAGGAGCGGATCATTACAATGTTGCTCGTGAAGTTCAGCGTGTTCTTCAGCGTTACAAGGATTTGCAAGACATTATCGCCATCCTCGGTATGGAAGAATTATCCGAAGCTGACAAAGAGCTCGTGGCTCGCGCTCGTAAAATACAGAAATTCCTTTCTCAACCAATGTTCGTGGCTGAACAGTTTACTGGTACAAAAGGCCAATATGTTCCTCTCACAGAAACCATTCGTTCATTCAAGGAAATTTTGGAAGGCAAGCATGATGAAAAGGCGGAGAATGAGTTTTATATGAAGGGTGCTCTTTAAAAATTAAATAGTTCTTGAGAAAAGCCTTGCGCAGAAGCTTAGAAAATAAAAATGGTAATCCATTTATTATTTTCTTGAGCGACGAGCAGTTCGCTGGCGAAGCAACGCCCAGATAGATTGCTTTTCGAGAGAAGCTATTTGATTTTTAAAATAATTTTATGTCAACAAAACAATTAAAATTAAAAATAATCACTCCAGAACGACTTGTTTTGGAAGAAATGATAGACCAAGTCACTTTGCCAACCATCGAAGGCGAAGTCACTATTTTGCCAGACCATATTCCCCTTATTGCTGGTTTGTCTTCAGGAGACATTGTGGCTTTTACCAGTGGTGAACATGTGCCGATGGCTGTCGTGGGTGGATTTGTGGAAGTAAAGAAGAATAAAAATAAAATCACCGAAGTAGCCGTCTTGGCTGATTTTGCTGAAACTATGAACGAACTCTCCGAAGAAAAAATAGCTCAGGCAAAAGCTCGCGCCGAAGAATTGAAAAAGCAGATGGAAAACAAAGACCATGTTGACTTTGAACATTTCGAAGCCGAACTCGAACGTTCTCTCACTCGCATCAAAATTGCCGACAAATGGCGAACGAGAAAGTATAGGAAATAAAACCTTATATTTGCTTGATTTTTTAATTTTTTAGTGATAGTTTCAACTCGAAGGCGTTTGTTCAAGCCTTGTGGCTTTTTGTCAATTTAAACAACCAACACAAGAAGGGGTAAATATGAATATGAGACAAGGGTTAGAGCTTAGGCAGGTTCCAACAACGTTCATCATCGGTGATAGTTTGCATGCGAGGCATATGCGTCGTTTTGCCAAACGATTAGCGGGGACAACGTATCCGGTTCTTATAAGCGGGGAAACCGGAGTGGGAAAAGAAGTTGCCGCCATGGAGATTCACAGGCACGAGCAATCAGATGTTCCATTTGTTCCGGTGAATTGCTCTGCTCTCAGCCGTGATCTTTTTGAGAGCGAAATGTTTGGTCATAGGAAGGGTTCGTTTACGGGTGCAGTTGATGACAGGGAAGGTTTCCTAGAGTCGGCCGGAGATGGAATGGTTTTTCTTGATGAAGTAGGGACTTTGTCTCTTGCTTTACAAGTGAAACTCCTTCGCGTTCTGCAGGATGGAAAATTCAATCCGGTTGGTGAAAGGCGGCAGATTCAAATGAAAGCTAGAGTTGTTGCCGCGACCAATATCGACCTGCAAGAGTCAATACGGAAAGGAGAGTTTCGTTCGGATCTCTTCTACCGTCTGAACGTAATCCTGTTCAATGTCCCACCCTTACGAAAGCGCTTGGAGGACTTGCCGTTGCTCGTTGAGTACTTTCTTCAAAAGGAGGGTTTGTCGAAAAAGTTTACGGCGAGCGCCTTAGTAGCAATGGGCAGCTATGACTGGCCGGGCAATATCCGCCAACTTGGAAACATTGTCCGCCGAGCAGTGTTCTTGGCTGATGAATGTGAACAGGTTGGTGTAGAACACATTAAGCTGTGCATCGAAGAAGCTGGGACGGACGGCGACGGAAGTAGTAAGAATGTTTGTCCTGATTCTTTTGTTGAGAAAGCTGCAACTAACGGAAGGTTTCCAACCTTACGGGAAGTGAAGAAGGTCTACTTGTGCGAACTTCTTAAACGAACCGGAGGAAACATGACAAGAAGTAGTCGAATATCAGGTTTGACACTCAGGTCAATGAGAAATTGGGTTAGGTCGTTTGGTTTAAAAGATCTAGTTCGCTCAATCAAGAAAGAAGTAGAAGAAAAATTCACATAACAGAAAGGAAAATATTCAAGAACCGGAAAAGGACGCAGGCGCGGCCGCCGGTTCTTTTTCATTTGTGTTATAGTATAATCGTTTAATAAAATAACATGTCAAAATTTTACGTTGTGGCGACGCCGATAGGAAACATGGGGGACATCACGTTTCGCGCGATTGAGACGCTGAAGGGCGTGGATTTGATATTATGCGAAGATACTCGGCAGACTAAAAAAATTTTGGAAAAATACGCAATAAACAAGGAGACTCTGAGCTATCCGTCAGACGATGTGGCGGGGAAGGGTTATGTGTTCGGCAAGAATGAAAAATTAGATAAAATTTTCAGGCTTTTATACGAAGGTAAAAATCTGGCGCTGGTGTCAGACGCCGGCACGCCCACAATATCCGATCCGGGCGCGATGCTTGTTTCTAAAATAAAAGAAAAATTTACAAATGAAGAAGTGCAAGTGATTCCGATTCCCGGAGCGTCAGCCGTGATAGCCGCACTCTCGGCTTCCGGATTGCCGACTCACGAATTTACTTTTCTGGGATTTCTTCCGCACAAAAAAGGCAGAGAAACTCTGTTTAAGGAAATCGCAATTTCCGAGCGCACGATGGTATTTTATGAATCTCCGCACAGGATTTTGAAAACTTTAGAATCGCTTGTGAAATTTTGCCCAGATAAAAAAATCTGCGTCGCCCGCGAACTGACAAAAATTTACGAGGAATTCAAAACAGGCACACCGGTAGAAATTCTAGAATATTTTAATAAGAATACCGAAAAGCAAAGAGGTGAGTTTACCGTTATTGTCTCCTAAAAATAGCTAGGCAAGACCTAGCTATTTTTATTTATTCAAATTGTGCTTCAGACATGTAATGATAGACCAATCAAATTTTCCCTTGGACGCGAGGTATTTCATTTTGTCTAAAGCCCAGATAGCGTCGTCTAGGACTTCATTACAAGCTTGGTAGAGCATCTTTGCTTCTTTTGCTAATTTATTATATGCATATCTACCGGTGTAAAAATCTTTTGGCATTTTTTCCCAACCATTCATTTTATAATAACAATTCACGATTTCATGAACAGGGTTTACGGCAGATTTGTGTTTTTGTAAGTTGGCTAAATATCCTGCAAACGGGTTCTTTAGATTGTTTTCTATGTCATTCATCCTTTGATTTTAGCATAAATATGATAACATAGGCTCATGGGTATTTTCACTAAAAAATTAGGCATAGATTTGGGAACAGCCAACACCTTGGTTTTTTTACCTGGCAAAGGAATTATCCTAAACGAGCCTTCTGTCGTAGCTGTTTCTGAACAAGACAATAAAATTCTAGCTATTGGTTTTGAAGCAAAAGACATGATAGGTAAAACTCCAGAATCCATCATCACTTATTGTCCGATGAAAGACGGAGTGATAGCGGACTATAGAGTGACAGAGGCGATGCTTCGTTATTTTATAAATAAAGCGATGGGAAAGTTTAATTTATTTAAACCTGATGTGATGGTTTCTGTTCCAGCTGGAGTCACGAGTACAGAAAGACGAGCCGTGATTGAGGCAGCAATTCGCGCTGGAGCAAAGAATGCTTATGTGGTTAAAGAGCCCATCTTGGCAGCTATCGGTGCAGGGATTCCTATTTATGAATCTAGAGGTCATATGGTGGTAGACATAGGTGGAGGTACGACGGACGTGGCGGTGATATCTCTCGGAGGAATAGTGTCCTCAAAGTCTGTGAAATGTGCTGGAAATAAAATAGATGCTGCGATAGCTGATTACATCAAGAAAACTTTTAATCTTGCGATAGGTGACAGGACGGCTGAAGAAGTCAAAATCAAAATCGGTGCAGCAGTTTTGCTCGAAGAAGAATTGAGTGTGACGATAAAAGGACGAGATTTCATTCAAGGCTTGCCTCGTTCAGCGCGAGTGGGTACAAATGAAATAGTGCGCGCAATAGACGGAGAATTAAAACAAATTATCAAGGCTATTAAAGATGTGTTGCAAGAAACTCCGCCAGAACTAGCTTCAGATATTATTGATCAAGGTATCATTATGACTGGAGGTTCTTCTCAATTACGAAATTTCACTGACTTGGTTTATCGTAAGACAGGGGTAAAGGCGATGCTAGCCGAAGATCCTCTATTTTGTGTGGTTAAAGGCACGGGTATAGCTCTAGAACATTTGGATGTGTATAAGAAAGCTGTTTTAAGTAAAAAATAAGTTCTTTAAAAATTTGAAATAATACTTTTAAAAACCCGCTTTTAAAAGCACTATTTCAAATTTTTAAAGCCAAGATTATGCTTTCAAAACATTTAGATAAAAATAATTTACATCACGCATATCTCATAGAAGGAGATAGGGAAAAAGTTGTTCCTGAAATTTTAAAATTTTGTGAAAGCTTGGATATAAAGACTTCTGGCAATCCTGACTTTTGTCATATATCAATTGATAATTTTAAAATTGAAGAAGCTTTAAATCTTCGTGGTATGGGAAGTAATAAAGGTTTTTCTCAAGGTAAAAAAGTATTTATTGTCAGTTCAAATAGTTTTACTCTTGATGCTCAAGGCACGTTGTTAAAGATGTTTGAAGAGCCGATAGAAAATACGCATTTTTTCTTAGTTATGCCTGACACGAGTTCTCTTTTAAAAACTCTTATTTCAAGGTTTTACCTAATTTCAGCTAGGCAAGGCCTAGCTGAAGAAGAGATAAAAGATGCAGAGAAATTTATTAGTATGCCCTTAAGAAACAGAATTGATTTTATTAAAGAATTATTAATTGAATCTGAAAATGAAGACGGAGAGGGTAATGAAATAGTTGCTCTAGATTCTACTCGTTCAAAAGCCTTAAAATTTTTAAATGCACTCGAAAGTTCTATGCAAAACAAGTTTCTAAAAAATTATTCAGGCTTAACCCTTCCCGGAGTACCGGTTGGGACCCACACCGTTCAAAATTCTTTAGAAACTTGTTTTGCGCACATTTTTAAAGTTCGTGAGTTTCTACGAATGCCAGGAAGCTCAGCAAAAACTTTGATGGAATCGGTGGCTTTGATTATTCCAGAGAAAATATGATATAGTAGGACCATGCAATATAATTTTTCAGTTTTTAAGACAGAATTAAAAAAAGTAGGAGATTTTCTGGCTAAAGAATACAGCCAATTAAACATAGGCCGAGCTTCACCGATGGTGCTAGATGGTGTGTCTGTGGAGTCTTATGGTTCTCGTGTTCCGTTAAAAAATGTTGCAAATATAAACATTGAAGATCCAAAGACTTTACGCATTGCGCCTTGGGATAAAAGTCAGGTTAAGGAAATAGAAAAAGCGATTGTGGCTTCTAACCTCGGATTGTCTGTGGCTACTGATGACCTAGGTATCAGAGTTATTTTTCCTCAATTGACTACAGAGACAAGGCAATCACTCGTAAAAGTGCTTAAAGAAAAATTAGAAGAACAGAGGATTACCGTACGTCGAGAACGAGAACGAATTTGGAAAGATGTTGAAGATAAAGAAAAATCAGGTAAATTGACTGAAGATGAAAAATTTAAGGCAAAAAATGAATTGCAAAAAATTATTGATGAAATAAATAGAAATCTAGAAACAAATTTTGAGAAAAAACAAAAAGAAGTGATGGGGTAGAGACAATTACGAATTAATAATTACGAATTAGGAATTGAATATCGTTATATTTATAATAATACTTCTCGTTCTCGTACTCGTCCACGAGTTTGGGCATTTTTTTACTGCAAAAAAGTTTGGAATTCGTGTGGATGAATTTGGTTTTGGTTTTCCGCCGAAAGTTTTTGGCTATAAATATGGAGAAACAGAATATAGCCTTAATCTGTTACCCATAGGTGGTTTCGTTAAAATTTTTGGTGAAGATCCTAATGAAGAAAATACAAATGGACTAGATGCCGGTAGAAGTTTTGTAAATAAAGCAAAATGGAAACAAGCGATAGTTTTGTGCGCAGGGGTAATTGCAAATCTTTTACTTGCATGGCTGTTATTTTCTATTGGTTTTATGTCCGGACTTCCGACATCCGTTAGTGGAGAATCAGCTGGTTATAAGTTAGACAATATCAATCTGACTGTTGTTTCCGTCTTAGAAAAATCTCCCGCTCAAATGGCTGGGCTTAGGTCTGGTGATAAGATCGTTACTCTTGCAAATGGTAAAGATTCTGTTTCGGATATAAATCCGGATACTTTAAAATCTTTCATTCTTTCTCATGGTAATAAAGAAATTAATATTGGATATATGCGTGGACAAAATAAAGAAATTATTTCCACTGTTATTATTCCAACGATAAATAAGACAAATAAACAGCCAGAAATAGGCATATCTATGGACATGATCGGTACGGTCAAATTACCCTTTTTTACAGCACTTAAAGAGGGAATGGCTCTGACTTGGTTTATCACTAAAGGCACTGTTTTAGGGCTTTATACGCTTATTGTAGAGGGTTTACAGGGTAAAGGTAGCTTTTCATCGGTTACCGGACCCGTCGGGATGGTAGGCATTGTGGGTGATGCTTATCAATTTGGTTTTGTCTATCTTTTGTCTTTTATGGCTCTCATTTCCATTAATCTTGCAGTTATAAATTTATTGCCATTTCCGGCGCTTGATGGCGGAAGACTTTTCTTTTTATTAATTGAAAAAATTAAAGGTTCGCGGATAAATCCTAAAATTGCCAACACTGTGAATATGATCGGTTTCTGTATTTTGATAATTTTAATGCTGGCTGTCACCTATCATGATGTTGTGAAGTTGCTCTGACCTCTCCCTAACCCTCTCCTTAATAAGGAGAGGGGAAAGAAAGGGGTGAGGTGAATTTATGGAATATAAAGCAGAAAATAAAACATGTCAGAATTGCAAAAAAGACTTTACGATAGAGCCGGAAGATTTTGGATTTTATGAAAAGATAAAAGTTCCTCCGCCGACTTGGTGTCCGGAATGCAGGATGATACGCAGAATGAATTATCGTAACGAAAGATCATTATATAAACAAGATTGCGCTCTTTGCAAAAAACCTATAATCACTATGTATAATTCAAAAGATGGATATATCGTGTATTGTATTGACTGTTTTAATTCTGATAAATGGAATCCTGTTGATTATGGTAGAGATTATGATTTTTCTAAAAACTTTTTTGAACAGCTTAGTGAACTTTTTAAAAAGATTCCACGTAGGGCTCTTTATCAAGATTTTTCTGTAAATAGTGAATATAGTAATCAAGCAGTTTATATAAAAAATTGTTACCTTTGTTTTGGCGGGCATCATTATGAAGACTCTGCTTATTGTGCTCAAGATTTATATATAAAAAATTCTTTGGATACTGATTTTTCAAGTAAAAGTGAACTTTGTTTTGAATCTCTTTATTTAACGAATTGTTTTAGGGTCAGGTTTGGATATTTTTCAGAAAATTGTATGGATTCATGGTTTATGTATGCTTGTCGAAACTGTTCTAATTGTGTTGGATGTACAAATCTAGTTGGTAAAATGCATTGTATTTTCAATATACAATACACAAAAGAGGATTATAATAAAAAGGTAAAAGAAATGAATTTATCAAATAGAGAAAGTTTAGAAAAAATAAAAAAAGAATTTTGGAAACATTCTTTAATTTTTCCCAGAAAATATGCAAATATAAAAAATATTGTTAATTCTACTGGAGATTATTTAGAGCAAACTAGAAATTGCAGGTATTCTTTTTCAATTATTGATGCGGAAAATGTATGTTATGCTTTTCATTCTCCGACCGGCGCTAAAGACTGTTATGATATCGATCATTGCGCGCTCGGAATTAGCGAAGTTTACGAATTACATAGCGCTTTTAGAGATAACAGAGTTTTCTTTTGTAATCGTGTTTACGATTCTCACAATGTTTCATATTCAGATGATGTTTATAATAGTAATTATATCTTTGCTTGTGCTGGACTTCGTAAAAAATCTTATTGTGTCTTTAATAAGCAGTATTCTAAAGAAGAATATGATATTTTAGTAGAAAAAATAAGAAAACAAATTGATGAAATGCCGTATGAGGATAAAAAAGGTAGAATTTTCAAATATGGAGAATTTTTTCCATTTGAAATTATACCTTTTAGTTATAATGATTCCGTAGTTTCTGAATATTTTCCTTTAAGTAAAGAAAAGATTTTAGAAGAAGGGTATAAATATACAGAACCTGAAGAAAAAAAATACAAATTTACAATTTCTCCTCATCAATTACCCGCAATAAAAGATGTAGATGAAAATATCTTGAAAGAAATTATTCAGTGCGAACACGGGGGTAAATGTAATCATAAATGTACTACAGCTTTTCGTGTAATTCAAAATGAACTTAATATTTGTAAAATCTTAGAAACTCCACTACCAAGACTTTGTCCAAATTGCAGGCATATAGAGAGAGTAGAAGTATTGAATCAGCCTAGGCTTTACAATAGAAAATGTATGAACAAAGGATGTAAAAACGAATTTGAGACAAGCTATGCCTCTAGTAGGCCGGAAATTATTTTTTGTGATAGTTGCTACAAAAAGGAAGTATATTAGAAAAGTGTATTTTTGAAATAATTATTGTATACTACACCCTATGGCAAAAAAGAAATTAAAAATCGGGGTGCTTTTTGGGGGTAAGTCGGCAGAACATGATGTGTCTTTGCAGTCTGCGAAAAATGTAATAAATGCGTTGGATGAGACAAAATATGATATAACTCCAATAAAAATAGGACGGGATGGGAAGTTTGATTTTAATATTGTTAAAAAATTTGATGTTATTTTTCCTGTGATGCATGGGCCTTTTGGTGAAGATGGCAGCATGCAAGGACTTTTAAAGCTCGCCGGCGTGCCTTTCGTGGGTCCTAGTGTTCTTGGTTCTGCAGTGGGTATGGACAAAGATGTGATGAAAAGATTATTCCGTGACGCTGGTATTCCTATTGGGAAATTTTTATCTGTTAAAGACAATGAAAAGATAGATTTTGAAAAAGCAAAGCAAGAGCTCGGTTTACCCTTATTTATCAAGCCGGCAAATATGGGTTCATCTGTGGGAATCAGTAAAGTACGAAATGAAAAAGAATTCAAGAAAGCAATTGCTGGGGCATTCAAATTTGATAATAAAATAATTATAGAAGAATTTATTGATGGACGAGAGATAGAATGCTCTGTGATGGGTAATGAGAATCCAATTGCATCTACTCCGGGTGAAATAATTGCCAACCAAGATTTCTACTCATATGATGCTAAATATATAGATGATGGTTATGTCATAAATATTCCAGCAAAAATCAGTAAAGAAGCATCAAATAAAGTTCAGGAATTAGCATTAAAAGTATTTAAGGTATTGGCTTGTGAAGGAATGGGACGAGTGGACTTTTTCTTAAAGAAAAATGGAGAAGTTATAGCAAATGAAATAAATACTATTCCCGGATTTACAAATATCAGCATGTATCCTAAATTATGGGAAGCAGATGGAATATCACAGAAAATACTTTTGGGTAAATTAATTGATTTTGCAATAGCTCGTTTTAAAAGGGAACAGAAATTAAAAACTACGGTTAAATAAGCTATGGAAAAATCGCAAAGAAAAGGTTTGAGAACTTGGATTGAGATTGACCGAAAAGCTATTCGGCATAATTTTTCAATTTTTCGATCTTTAATTTCTAAAAAGACTAAGCTTATGGCAGTAATAAAATCAAATGCTTATGGTCACAGTTTTATTGACTTCGCTCGTGAAATGGAAAAGTTGGGTGCTGATTTTTTAGGTGTGGACTCAATCGTGGAAGGTTTAGCTTTAAGAAAAGAAGGTATCAAATTGCCCATATTGGTGTTGGGCTATACGTTACCTGAGATGATTGATTTAGCTGTGAGTAATGACATCTCAATATCAGTATCAACTTTTGAGTCCTTAGAATACATAATCGCTAATCAAAAACATTTTTCTAAACCTCTGAACATTCATATAAAAGTAGACACTGGCATGCATCGGCAGGGTTTTCTTATAGAAGACCGAAAAAAAGTTTTAAATATTTTCAGTTCAAATAAAAATTCAGCTTTTAACGTTGAGGGAATTTTTACTCATTTCGCTTCTGCAAAAAATCCATCTTTCCCTGAGGATACACAAAAGCAAATAGTAGATTTTAAATTATGGATTCATGATTTTAATCAAGCTGGTTTAAAACCGTTAGCTCATGCGGGAGCTACGGCTGGCGCAATGCTTTTCCCTAATTCTCATTTTGATATGGTGCGTATAGGTATAGGACTTTATGGTCTATGGCCTTCAAAAGAAACTAAGGCTGCTTTACAAGATAAGATATTACTTCAGCCGGTTCTTTCGTGGAAATCGTTAATCACCGAAGTAAAAAAACAACCGAAGGGGAACCGGGTGGGTTATGATCTGACAGAATCGTTATCAAAAGATGGTGTCATAGCTATAGTGCCTGTGGGGTATTGGCATGGCTATCCACGTTCTCTTTCATCGCTCGGCAAGATGATTGTCAAAGGAAAGGAATGCAAAGTACTCGGTAGGGTTTCAATGGATATGATATGCATAGATGTAAGTGAAGTTAAAAATCTATATGTTGGAGACGAGGTCATAGTCATAGGTAATGACAGCAAATCATCTTGCTCTATGGAAGGAATCAGTAATGTTTTGGATTTATCATGGTATGAGACAGTTACACGAATTAACCCACTTATCAAGAGAATTTACATGTAAAAAGGGGCTTGCCCCGTAGCGAGCTTTGCTCTGCTTCGGGGTTGCAATTTAAAGGTTTTTAATATAATATATAAATATGTCACAAGATAGACTTATAAAACTTGCCTGCGGAGTATGCAAACGTGTAAATTACTGGTCTAGTAAAAATAAGAAACTCGTCACTAAAAAGATTGAGCTCAAGAAATATTGCCGTTGGTGCCGAAAACAAACCAAGCATAAAGAAATCAAGAAATAGATTTTCTTCATATTTATGCTACACTTAAAACGGCTGAAAGTCCGTTTTTTAGTTTGGGTCCATAGTTCAGAGGTAGAATAATCGTCTCCAAAACGATTGACCTAGGTTCGATTCCTAGTGGGCCCGCCTTTCTAATTAAATTGATTATAACTCTAGTTAGTGTATAGTTTACAGTGACATTAGTTCACAGTTCACAAAGTAAACAAAGAAAGGAACGCTCTTTATGTATATTTTAGAAAGAAGTATCATGATCTTTCTATATGAACTCAAGGGAAAGGAAAGCGTCAACCTAGCTATCATCGAGGCTATAAAGGTTGGCATAGAAAAGTACAAGGACAAACACAACCAGATCGATGAGTCTAGACTCGATGAAGTGATGGGTGATCCAAAACTCGCTCAAAAATTCAGGGAAGCTAGGGAAAAAAACTGGTATCTACAGGGCCAAGTGTTACCCAGTCCAATAGGAGATGACGAATAGCCGCACGCGTCCTAGACGTGTTGCGGCTTTCCCTTTTTAAACAGATTTAAATAGACAAAAAAAATTGTGGGTGTATATTATATTATGAGCCGCACAAATAAAACTTAACAGGGAGCTTAGATCATGAAGATACATCGAGCTAAGATCGTGGAGTTTCTGAATTCGCTGGGTGAAGGGATAAAAGCCAAAGAACATGACGCAATCGAGCGAAGATTTGATGCAAGAGCGAACGAGGAGGGTTATGTAAAAAACGATGATCTTCTTCATGTCCTCGATGGCAGGATGTCTGAGTTTCGGAAGTTCCAAAGGGGAGGCGATCCCAACCCTGCGTCACAAGTAGCCCCCGTTGTGTGTTTGGTCCACTAAATCCAGCCGAAGATCGTTTCCAGAGTGGCTGCGCAAAGCTAAAGAGCAATGTGCGGCCTCCTACTTTTAGTTAAAAAGTTTCTTCTGCTCCTCCAAACATTTCTAATACAAAACTTACGATTGCGAGTACGATTCCGAAAAGTAGCGCCCACCAGAAATTATCTACTGCAAAACCAGGGACGATAAGTGCTGCAAACATAACGAGAAATCCATTAATTATTAAAACAAAAAGTCCTAAAGACAAGACAGTGAGAGGTAACGTTAAGAATATAAGTATCGGACGTAAGATAGCGTTTACTGCACCCAAAACCACTGCTAAAACAAATGCAGAAAATATTCCAGTGACATGAACTCCTGGTAAAATATATGCTGTTATTAATATTGCGATGACAGAAACCACCCAATGGATTAATGTTTTCATATAGATTTCATTGTACACCTGATATGATATAATACCAAAAATGGAAGCAAAGAAAATGAATTCAGCAGAAATTCTTGTACGATGTTTAGAGGATCATGGTGTTTCTCATATTTTCGGAGTTCCTGGTGAAGAAAATTTAGCTTTTCTTGAGGCTATTCGTAAATCAAAAATAATTTTTGTTACTACTCGTCATGAACAAGCAGCAGCATTTATGGCTGCCACATTTGGCAGGATGACTGGCAAAGTCGGTGTAGCATTGTCTACACTAGGCCCTGGAGCCACAAATCTGCTCACAGGCGTGGCTTACGCACAGCTTGGTGGATTTCCTTTTTTGGCTATTACCGGACAAAAACCGATTAAAAAGAATAAGCAAGGAAAATTCCAAATCGTTGATATTGTGGCGATGATGAAGCCTATCACGAAATTTTCCATAACTATCACATCGAGCGAAAAGACGCCGAGCATGGTGTCTGAAGCGATAGAAAAAGCTGAAACCGAGCGCTTTGGCGCAGTTCATTTGGAATTGCCCGAAGACATTGCAAGTGAAGTCTGTGATGCTATTTCTTTTGATGCTCCGGTGATTCAAAATATAAAATATCCTACTGCAAAAGAAAAAGATATTAAAAAAGCATTGGAAGAAATAGAAAAATCTAAACACCCTTTGATAATCTTAGGTAGAGGTGCAAACGATGAACTCATCAGTAAAGTTCTAAAGAGTTTTTTAGAAAAGGCTGGTATTCCTTTTGTTTCTACGCAGATGGGGAAAGGTTCTTTTGACGAAAATTCAAAGTTATATATAGGCACTACTGCATTATCTGCTGGTGATTATGTGCATCAAGCTTTACAATCTGCAGATGTAATTATTCTAATTGGTCATGATGTGACAGAAAAGCCACCGATGATTTTTGATAAAAAGAAAATAATTCATATCAATTTCTTTTCTTCAAAGTTTCCAGATGTTTATGTTCCTACCTGTGAGGTTATTGGGGATATTTCAAATACTCTTTCAGTATTTACAGAAAAAATAAAAATTAATCCCGCGTGGGATTTTAATTATTTCTTTAAAGTTCGTGATGCTTTAATAAAAATTATAAAAGAATCTTCTCAGTCTCAAGATTTTCCTCTTCGTCCTGAACGTATTGTCGGAGATATAAATAAAAATTTACCAAAAGATGGAACACTAGCTCTTGATAATGGCATGTATAAAATCTGGGTTGCAAGGAATTTTATTGCTAGTTCACCAAACAACATTCTTTTAGATAATACTTTGGCCACGATGGGTGCGGGTTTGCCTTCGGGAATAGCTTTAAAAGTTTTATATCCAAATAAAAAGGTCTTGGTTATGGCTGGTGATGGTGGGATTATGATGAGCATTGGAGATCTAGAGACTGCTGTTCGCCTCAAGTTTGATTTAGTCATATTGGTTTTAGATGATTCTGAATTTGGTATGATTCGCTGGAAACAAAGTAATATGAACTTGTCTCAATTTGGGCTTTCTTTTAATAATCCAGATTTTGTAATGTTAGCGAAAAGTTTTGGCGCAATTGGACATAAAGTTGAAAAAGCTGATGATCTTGCATTACATTTGCAAAAAGCGTTTAATTCTAAAGGTGTACATATCATCGTTTGTCCGATAAACTACGATGAAGCAAACAAGACATTAAAAAATATTAAAATAATTGAGTAGGTGATTCTACTAAATCATATGATTCAATCAAAAAATCCAGCAACAGAAGAAGTTTTGAAAAGTTTTAAAGAAATTTCAAATGAAGAACTTGAAAAGAAGGTTTCACTTGCGTCAAAGGCTTTTGAATCTTGGAAGAAAGCTTCGTTTAAAGAACGTGCGAGATTGATGCGTAAGCTCGGGAGTTATCTACGCGCTCACACCGAGGATTTATCAAGATTACAGATGCTTGAAATGGGTAAAACTATAAAGTCAGGACCAGCTGGTATTTTAAAATGTGCTGACCTTTGTGACTATTATGCAGATAACGCAGAAAGTATTTTGACTAATGAGAAATTAAATACAAATAAAAAAGAACAATATGTGGAATTTGATCCTCTTGGAATAATTCTCGCCGTGATGCCGTGGAATTTTCCTTTCTGGCAAGTGTATCGTTATGCTGTACCAGCTTTGATGTCTGGAAACGTGGGGCTTTTAAAACATGCGTCAAATGTTCCACAATGCGCAGAAGCCATAGAAGAGTCATTTCGTGCTTCTGGTTTTCCTGAAGGAGTTTTTCAAAATTTATTTCTTTCATCTTCGCGTGTAGCTGGATTGATTCGTGATTCTAGAATATCTGCTGTCACTTTGACTGGTAGCGAAAAAGCCGGCAGTGAAGTAGCTAGTGTCGCAGGATCTGAGATTAAAAAAGTAGTGCTTGAACTCGGTGGCAGTGATCCTTTTGTTGTTTTTGCTGATGCGGATATCGCTAAGGCTTCAAAATTTGCAGTTTTATCAAGACTTCAAAATAATGTGGGACAGAGTTGTATTTCAGCTAAACGCTTTATAGTGGAAGAAAGTATAAAAGATAAATTTATCAAGGTTGTCGTGGATGAACTTTCAAAATTATTTATTGGTGATCCTAGTGATAAAAATACAGACATAGGTCCGCTCGCCACAGAACAGATTTTGCTTGATGTTGAGAAGCAAGTAGAAAAGTCAGTATCTCTTGGAGCAAAGATAGTTTATGGGGGTAAAAGAAAATTTGAAAAGGGCCATTTCTATATGCCGACTGTTATGACAAATATTAAAAAGGGTATGCCTGTCTATGATGAAGAAGTCTTTGGACCAGTTGTGCCTATTATTACTTTTAAAAATGAAATAGAAGCAATACAAATAGCAAATGACACTAGGTATGGTCTCGGTGCATCTATTTTTACCTCTGATGTAAAAAAAGCAAAAAGAATCATCCCGCAGATTGATGCAGGAAATGTGTGTGTAAATGATATGGTCAAGTCAGATCCTCGTGCGCCGTTTGGTGGAATAAAGAAATCTGGATATGGTAGGGAACTCGGCAGTTACGGAATAAAAGAATTTGTAAATATTAAAAACGTTTATTTTGGGTAAAATAGAAAACCGCCCTCCCACGGTCTTCGTTGTGCCCGTGGTGGGCGGTTAAAGGTCTGATGTCAACAGCTTGGGACTAGAATGTGGTGGCCGTACACAGAATGCCACACACGTTTTTCGACCCATTTTTTTTCCATCCAGTAAGCAATAGGTCTCTCTTCTCTATTGATGCCAAGATTGACATCAATGTAAAGAACGCGTCCATCTCTGAATTCAAGGAAGGTGGCACGGCCATAATCGTTACCATTGCTAAGTTCTTCCGGATACGAACGAAACAATGTTGTGGCTTGACCTTGATTTCTCCAGCGACTTCTTCCATCACCTAAAACTCTTAGGCTATTGGCGAGAGTGGCATTACTCGTCATTTTGAAAACATGTACCCTCGTTGTTGGTAGGGCTGGATTCAAAATTCGCCATAATAGGCTATATAGCGAACGGAAGGCGAATATTTGCCATGGATTGTCGTTAAAAACTCCGGCAGTGAATATACCACACGAGTTCAAGGTTTCACTGAGAGGAGCACCGATAGAAATTGATTTCTGGTATTCCAACACGATTTGTCTCCTTGGTTTTTCATGAACTGTTCTTGTTTACCGCGATTCGGTTATTACTATAGCACGTTTTTTAGATGCATCAAACCACTGTATTTTCTTGTCACGTTTAAACCACTGCATCTGTCTTTTTGCATATTGTAGAGTTCCGCTCACTACTTTTTCATAAGTTGGGTCATTGTATTCAAAACCAAGCTCACTTAGTCTATTTTTTGATAATCTAGTTTGTTTTAATTTTTTAATTTCTTTAAGTAAGCCATCTTGAAACATCTTTTTTACTCTTTTTTCCACCTTATTTTTCAATTTATCTGATGGTAAATATAATCCAATTTTTATAAATTTATACAGCGGTGAAACCGCTGTAATTTTGGGGACTCTACCTAAAACTTTAGCAATTTCAATTGCTCTGATTAATCTGACTTTGTTTTGTGGGTCAATATTTTTTGCGCGTCTTTTATCTAGCTTTTCTAAAATTTTGAAAAGTTGAAATGTAGATTTTTTATTTAGAATTTTTCTTAATTTTTGATTTGGTGGGACTTCTGGAAAAATGACACCTTTGGTAATAGCATCAATATAGAATCCCGTGCCTCCACAAATTATTGGAGTCTTTCCTTTAGAAATTATTTCTTCTATTTTATTTTCAGCTAATTCTTTATATTCTGCGACTGTAAATTTGCGTTTTGGATTTGCTACATCTATCAGGTGATGGGGAATACCCTTCATCTCTTTCTTGGTGACTTTTCCCGTACCAATATCAAGGCCTTTATAAACTTGTCTTGAGTCAGCGGAGATTATTTCTCCATTTATCTTTTTAGCTAGTTTTATAGCCAAAGCACTTTTACCTGTAGCAGTCTGGCCTAGAATAACAATAACCTTTTTCATTAATTTCCTTTTATTATTTTAATGTCTGCGCCGATAGAATTTAGGCGTTCTGCTATTTCTTCATAACCACGATTTATCATATATACGTTTCGTAGAATAGATGTGCCACTGGCTCCGAGCATTGAAATAAGGATAACCATAGATGGTCGTAACGCTGGAGGACAGACTACTTGAGCAGGTTTTAATGTTGTTCCACCATTTATATATAAACGGTGCGGGTCTGCTAGAGTAATGTCTGCTCCTAGACGGTTTAAATCAGCTAGATAAATTGCTCTGTTTTCATAAACCCAGTCATGAATCATTGTTTGACCTTTTGCTTTTATGGCTATGGGTACAAAGAAAGGCAAGTTGTCTATGTTTATCCCAGGATAAGGATTTGAATGTAGTTTATCGTCTAAGGCTTTTAGTTTACTTGGAAAGATTTCAATATCTACAAGCTTTGTTCTGCCATTATATGAATAATAGACATCCGAGAGTTTATATTTCAAATTCATCCTTTTTAATTTTTCTAATTCTAAAGAAAGGAAATCAATAGGGGAACGAGTTATCGTGATTCTTGAATCAGTAATAATTCCGGCAGAAATAAACATCATTGATTCTATTGGGTCTTCGCTATTCCAATATTCTATATTTTTATTTATTTCTGAAATTCCATGAATCGTCAATGACGCAGTGCCTATGCCATCTATTTTTACCCCTAGTGCTTCAAGAAAGAAACACACTTCTTGCACCATATAATTTGCGCTAGCAAAACTAACCTTAGTAATCCCGGGGATAAGAGCAGATGCTGTGAGCACGTTTTCACAAGCTGTGTCACCGG
The DNA here is from genome assembly GCA_903904195.1 of uncultured bacterium. Taxonomy (GTDB): domain Bacteria; phylum Patescibacteriota; class Minisyncoccia; order Phycocordibacterales; family UBA9973; genus UBA9973. Next base: position 31,528 of record CAIVBM010000008.1, read on the forward strand.
ATTCATACATTACTATTTCTGATGGTTTTAGATTTTTAGCTGTTATTTCGTAATTATTTCCTGTAGTTTTTATCCTTGCTCCAAGTTTTTCTAATGCATAAATATGAGCGGCGATGGTTCTTTTACCTAGACTGCAACCATGCGCATGGGGAAGAGAAAAAGCAGATAACTTATGAATAAGCGGACCAATTAACATCACCACAGAACGTGTTTTGATGGCTGATGTGACGTTGATATTTTCTAGATTAAATTTCTTTGGTGGGGTAATGATGAGGGTATTATGATCAAGCCATTTTATGTTGACTCCGATACTTTCAAGGATTTCTATGACTCTATAGACTTCTTCAATACGAGCGATGCCGTGCAAAGTAGTCACACCATCATTTAAAAGTGATGCACACAAAAGTCCCACTGAACCATTTTTAGAAAAGTTAGTTTTAATTTTTCCACTTAATTTTTTTCCTCCTCTTACTTCAAAATCCATTGATTCGTTTATGGAAACTATCTGATGATCTAAAACATCGCTTATTTTCAATAAAAGTTCGGTAGTAAAATTTTGTTCACCTTTTTCCATGCGGGGGATAGAGCTTTGTGAAGTATTGAGTGCTTTTGCAAATTCACCTTGGGTCATACCCCTGTGTTCTCTCAGTTCTTTAATAAAAAACCCTATCTTTTGCTGTTCTGTCTGCAGATCACCTTTTCGTTCCTTTTTCATAACAGACAGTATATCTCATATATGATATAATGCAAATAGGCTGTGGATAACTTATTAATAAATTGATTTTTGAATAAAATTCAAGTATTATCTATACAAGCCCAGGTGGCGGAATTGGTAGACGCGATAGACTCAAAATCTATTGTTGGCAACAACATGAGAGTTCGATTCTCTCCCTGGGCACCATAAGTTTTTTTAATTTATATTTTGTGTTAAAATCAATTAATGTCCAACATATATTCAAATTCAATTTTCTGGGTTGATACAGACAAAATCAAACCAAACCCTTATCAGCCAAGACGAGACTTTGATGAAGTTCGTTTGCAAGATCTAGCAAACTCTATAAAACAGTATGGAGTGCTTCAGCCACTGACGGTTTCTCGTACAGAGAAAGAAAAAGAAGGCGGAGGGCTAGTCACAGAATACGAACTCATCGCTGGAGAACGCAGACTTCGTGCAGCTGTTTTGGCAAATGTGTCCCAAGTGCCGGTAATAATCCGTGAAGGTGACACAGCTATTATGAAGCTAGAGCTTGCTATTATTGAAAACTTACAACGTGAGGATTTAAATGTTGTGGATCGCGCTCGAGCCTTTTTTCGTTTGGCTAGTGAATTCAAATTTACACACAACGAGATAGCAAAGAAAATGGGTAGAAGTAGAGAGTATGTTTCAAATTCTTTGCGTATTTTAACTTTGCCTGAAGAAATCTTGACTGGTCTAAGAGACGGTAAAATCAGCGAAGGTCACACCAGACCAATACTCATGCTCGCAGATCACCCACAAGAACAATTAGTTTTATTTAAAGAAATTGTTTACAAGAAGATTACAGTGCGTGAGGCAGAACGACTCGCCAGAAAAATAGCTTTTGATAGAGTTCGCAAAAAGGAATTTATGCCTGACCCAGAAATAGTAGAGCTCGAAGAAGAGTTTCAAGAAAAGCTTGGAACTAGAGTTCATATTGATAGAAAAGAGTTGGGTGGTCAAATCAAGATTGACTATTTTTCCACCGAAGACTTACGCGCTATTTTAGATTTGATAAATAAATCAAATGTAGGAAAGAAGCCAGAAGATATGCTTGAGAATCATATTACTAATCTACCCCCACAGACAGGAAATGAAGTTGAAGGAAATACATCCGAAGCGCCAGTAGATGACAGATCAAAAGAAGAAGTGACTAAAGACGATAGTGAACTCTACAACATTTCTAATTTTAGCTTATAGGATTTTATGATTTACCGAAAGATTTTAGCTTATTAGCGAAGCTATTTTTTTCTAGATATGATTTTATGTGCTTTCTAGCGATAGTCGTCTTTGCATATTCAAGCCATTTACTAGATGGATGAGCATCTTTCTTTTTAATTATTTCTACGATATCTCTGTTTTTTAAGATAGAAAAAATCTGACTCATTTTTCCATTTATTTTTGCTCCAGAAATATGATTACCAACATCTGAGTGTATGTTATAAGCAAAATCTATAGGAGTAGAATTTTCTGGCAGGTCTATTACGTCACCCTCAGGAGTAAAAGCAAATATTCTGTCGCTGAAAAAATCAGCCTTCAAATTATCTAAGAATTTTTGAGGTTCATTTGGTGTGTAATTTAATCCATTTAATTCTTCTATCCATTTAAATTTAAGTTTGTCATTTTTAATTTTCTTACCAGCGTCTTCTTTGTATGCAAAGTGTGCAGCGATACCATGCGCAGCTTCTGCATGCATTTCTCTTGTTCTTATTTGGACTTCTGCAGCCTTACCAGAACCGATAAAGATGGTGGAATGGATAGATCTATAGCCGTTTGGTTTTGGAAGTGCTATGTAGTCCTTGATTCTACCTGGAAGCGGGTTCCAGATAGAGTGTATGATTCCGAGCACTCTATAACATTCTTCTTCATTTTCTACGACAACACGCAAAGCGATAACATCGTAAATTTTTTCTATTTCCATGTTGTAACGCAAGAGC
>CAIVBM010000009.1 GCA_903904195.1 uncultured bacterium
AAAAACTGGTCTAAAATACGAAATGATGCATCAGCAACTAGCAAGGGGCTGAGGCCGAAGCTGTCCCCCTGGGTCTTGAGTGTTATTTATCGGAGGCTTCAAAGGGATGTGGGCCGATCCTTGCACATCATGGCTGGTGGCCCCCGTGACGGCTCTTTTTTTTGATTCAGTAATCCCCATATCTTCCCCCCAAAAATCAGAACATGATGTAAATGTTGAGCCGTAGAACTTATGCGGTTACTGCTTCACAAGACTGCATCAACTCGCGGTCCACAAAATCTGCAAACTGAACTCTGAACAATTCAACCCGAGTCCAAACAGAAATGTGGCCACCCGCTGAAAATCCGGAAAACCATCTCCCTGTGTATCTGTGTTAGCGTTTTTGTGTAAAAAAAGACTTTTCAGAGTGGCCGCGTTTTTCAAATTTTGATAAACTTTTTTACAAAAATATCGTTGCTTGCCGTTATAATTTTTGCAAAGTAAATTCCTTGTTTCAATTCGGTAAGATTGATTGATTTCCTGTTTTCATTGATATCTTTATAGTTCACAATTTCATTACCCAATAAATCCATGATTATTATTTCTTTTATACTAAAAACGGGATAAAATAGTACATTTTGTAAGTGCATTAAAAACCATTTTGATTTATGAACATCAACCTGTTAATAAAAAATTTGCGAGGGTATTGAAAATATAAAAGAAACATACCATATTGTGTCCGTCAAAAACGCAAATGATATGCTTCAAATAAAACTCAGTTTGACTGAAATTAAGCGGCTAAATTATGAAAGATTTCATTATCCATGCCCAACTGTACAAAAAAGAATTCATGCCGTCTATATGAAAGCTACGAGTAAATCATCCAATACAGTTATTGGGAAATTTGCAGGATTACATCGCCATGCAGTGAGTAAATGCATACATGCCTATGAGCAAGGTGGATTTGAATCGCTCTGTCAGTTTTATTATGGCACTAATAAGAGCATATTAGAAAATCATTCAGTGAGCATATTGAAATCCTTTAACCAACGTCCACCGATGAATACAAATGAAGCAAAGGTGAGAATTGAAGAAATGACCGGTATTAGTCGCAGCCCTACTCAAGTGCGAACTTTTATGAAACGGCACGGTTTGCGTTACATCAAAACTGGACATATCCCTGCCAAAGCAGATGCGGAAAAACAGCAACAATGGGTAACAACAACATTGGAACCTGTAATTAAAGAAGCACAAAATGGAGAATGTCATTTACTCTTTATGGATGCGGCTCATTTTATCTTACAGCCCTTTATTTGTGCAATGTGGTGTATTGCTCGACTATTTATAAAAGCATCAGCCGGACGCAACAGAATTAATATATTGGGTGCTGTAAATGCTATTACAAAAGAAATAATCACCTGCAGTAATACTACCTTTATTAACGCTGACACCATTGTAACCTTTTTGAAACAACTTAGAGAACATTATGGTAATTTGCCATTGAAAATTGTTTTAGACAATGCCCGCTATCAACACTGCAAATTCGTTGAAGAAGCGGCTAAGCAATTAAACATTACTCTCTTGTTTTTGCCTTCGTATTCTCCAAATTTGAACATCATAGAACGGTTATGGAAGTTTACAAAAAAAACAATACTATATGGAAAATATTATGATTCACCAGCCAAATTTCACCTTGCAATAACCAGCTTTTTTCAAACAATCAACTTGGAATATGATGATAATTTAAAAAATCTGTTGACTTTAAAGTTCCAATTTTTCACAAATGAAAATGTACTAATTTATCCCGTTTGATGTATAAATCAAAAGGGGCTTGGAGTAATGATAAAGGATTAGTAAAACAATTATACCTTATACTGATGCATAATCAGCAAAGCTGGCATACTAAAGTAAAGGGTTGGGGAGCGATTCAAAAAGAACTAATTGACCATTTC
>CAIVBM010000010.1 GCA_903904195.1 uncultured bacterium
AATAGCAACTATCTTTTCGTTGATAGCATTGAGATTTTCTAATCCAAGACGCTTGCGAAACTCAACAAAAAGAGAGGCATCGAATGGTTTTTCGTTGGTAAAACTTGGATAACCCAGAAAGTATTGCATGTAAATGTTTTCCGAAATTTGATCTACGGTTTCGCGGTCATCTAGGTTGCACATATGCTTTATGATAAGTGAACCAATTACAATACGAGGATTTAATGCTGGACGACCTGTTTGTCCTTTTGGAACAAACTTAAAGTACATATTGCAAATTTCATCCCATGGGATAAGATGAGATAAGACAACCCAACGGTTTGTTGTACTCAGTTTTTGATCAAATGGATTTTCAAATCCAGCCAACGTTAATTGCTTTGGACTTACATATTCCGGCACTTGTGCACGCTTTTTACGGGGTGATGTCATATTTCCTTGCAGTTAGTTGCACAAAAATAACCATATAATATTGACTAACAATAAGTTCTGCGTTTTTAAGCAGACCCTAATTAGTAAAGGGCACAGTTAATTTATTGTATTCAATAACACCTTCTATATCTTGTGGTGTGGAAGGATCCCTGATTGTAATCTCTTGTGGTATAGCAGGAATTGTAATGGTAATAGTTTTGCCACTAATAGAATATTTAAGCGTGCCTGAAGACTGGTAGAGATACTCATTTTTCTTCTTTTCCCACATTTGAACTTGCGTTTCTGAAATAAAATGAAATTCTACATATTCGTACGTTTGTGCCATTTCAACATCTGTAAAACTGCTACACCTCCAAACCGTTCCGGAAATTAATTTCACGTTGCTGTAATCAGTGCACGAATTTGAAATAAAAGCAATTACTATCAGAATAGGTAAAATGTATTTTTTCATTGGTATTGCCATTTTCTTTTTTGTTATTTAGGTTCTTCCGTCCTGCCGGAAATATTCTTTGCATTAAACGTACAAAATTTGCGTACCGCCACTGAGATTTGTCCCACGTTCGCGCCAATTTGTAATCGGTGTGTTGCTACTAAGAGCAAAAAAGTAGAATCAATTGCTTTTTCAAAGCAATACACAAGTTACAAACTTGCGCCAGCTGCGTTTATAACTACTATCTTACAGTTTAATTATCTTATGCGATTCTGTTTTATCCTTATACCTTAGCAATACGTAATAAATCCCGGCGGAATAATCCGAAAAATCCAACTTATATTCCAAAGAATTGCTAATTAAAATTGTTTTCACACTTCTACCCAGTACATTTAATATTTCTACAGATGTACTGAGAGGAACATTCTCGTCAGCGAATTGAATCGACATATAATCATTTACAGGATTTGGTGAAACTGTAAATAATTTTTTCTCAATAGGATTGTTCACACCATCTATTGTTGAAGGAAAACAGGTTAAATTTGGCGCTAAATAGCTTAATGCATTATTCTGATTCACAAATACTGCTGAATTGTTTTGATGAAAACATACCAAATTCCATGAACAAATACAGCTTAATGGGGGAATCACAGGATAAAACAATCCATTGGTACTTCCAATACCTTCAATCCACAACGATTCATCCATAATAGAATTAATATGAAACCGCTTTCTGTATTTTCCATCTATCATTATAGTATCTATACCCGTTACCACTGCATTGTCTTTGTAATTATAGTTGCACGAACCCAATTGAATCTGTAAAGTATCACCGATATTTTTTGAGAAGTCATAAAGACGCACATCTGAGTTACAATCTTTATAGCAGAAATAGATTTTTTTTGCTTGTTCTCGCATTGCACCATAGTAAAACGCATTCGCATTACCCGGAAGAGTATCATT
>CAIVBM010000011.1 GCA_903904195.1 uncultured bacterium
AAAGTAAACACTGGAATTTCTGCGGGAATTTCAGGCACCGTCGTATTAAAACGAGCAAACATGTCTTTGTGTAATTTACTCACTACTTTTATCGTATCTCGAACTGCTTTTTCTAGAACTTTCATTGGTTCTCGTTCATTTTCAATAAAACCCATTTCAAAATCCATTTGAGTTATTTCACTCAAGTGTCTAGTCGTAGCACTTTTTTCAGCACGAAATACTTTAGCGATAGTGCATGAACGCTCGAATGCACCCACCATTATTTGTTTATAGAATTGCGGGCTTGTAGCCAAATATGCCTTGTGGTCCTTAAAATAATCTATTTTAAAAACAGCGGCTCCACCTTCAGCATCTCCACCTACAATACCTGGAGACATAAATTCCATAAATCCTTGGGAACGCAACGATGAACGATATGCTTCCAAGATACTAGATTGCATCGCAAAAATATCTTTGGTCCTTTCTGAACGTAGGGTGTATGGAAGATTATCAAGATGAGTATCAAGATTTACAGATTCATTAAGTTCAAAAGGTAAATCAACTGCTTTCGAAAGAACTTCTATTCCTGTCACTTCTAATTCCACTTCACCATTCAACACGCCAGCTTTCACATTTTTTGGCGGACGTTTGTTTACCATACCGGTAATTTTCAAAACCCATTCTGGCCTGATTTGTTTCGCTTTTTCAATTACTTCCGCTCGGCTAGGCAATGCCACACATTGCACCTTACCAGTCATATCACGCATATCAAAGAAAACCATCTTTCCCTGATCACGCCTGACATCCACCCATCCAGCTATGATGACTTCCTTGCCGATATTATCCTTTAAATCTTTGATATATACTCTGTTTTGCATAATTATATTTATATTTTTAATATACTTGAACGCCTATTTTCTCTCTAACTTCTTCCATCTTTTTAGAAGCTACTTTTTTAGCTTTTTCGCTACCAGCTTTTAGGATAGCTAAGGCTTTTGGAATATCTTTTGCAAATTCTTTGCGCCTTTCACGGAGCGGAGCGATGAATTTTTCCATATCTTCTACCAGCATCTCTTTTAGATCTTTATACTTGCCGGATTTTTCTTTGTAAATTTTATTTAATTCGGCTTCGGGGCGGAAAAGTCTGTGTATCGCAAATACATTTTGCGGAATACCTCCACTTGAATCCGTCACGATACTCATTACACATTTTTTAATTTCTTCATATTCGGCAAAAAGTGGTATGGTATTGCCATAACTCTTGCTCATCTTGCGTCCATCTGTACCTAGGACTATTGCCATGTCCTTCATTATCTTTGAATTTGGTAATTTAAAAGTTTCTCCATAAGTACTGTTAAATTTTTCTGCGATGTCGCGAGCAATCTCCACATGCTGTTTTTGATCTGCACCCACAGGAACAACATCGGGACTATAAAGTAAAATATCAGCCGCCATCAAAACAGGATAATTAAAAGTACCCACATCTATCTCTTTATTCTTTGCTTCTGCATCTTTGTATGCATGCGCACGCATCAAAAACGGCATAGTTGTAATAGTGTCAAAAATCCAAGTGAGCTCTGTATGTTCAGAGATATCACTCTGTTTAAAAAATGTGACTTTTTTGGGATCAATACCGATTGCAAGATAATCAAGCAAAATATTCTTTATATTTTCGTTCATTTCCTTCGGATTTCGCAAAGAATGCAAGGCATGATAATCTGCGATAAAAACATAGCCGTCATGCTCATTTTGCAAGTCAACGAATTGCTTCATCGCACCAAAATAATTACCAATATGGGGCTTGCCTGAAGGCTGTACACCTGATAAAAATACCTTTTTATTCATTTTGATATTTTAACACAACAAAATCTATTCTGCCATTTATTGTATTATTAGAAAGAAAAGAGGTTCCAAATGTTGAATTTGTGTGTAAGTTCTATATTCATAAAGACTCCCCTACTCTCTTCTACTTTAAATGGCATACTCATATAATCATAAAAGTCAGGCGAAGTGACAGATAGATAATATGAACCTGCAGGCACTAAAAACGAATATCTTCCAGTAACATCAGTAATTTGAGGATTTACTTGATGAAAATCCGAAGCAGGCCATAGCTCGTAGACCTTGGTTTTAGGGTTTAAATAAAAGATTGAAACTGAAACGTTGTCTAGTCGCGTCTCCTTTCCATCATTTGACTTCTCATAAACATATCCTTCTGGATCAACTACGACAACCATACTAATTTGTTTTGAATTAATTTTACTATTCTTGTAATTAACAAAGGTGCGTAGTTCATATTGGCCAGTAGCAAATGGAGAAGCGACGTCAGCAGTCCATACACCATTTCCAGAATCTTCATAAGAGAATTTATTTAACACAAGATTGACAGAAGAATCAACATTATCAGATGCTGCATTAGCCACAGACGCAGTCAGAGCGTTTCCATAGGATAGTCCTCCCGCCACAGCACTTCCCTTAAATATCAAATACCCTTCTATACTCTTGGCTAATCCAAGAGGACGTAAAGCAAGTTTTAGATTCTGACCTTGAATAGTATTTAGAGTTTGCAACGCTAAACCATTTTGACCTAGAGAAAGTTTTACATTTAAATCTATCTTTTCATCTGCTGTTCTAGCGAAAACAATGTCTGTTGGAAGTTTAAGCAAATCAGATACTCCAGGAAGTGAAAGTGTGGTACTATCCTTCTTCAATGCGCTACTTAATTTAGGAAACTTTTCTACAATCGCTTTAAAATCTTTTGGAAAATCAGCAAAAACGAAATTCCTAATACTTGACGCAAAGGCATTGCTTAATTTATTTTGAAGAGAATTCTCAGAAACTTGTGGAACTGATGTATTTGTTGAAGTGTTAGAAGTATTTGTTTCTTGTTTTGTCGGTGTAAAAATATTAGAAATTGTATTTGAAATATTTGTAATAGTTTCTTTTGTACCATTCACTACTTGAGCAATAAGCGAAACAGTTTTGAGAGTAATTGAGGAAGAAATAGCCGGCATCGCAAAACCATGATTATCTATAAACTTTGCATAGACAATGTAATTACCATCCAAACAAGACGCACTATTGCCACAGAGATTGAAAGAAGTGGTGGAATTATTGTATGGAACTGTAACTGAATTGTAGAAATCAGGATTAGTAGATAATATTACAGCATTAATGCTCGTATTTGATGAAGAGAAATTTAAATTAACTTGTTTTGAGTTTGTTGAACCCGCTCCTCCATTTATAGATAAGGTGTAAATATTTTGTGAAGGGGTCACAGGAGTAGGAGTGTTTCCTCCACCGCCACCACCTCCTCCTGATGCTCCGAGATATGTGTATGAGATATGTGTAGCTGAGCCACTCGTGTCTTTGTTGCCATATGAATCAAGACATGCGAGATATGCATTTTTTGTCCCATAAGCTCCTAGGTCAGGAGTGACACAAGACATCTGAATACCATTTGTCACAGAACAGTCAGAT
>CAIVBM010000012.1 GCA_903904195.1 uncultured bacterium
GGCCAAGAAAATGCTTTTGGCCGGCTTAGGTTCGAACCTGCTCTTAAAAGACAAAATACTCGGGATTGACGTGCAAAATGCGCTATTACCCATGCAATTCGTCTCATCTGGGGTAAATTCAAAAAACGATACGTTCGAACCGCCTAAAATAGGACTAAATAAAGAGAAAAGCAGAGCTTTTGGCTCTGCTCATCCCATATGGCTCCGGTGGTAGGATTCGAACCTACAACCTATTGCTTACACTTGCCCTAATGTTTCCAAAAGGAGTGGACTATCTCATCACCCTTTATTGCAAAGCAATATTAGGGGCGAGGCGCTTCCCCCTTAAATTAAGGAGTACTCCCTTACGGGATAGTCTCTGAACCTTCCCATAATAATTATGGGCTTGGCTGCGGATTGTCTTAGGATAAACCCTTAGATTTCCCGCAATTCACCTCGTTTTTCAATCTCAATTACTCGAGAAAGCTGCAATTTTTTACAGGCAACCGCGCTACCATTGCGCCACACCGGAATATTAAAAACCATGAAAATATATAGATAATATATCGCTAATCCAGCATTCCGTCAACCCAAAGCCTTGTCCAACGCAACATGAGCATGAAATGAGTAACGCTTTCTAATGCAAAACGAGCATGAAAAACGCTCGTCTTGCAAAAGCGTGTGAATCAGACATGATTGATTTATGACAATAAAAATGAATGACTCACACATGGTTAGTTTAGAACAAATTCGGGAGTTTGCAAAGTTGGGTTCGAGTCTCCAACTTAAAGCTACTTCCAAAAAAGAAATGTATGCCTGGATTAATGAAACCTTAACTCGATTTCGGTATTTCTCTTTAAAAAAGAAAGAGAGAGGAACGGTCAGAGGATATATTAAAAAAATGACTAGTTTGTCTGATTCACAAATAACGAGAATAATCAATCTTAAAAAAGAAAAAGGAATCACTGGTCTTTCTTCTAAAAAGAAAAATGCTTTTAGTAGAAAATATACCGCAACCGATACAGCCCTTTTAATTGAAACAGATAATTTGCATCATCGTCTCTCTGGTCCAGCTACTAAAACAATCTTGCAACGAGAGTATGAAATCTTTGGAAAAGAAGCATACAAAAATATTAGCCAAGTCTCGTCTTCGCATATCTACAATTTAAGGGTCACGCGACAATACGAATCACATTCTTTGACTGTTAAGAAAACTGTTTCCGTCTCAATCAAAATCGGCGAAAGAAGAAAGCCCAACCCTTACGGTCAACCAGGGTATTTACGCGTAGATTCAGTGCATCAGGGCGATTTAGACAAAGAAAAGGGTGTTTATCATATCAACCTAGTTGATGAGATAACCCAATGGGAAATTGTTGGAACAGTAGAAAAAATATCGGAAAAATACTTACTTCCACTCTTAGAAGAATTACTCGCTCAATACCCGTTTGTGATTCTTAATTTCCATTCGGATAACGGTAGCGAATATATTAATAAGACGGTGGCGAAGTTACTAAACAAACTTTTAATTGATCAAACTAAATCACGAGCAAGAAAAACCAATGACAACGCTTTGGTCGAAAGCAAGAATGGATCAGTTGTAAGAAAACATATGGGATATGTTCATATCCCAAAAAGATTCGCGGGTGTAATTAATCACTTTTGTAGAGAATATTTAAACGTTTACTTAAATTACCACCATCCCTGTGGCTTTGCCACTTTAACGGTCGACAAAAGAGGCAAAGAAAAGAAAAAATACGACATCTACATGACGCCGTATCAAAAATTCCGATCCCTACCAAATTGCGAGCAATACTTAAAACTAGGCATCACCCTTGAAAAATTAGATTCAGTTGCGTATGCTAAAAGCGACAATGAGTTTGCAAGTGAAATGCAACAGAAAAAAGAAGAATTATTTAAAAACTTTAAATTCGTACCTCAAGAAATGATCTCCTTCACGTCCTTCATTTCATGCTCATCTTTGGATTAGAAAATACTTAGTTAGTTTAAACAAATTATGGATGTGCGGACTTACCTATATTGTATAAAGCTGTGACTTCAGCTTGAGATAAAGCCCTGTTATAAATACGAACATCATCCATCGAACCGTTATAATAATTAATTCCCCTCCAATATCCGCTTGCATATCCA
>CAIVBM010000013.1 GCA_903904195.1 uncultured bacterium
GCATGCTCCTGTTTTTTTTGATGCACAAAATTAGGTGAATTTATAACCACCCAATCATGGGGTGGAATCTTTTTATTAACAGGCTTGGAGACATTTTTTTTAATAACTTCGTGCGGATTTAAGGTTATCCTTAAATCCGCAAGCTGAAAATTTGGAAAAATCCAGATAATTTTTTAGGGGTATTTTGCTATAAAGACAGAAGAAATTCTTCAACTCTGTGATTTTTTTTGATAGACTCCCTGGTTTTTTTCTTGGGATGTGGCATTTTTATTGCATTTTTTAGAGTTTGGACATAGTATTTCCATGTCGCGCCTGCAACTTTACGATATTTTAAATTTAATAGAGTTTAGGGGGACAGTATTAACTCGTAAGGTTTATTCGTAAAAAGTTTCAGCACATTTTGCCTTCCCCTTTTTATCCATTTGCCTGCAACATTAATAAACCGGAAGATAAATTTTTTCAGGCGGAAATTTTTTTCCAGAAAGTCCAATCGTTGTGCATATTTTTCAATGAAGTACTGGTACACATTCTTACATGTGGCCATTAATATCAGAAATACAGTATTCTCATTCATAAAAGAGAATGGCATACGGTTCCATCCAAAATCATTATTCAGCACATCAAATACTTTTTCTGAACCTCCACGTTTATTGTAAAATTCTATTACCTGTAATTCTGTGCTCACCCAATCACTGGTTAATATACTCCGGTATTTCATGGCATCCTCAGTCAACAAATTAATTTGCCCGTTTTTATTTGGCTCGCGCATTATCACCAGCCGGTATTTTTTGTCTTTTATTCCAAATGGCTGATATTCTATGGATGCTACTTCATATTGTTTGTAATTTATTTCTACTGTTTGCCACTGCTCTATATTGCCTACTATTTCCTCAAGATTATCGCAACGCATAGCTCTTATGTAAAAATAATCACAGTTCTTTTCCACTACATCAACAATATCTTTTGCATAGGAACCACAATCCATCCGACTTCTGTGTATTCTGATTCCTGCCTCTTTAAGCAAGTTGTAAGACATTTCAAGAGTTTCGGCTTGACGGTATTTTACATTACTGTTTCCATTGCGATTTTCAATATATACCGGCATATTATTTATTGTGGCAATACCAGGAAAATATCCATTAACATGCTTGTATGATCTTTTTGCATCATATTTTTCTGTAGGTAATAGCTGATTATCATAATCAAAATCATACCCAATCCCCTCTTCCAATAAATGAAGCTGTTTCATAATACCAATATTCATCCGGTTTAACACAATGTTTTTGTTAACCTCATTTACTACTCCTTTCCCATTTGTATATATTTCCTTCTCTGTTTTCAATTCTTGCTGGCATCGTAATATGGTATCAGCACTTGGTACTTTCATGCCCGGTATTTTTTTCAAATGTTCACCCACATGCACCGTTATATCTTCAGCACAATCTCCTCCGCATAGAAAGACTGACCATAATGAAATTATGACATCACTGTAGGAATACGTACAATCATCACTGCGTTTGCCTAAATGTTTATCTATCTCTTGTCTAATGCCGCTTTTGTTGATTTCCTGAAGAATAAAATTTATTCCGCTGAATGGACTTATTGTTTGATTGGATTTTTCAATCTGCATGCTCCTGTTTTTTTTGATGCACAAAATTAGGTGAATTTATAACCACCCAATCATGGGGTGGAATCTTTTTATTAACAGGCTTGGAGACATTTTTTTTAATAACTTCGTGCGGATTTAAGGTATCTTATTAATTTGATTGTTGATAAACAATTACTGGTTAAAATAATGGTTATAGTTGGCTTTGCAGAAAAAATAGATGAAATGTGATGTTGGTTCCGGCCGCTGTGCCTGTCACGCTACAAAGCGGCTAAACCTAATTCCGTCGCCGTGGTAATAGGAGCCTTTATAGGGGGTGGGTATGGGCGATTTTATAAA
>CAIVBM010000014.1 GCA_903904195.1 uncultured bacterium
TACCCAATACTAAAACCGGACGAAAAATAATATTACCCACATAAGAAAATCCATTCCAAATATTTAATCTAAAATAAAACAACACGCATAAAATAAATGCATAAAAAATGATGCGAAGAAACTTTTTCCTTTGTGCTTTTTTATCTAGGAGGTAACTCATCTTGATTCCCGATCAAAACTTCTTTATAAGATACAAGATCGTCTAAAATAATTCCAGTTCCACGAGCCACTGCCGAAAGAGGATCTTCTACCACATAGACAGGAATCTTTAAAACGTTTTGTAAAAGTTGATCAAGCCCTGGAATCAATGCCCCTCCACCAGAAAGAGTTATCCCTCTGTACATAATGTCGGACAAGATTTCAGGAGGAGTAGTCTCAAGCATATCTTTAACACCTTCCACTAATTCTTTAATAGAAAGTCTAAGCGCTTCGCGAATATCAGAATCGGTAACGGTCACAGCTCGTGGCAATCCAGTCAAAAGGTCGCGACCATGAACTTCTGTTTCCATATATTCACCAGGCAAAACAGAACCGATGGCTATCTTTACTATTTCTGCTGTTCTCTCGCCGACAAGTATCTTAAACTCATCACGCATATAAGAGATGATGTCATTGTTTAATCTGTCGCCTGCGATTTTTAGATTTTTAGATTTTACAACTCCACCGAGAGATATAACTGCTATGTCTGTAGTGCCTCCTCCTATGTCTATAATCATAGAGCCTACTGGGTCATGAATAGGAAGTCTGACACCAATAGCAGCTGCCATAGGCTCTTCTACTAAGAATACTTCTCTGGCTCCAGCGCTTCTAGCAGCGTCATATACTGCTCGTGTTTCAACGTTGGTAGTACCAGTAGGCACACCCACTAGGACTCTCGGTCGTGCTAATTTCTTGGACATTTTGTCAGCTTTATTTATCAAATATGAGAGCATCTCTTCGGTTACTTCAAAGTCTGATATGACACCATCTACCAACGGACGCACAGCCTTGATATGTCCTGGAGTTCGTCCCAACATCTCTTTGGCTTTTGCTCCTACAGCTAGAATTTGATTTGTTTTTATGTTTACTGCTACGACAGAAGGTTCGTTGATCACGATACCGTGACCTTTTAAATACACCAAGGTATTTGATGTGCCTAAATCTATACCAATGTCATTACTAATTAATTTGTAGAATTTTTCGAACATAATTTTATTAATTCATCCAAAGAAACGACTTTCCCTTTTTCTTCAGTTCTTTTTTTTATTTCTACTCCTCCTTCTTTCATGCTTCGCGCGGAAATGACCGCTCTCATCGGAATGCCGAGCAAGTCCGAACCGGCAAATTTTTCTCCCGGAGACACGCCAGGCCTATCGTCAAACAAAACAGGAATATTTACCTTACTCAAGCTATCGTAAACTTTTCCAGCTTCTTTTAGGACTGCTTCATCTTCACCCAAAACAAGCAAGTGAACGGCAAAAGGCGCGATTGATTCCGGCCAAATAATACCCTTATCATCCGATAAAACCTCCACAACCGTCCCTAGAAGGCGCGAAAGGCCTATACCATAGCAACCCATCAAAACAGTGTGTTTTTCGCCTTTTTCGTCAGTATATGACAAATCGAAGGGCTTTGAGTACTTTGTTTTTAAATCAAAAATATTGCCGACTTCGATGGCTTTATGCTCGACTAGCTTTTCTTTTTTCAAGTTCATCTGACTCAAAACTTCGTCGGTAAAAACTTCTTTGTTTAAAGCAATACCACTTGCCTCATCTATATAAATCGTGTCTTCGCCGGCGCTGGAGAGAGTCTGAAATTCATGCGAATATTTTGAGAAAGTTCCACCCGAAGCGAAAGTCAGGTAAGTCAGATGCCCGATGCCGACTCTGCTGAAAATAGTTTTGTAGACATCCTGCATTTTGGCGTAAAATTTTTCAAAATCTTCTTGGGAAGTATGGAAAGAATACATGTCTTTCATCATAAATTCCCTGCCCCGAAGCATTCCGGACTTTGCCCGAAGCTCCATCCTGAATTTATTTTGGATTTGGTAAATTGAAAGAGGTGGATTTGCGGGAAAATCTTTATGAGAAGAAACATAATTTTTCAAAATAGGCACGACGACTTCTTCGTGAGTCGGCCCTAAGGCAACTTCCCTATCGGAAGAATCTTTCACTTTATATAAATCATCCATAGATTCCCATCGTCCGGTTTTTTCCCAATTTTCTTTCGGCTGAAAAGAAGACATCAAGACTTCCTGCCCGCCGACTTTATCCATTTCTTCTCTGATTATATTTTCAATTTTCCTGAGCACTCGCAAACCGAGAGGCAGATAGCTGTAAACTCCGGACATTTCCTTATGAACAAAGCCTCCGCGGATGAGTAGCTCGGCGTTTTTTGACACTTCGTCCGATGGTGCTTCCTTGCGCATTTTAGTAAAAAGTTCCGATTGCTTCATGCTGTTTATCATACTTGCATCTTAACCGAAAAAAGTCTTTTTGGCAAAGGAATGGGCACTTGCATAAAAATAAACATTCCTATATAATATGCCTATAACTATGAAAAAGACCCTTATGCAGATACGTCTGCATCGGGGGCTTTTTCTTTTTAGGCCCTCTTTGAAAATTTATGATAATGATCGTTCAGAAAAGTTATCTCGATATTTTTATTTCTCAACAAAAAAAGAGCATTTCTTTTTATCTGGCGCAAGTATGCCACTAATTGATTCGTTCTCTTCCAAAAATTTTACCAAGCACCCAAAATCACCATCACCTGTCACTAAAATACAGGAGGTAAATGCTTTCGTATAAAAATCTGAAACAGTATTCAATACAAGTTCGGCATCACAATTACCTTTAACTTTTCCATCAACTGAAACTGTCTGTTTAAAAATTAAAATATAACCACACTCTTGAAGGTGTTTATAAAACTTCACTCTCTCTGGAACAAGTCCAATAAATAAATATATTGTCTGAGGATTATATTTTTGACGCAACCATCCCCTAAATTTTTTATAATCTATTTCAAATCCAAGTTCTTTAGCTCCACGATATAAATTATTTCCATCAATATAGATATTTATTTTATTCATACAAAATATTTTACCATAAAATATTCCTAGAAACTCGAAACCCCGCTTTTGGCGGGGTTTCTCGGAGCCTTTCGGCACTTTGTACTGTAAGTATATACCTAGTGCTAAGTAAAAGTCAATACGAGAAGTCTATTTTTTATCATTGAGTTCGGCTGGAATTTCAATACCGAGTAATTTCGCATCATTTTTATCTTGTTCAGAAAGTGGACTTGTATCACGCCATCCGGTTGTAGCCTTGCCCATTAGACGAAAGGCTGCTTCAGCTTTTTCCTTATTTTCAGATCTACTAATCAGCCTCTCTTTACTAATATGACCTCTTCCAACTTCTGCATCAGCACCACCTGAATTAAGTGCAAAACCACCTGAAACACCACAGTGTCCACAAATCCAAGATATCGCCCGCCTTCTGACACTATCTGTGAGAGTAAATTTTCGATCAATTTTGTCAATTAAAGCTTCTTCCTTTTTAATCGGATTTTCAATATTCATAAAATTGAAATTAAAGTTATTAATAATACCCATAAGTGTACCCCCCGCCGCAAAAAGTCAAGCAAAAAATAATTTGCAAAAGGCAGGGCTTTCTGCTAATATTACTCCCATGCCAAAAACAAAAGATATTAAAGAAAGTTCCGACACAATCATAGAAAAAATGTTCAAAGTCGGCGCGCATTATGGGTATTCAAAAACGAGAAGGCACCCGAGCCTTTCAAAATACATATATGCCACAAAGAACAAAACAGACATAATAGACCTTGAAAAGACAAGCATTATGTTAGAAAAAGCTGAAGAATTCGTAAAAAAGATAAGCCCAAAAGGCAAAGTCATTCTTTTCGTCGGAACAAAGCCTGAAGCAAAAGAAGTGACAAAAAGTATCGCTGAATCCTTAAACATGCCTTATGTCAACGAAAGATGGATCGGCGGTACGCTTTCAAATTTTACAGAAATCAAAAAGAGAATTACAGAATTAGAAAATTACCAAAGAGACAGCAAAGAAGGCGCACTAGATAAATACACGAAGAAAGAAAGAGTCGTTATGGCAAAGAAAATGGAAAAACTCGCAAGATATTACACCGGACTCCTTGGTCTAAAGAAAACTCCTGATGCATTATTTATCGTAGACGCAAAAGCTGAACACATCGCTGCGACAGAAGCTAAAAATAAAGATGTTCCTATAATCTCCCCTGTAAACTCTGATTCAAACATAAAAGGCATTGATTACCCTATCATTGGTAACGATTCCAGCATCCCTTCTATTAAATTTTTCATTACACAAATAGCTAATGCTTACAAAATAGGTCAGAACTCTGTACCTGTTAAGGAAGCCTAATAAAAATAACTAAAGTTAATATAAATTTATGACTAAAGAAATTACTGTTGAACTTGTTCGAGAACTTAGAGATGCTACTGGAATTTCTGTAATGCAATGCAGACGAGCTCTAGAAGAAGCTGGGGGCAATATGGAAAAAGCTTTAGCTATTCTTAAAAAGACAAGCTCTGACATCGCCCTCAAAAAAGTAAATCGCGAAGTTAAAGATGGTGCAGTCATGATAAAGATTGAGGGGAAAAAGGCAGTCCTTGTCCCCCTTCACTGTGAGACAGACTTCGTTTCCAGAAATGAAGATTTCAGAAATGTACTCACCAAGCTCACTGAAAAAGCTGCAAAAGACGGATTAGAAAAGATGAAAAAAGAAGCTAAAGAAATGATAGATATGATAATCCAGAAAACTGGAGAGAATATTCAACTTGGAGAAGTGTTTGAAATGAAAGGAGATGTCCTCGGAAATTATGTTCACAATAATAAAATCGGTGTAATTGTGAGCCTCGAAGGAGGAAGTGCAGAACTTGCAAAAGACATAGCGATGCATATCACTGCAATGAAACCAGAATTCATAAAACCTGAAGAAATAACTGCAGAATTACGAAAATCCACAACTGAGCTCTTCCAGAAAGACGTCGAAGGCCTAAACAAGCCAGAGGAAATAAAGAAAAAGATATTAGAAGGAAAAGTCCAAACTTATTTCAAAGAGCGAACTCTGTTAGACCAAGCTTTCATCAAGAACGCAAGTGAAAATTCCAGCGAGACAGTCGGGAAGCTTCTGGAAAAGAATAAGGCAAAAATCAAAGAGGTAAAGCGTTATTCAATATAATTAAATTTATTTAATATGATTTTACTGAATCAAACTTCTATTCTCCTTATTATATTTTTTGTGTCACTTATTTCTATAATCGCCATGATGTGGCGAAAGCTTTATTTACTACGAAGTGGGCAAACTGTCCCATGTGGAGAAGTTATGTTTGGATTACAGCACATGGATTGTTTTAAACATTTCACCATAGAAAATTTAAAGAAATATGAACATAAGATATTAGTAACGACAGTCAGATCTTATGTCATATCAGCAAACTTTTTAAAGATCAAATACCATGAAGTAAAAAATAAGATAAAAAATATGACCACAAAGAGCAACATAAACGGAGAAAAAAAAGAAATATCTAAATTCCTGAAAATCATCGGAGAATATAAGAGCAAAATCAGAGAAATTAGACACAAGATAAAACGAGAAGAAAATTTATAATTATGGTAGTATATAAAAGTTAATAATTGCCACATTAGCTGTTTTGGTAGATATGCAAAAGAACAAGATAGTATTTAGTTATTTTTAAGTTAAATAATCGCCACCTTAGCTCAGTTGGTAGAGCAACGCTTTTGTAAAGCGAAGGTCCTCGGTTCGAATCCGAGAGGTGGCTCAACAAAAGATTTATGAAAAAATCTTCTTTAATTATAAGTTTAGTTATCTCAATATCTTTTTTAGTTATTTTATTTTCTTTTACAGAAATATCAAACACTATTAATATGCTAGATAATACTAGTGATGAAATGGCCAGACTCGCTAACAGTGAAACCATCATCTTGTCCCCCCACCTTGATGATGGAGTTCTTTCTCTAGGCGGACTAATGTCAAAAAGAGAAAATCAGATATTGCTCGCTACTTTTTTTACAAAAAATCCAAATAAAATCATCCATACAAAATGGGACAAAATTTCCGGATTCTCTGATAGTAATACGGCGATGCAACAAAGATTGATAGAAAATAAAAATGCATTATCAAATATAAATACAGTAATAAAGAATTATGATTATCCTGATTTTCAATACAGAAAAGAAGACACAGGTATTGAAACAAACATTGAAAAAGATATAGAAAATCTAATAAACACATACCAAAACAAAGAAGTCTTTATATATGGACCAGCAACTTTTGGATCAAAGATTACTCATCCAGATCATCAGATATTACATAATGCATTTATGAATGTATTAAAAAATAACACTAAAATAAATGTACATTTCTTTATTTATGAGGACTTTCCTTATGTCTATGAATTTAATTCTTTTGGACTTGGTAATTTAAAAACATATTTAGAAAAAACAGAAAATATAAAATTTGAAGAAGTTCCAATTGAATTAAACAAAGCCGAGCTTGCAGAAAAAATAGAAAATATTTACAAATATAGTTCACAAATAAAAGCCTTTGTGTCCCTTAATGAAAATATCAAAAATCTAGCCCAAAAATTCTACCAAAAAAGATGTAAAACAATTTTACCTACGAGTTACACCTGTGAAATAGTATACAAACCTATCTAAGTATCTATTATTTTCTTAATTGGAGCTTAGAAGACTTTAATATTTGTGTTTCAAGATCACTAACACTATGGAAACCGGTCAAAAGACTGTCATCTACGACAAGCGCAGGAAGCTCTGTATCTTTTATCTTATATATTTGAAGAAGAGACTTAATCGCTGATAAATCAGTAGCATAATCGAAAGAATAAACACGGAGTTCTGGATATTTATCTCTTAAATCAGAAAGCACCATACCCTCTTTCTCACATTCACTACAATTATCTTTTGTAGTGTAAAAATATAGAATAAAAGCAGACTTGGTGCCACAGCTGACAGAAACTTTCTTCATCAAGAGATAGTCTTTTATTTCAAGAAGTGAATAGTATTTCTTTAAATAGGTAACTTCATCTGTATCACCTAAATTAGTTTGACTCCACTCTAACTTTTTACCGAGTTCATCAAGCTCACCTGAAAGAACAGAACCAGAAACATATTTGCAAGAAGATTCTTGCAAAAGGGAAAATTGCGTCTCTGAAGAAAGTATGTTTATCGCTATATTGTCCTGAATAGATTTCATTTCATCTACCTTTTTTTCACTGAAAAAATTGCTTATAAAGCTTGCTGTTAAAAACAAACAAACAGTTATTAAGAACACAATTAAATATTTTCTCCAATCAAAATTATTATTCATATATTTATCTCCAAGCTGGTTTCCTTTGTAATATAGTATTATATACAGCTTTCAAGAGCCAAAATGGAGCAATGATACTGAAAACTGGAAAGAAATATAAAGTATTTAAAGAGAAGAGACTTTTCTCTTTTGTCATATATCTACCTAAAATTATCGCAAAAATAATTGAAGAATAAACGACAATCATAAGGAAAAAGAAAGGCTGGGCATTTATATAAAATGAATCAAAAACAATTTTCTTTGAACTAAAATTTAGACCCACAGCCTCAAACTGCAATAATTTTGAATATAAAAAATCAAATATATTATAAATTATTTTTCCAAAAAGATAACTGACAGACAAGATAGAAACTATCCCCATCGGCAAAGTAAAAACAGAAAAATTCCCATATTTCTTTCTAAATAAAACGCTTTTATAATCCAAAGTATTGTTTATAAAACCATAGATCCAACGCAATCTTTGTTTATATAATTTCTTTACTGAAGATGGCGAATTGGTATAGATAAAAGCATCATTGCAATGTTCAATCTTGCAATGATTCTTTTGCATACGATACGCTATCTCCATGTCCTCCGCATTATGACCATGTCTATATGGACCTATCTTTTCAAAAACTTCTTTACGGAAAATCGTAAAAGGTCCAGGAGTCACATTGATAGCACCTAAAAATCCAAGCATCTTTTTAAAATAAACACCCATATCATACTCTGCCTTTTGGGCATTTTGAATAAAGTTTTTTGGAGCATTTACAACAACTGACGGAATGACTGCCATATTGTTTGCATCCTTCTCAAAACAACTCATAATACGAACAAGCGACTCTGGATGAGCCAAAGAGTCTGCATCTAAGCAACCAAAAAAATCAGTCTCTATATTTTGTAGAGCCAAATTAAGCGCAGTATGCTTCCCTCCATTTTCTTTATGAAAAACTTTAATATTTGGGTACTTAGAAAATTTAGAAATTATTTTCCAAGTATTATCTGTAGACCCATCATCAATCAAAAATATTTTAAGCCTGTCTTTTGGATAATTTAATTCAAATAATGACGAAACAGTCTCAGAAACTGTTTTTTCTTCATTGAAACAAGGCACAGTAATCGTCACTGCTGGATAAAAATCTAATTTTATTCCCCCGTTTCTAATGACAATTTTTTTCCTATTTTCAAGAAAAGTAACAAAGAAAAACACCTGCACATAGACAGACAGGAAAATAAACACATAAAGTATAATGTTGAAAATTGAAGCCATAAATGAACCTATAGTTTAACATATATACTAAAAAAGTAAACGAAAAAGCCCCCTATAAAAAGGGGCTTTTTCAAGAGAAAAAACGTATATTACATACTTTGATCCATCTTTGGTGAAGCATCAGCAGAGCAACATTCACCTACATACTTGTGACATTTGCAACCAAAAATCTTCATAATAGCTGCAATACCTACTAATATGTAAACGATAGCCTCAACTGTTGGCCAATTACCAAAAATCATTTTTACAACATTCTAATCACTACCCATCAACATCCCAATACCTACCAAACCCCAGTTTAAACCCCCTATTATCAATAAACAATTTCTAATTTTTTTACAAACACACTTACCTTTACAACAACCTGTTCCATTACACATATATTTTTTTATCCCGTGAGGGACCATTAAATTAATAAAAAGACCACTTGTTTTATAACATAACCATTATATCATATTCACAATATATGATAGTATAGTAATATTAATAATTGATTAAAAATTTATAAAACAAATGGAAGAAAATATCGCTGGAAATAATGGAGGAAATAAAAATGAGAGCCAGAGACAAATTGCTGGAGCAATAATAATAGCGGGCTTGATGATAGCTGGAGCAATTTTAGTTAAAGGAAATAATAATACATCTGTAACTCCAACAAATAATAACACTAATGCCGTTAAGACATCGGTAGCCCCTGCCCCAGTTACCCAAAACGACAGAACAATAGGCAATCCAAACGCAAAAGTCACTTTTATCATATATGAAGATTTTCAATGTCCTTTCTGTGGAGCAGTTTCTGGTCTAGCACCAAATTCTGAGGCAATTAAATATTTACAACAAAAAGATGCAACATGGGCTCCATTTATGCCTTACATAAATGATCTCGTTAAAAATGGAAGTGTAAAATTCGTCTATAGAGATTGGGCTTTCCTAGGACCAGAATCAATCCAATCAGCCGAAGCTGCTAGATGTGCTGGAGATCAAGGTAAATTCTGGGAATATCATGATTATCTTTACGCTCATCAAAATGGAGAAAACAAAGGTGGATTTTCTAATCCAAACTTAAAATCTTTTGCAAAAACTCTAGGATTAAATACTGCTACCTTTAATCAATGTCTAGATGCAAGCAAATACGCTCAAGCGATTTCAGATTCTAAAGCTGAAGGACAAAAAGCTGGAGTCACCGGCACACCAAAAGGTTTTATCTTGGTTAATGGAAAAGTATTAGACACAATTGATGGCGCAGAACCACTTTCAGCCGTAAAGCAGAAACTCGACGCAGCGTTGAAGTAAAAATAAAAAACAACAAAAATGAGAAACTGAGCAAGGACTACCCTTGCTCAGTTTTTATATTTGTATATAATAACTGCATATGTATAGAGAAACATCATTTGCGGAGAATGAATATTATCATATCTATTCTCGGGGAGTAGAAAAAAGAAAAATATTCATGAACGATAAAGATTATAAACGCTTCACGGCTTTATTGTATATTATGAATCAAAATCAATCATTCAGAATGGATAATTTTTTACGAGAAAACCAAAATGATTTAGAAAATATTTTCAAGTTGGAAAGAGAAAAAACTTTAGTATCAATTGTAGGTTATTGCCTAATGCCAAATCATTTTCATTTGATTTTATACGAACACACCGAAAATGGAATCAGTAAATTTATGGGTAAACTTTTAACCGCATATTCGATGTATTTCAATACAAAATACGAGAGAAGTGGTCCCCTATTCACACACCCTTTCAGATCGGAACATATAGATAATGAGTCACAGTATATGTATATATTTTCTTATGTACATCTGAACCCACTTTCGATAATTGAGAAAAAATGGAAAGAAGATGGTATTAAAAATAAGAAGGAAGCAGGAGAATTTTTAGAAAAGTACCAATATTCAAGTTATAAAGATTTTCTAGAAAACAACAGACCAGAAGCATCCATTCTTGATTTTTCACTTATACCAGACTATATAAAAGAAATGGATTTGGATTTCAATGAATATGAAAAATTATTTAGGGAGAATAAAGAAAAAGATTCAGCTTAGCAAGTGAGCAAGGACTACCCTTGCTCAGTTTTGTTCACTTACCTAGTCGTTTCACTATTTAATTAACTCGAAACTTGGAAGCACATCTTTTTCTAAATCGATGTTGTTTGTTGTTATAATAAATTGCTTTTTAGATTGAAGAAAAAATACAGAATAATAATAAGGTTCTTCAGGAATTAAAACTGAATTAGGATCGCCGACAAAATCAGACTTGATTACAATTGCTCCCGGTATCAAAGATGGCAATTCCTTTGTACCAGAAAAATAAGAGTTTTTGGAGTAAGCAGTAAAAACCGCATCTGGTTTTTGTAATCCGTCACTACCAGTATCAGTCGATACTGTAAAACTTCTTTCCTTACCCTTACCGCAACTCGCGGGTATTTCTTCCGGAAAGTGGTCGAAACGACATTCTGGATGATTATATAATTCCACAGCCACCTCACCCATCCCAGCTACCCATGTTTCGTCAGGAAGTGTTACTTGGAAGCCAAAATCTTTATTTGTGTAAATTTTACTATTAATTTTAGTTGTAATGTAACCCGCCGCAGTGGTTGAAGTATTTGTTTTACCTGGAGTGACTGTATTCATCTGTTGGGTCACAAGACTATTATTTTTAGACAATATAAAATACCCAGCTAAAACAACAACCCCTATTAAGATAATTGAACCAATAACTTTTTGATTATTTTTCATAATTTAATTATACAACTTCTTCCTAAACTAATCAAAATGATTCTTGAGTCTTGAGATTTTTTCGTGCTGACGAAGTTTTTCATGAACTTTGGCTTCAATCTGACGAATACGCTCACGAGTCACGCCAAACTCTTCACCCACCCTCTCAAGGGTATGCTGAATACCATCAAGCAAACCATAACGCATTTCAAGTATCTTACGCTCTTTTGGATTTAGCTCATTTAAAACTTCACGAATTTGGTCAGAAAGAATTCTGCGAGAAGATTCCTGATCTGGACGCAAAATCTTGTCATCTGGAATAAAATTTTCCAAAGTAGACTTGTCATCATCATCTCCGACTGGCTGTTCTAGGGAAACAGTTTCCTGACTGATGTTTTCTATAACATGAATTTTGTCCACAGGAATACCCATTTCTGTGGCTATCTCCTCTGCCAACGGCTCTCGGCCCAAATCCTGTGAAAGTCTGCGATGTGTTTGTTTATATTTAGAAATCGTCTCCACCATGTGAACAGGAATACGAATAGTGCGAGACTGGTCAGCTAATGCGCGAGTGATAGACTGACGAATCCACCAAGTGGCATAAGTAGAAAATTTATATCCTTTCGTCCAATCAAATTTCTCAACAGCTTTAAATAAACCAAGGTTCCCCTCTTGAATCAAATCAAGGAGAGTTAGATTTGCTGATCTTCCCACATATTTTTTAGCAATAGATACGACGAGACGTAGGTTTGCGCGAGCCAGTAAATTCTTTGCTTCAAGGTCACCGTGTTCTATGCGTTTAGCAAGATCTTTTTCATCGCTCGCATGAATGAGCGGATACTGTCCTATCTCTTTCAAATACATCTGAATAGAATCATGCATCGTAGACTTGTTTAAGTCTTTGTCGGTCAAATCATTGTTGAGATTAAGTAAATTCCCTCCTTCGAGCACATCTATTCCAGCAATAGCGAATTTCTCATAAAGCTCATCCAAAAAAAGAATATTATTTTCAATATCTGGGAAAGTCTTCAATATCTCATCATAAGTTATAAAACCTCTCTTTCGTCCTTTCTCTATAAGCTCGTTTGCAATGTTGGCTAAATTCTGCTCTTTTCTTTCAGCAGAAGTTAATTTAACATTTTTTTTCTTTAAGACTTTTTTTACCTTAGTTCTCTTCGCTTTTTTTATTTTATCTCTTTTATTCTTTTTTGCTTTTTTATCTAATTTTTTATTTTTTTTCTTCATATATTTTTCTTATTTTTTATATTTTTAATTTCTTCTTTTCTTTTATTTATTTCACTTATCTTTTTCAAAATCTCTTTTTCCACTTTTCCTTCGGGGTTTTCTTTTGGATTCTTTAGTTTTATCATTTCTCGAACCAGATCTTCGTTTAGATATTCTTCTTCTAGTGAGAGCAACATTT
The DNA here is from genome assembly GCA_903904195.1 of uncultured bacterium. Lineage (GTDB taxonomy): Bacteria > Patescibacteriota > Minisyncoccia > Phycocordibacterales > UBA9973 > UBA9973. The sequence goes on from CAIVBM010000014.1 coordinate 12,784, forward strand.
CATCCACATCTTTCTGCAAATTCTCACTATTTGAATAAAATGCTTCTGCTTCATAAATCAAATCTTCTTTAATATCTTTATATATTTCTTTTGCTTTTTCTAATTTTTTAAAAATTGCTTCTGGTTCTATTATTTTATCCTTCATACCCTCCTGCCAGAACGCTATGCCGAGGAGCCTACGCTCTATTGGATCTTTTCTCAATTTTTTCTCAACATTTATTTTAGCAGTTTCTGTTTCTTCCATCTCATGCTTTAATTCAGACTCAACTTTCTTTAAATCCTCCATCAAAGCCTTTTCAGCTATACCGGAAACGTTACTGATGAGTGTAATAAAATGTGATTTCTCTATAGAACTTCCTAAATCATTAACAAAAGGAAGCAATCGTTCCTTGATTCTAAGTCCAACCTTTCTTCCATCACCTCCAGCATCTTTGATAATCCTCTCTAGCAAGGACGGTATGAAATGTTTTGAATTTCTTATCGCTTCCCGCCAAACATCTTTGCCTTGCTTTGAAATCACGTCCGCAGGATCCATCCCTTCTGTCATACTCGCCACTTTTACATCCATGCCGAGAGAAAGTGCGATTTTTGCAAAACGATTTGTGGCATTGATTCCCGCTTTATCGGCATCGTAAGCCAAAACAATATTTTTTGAAAGTCTAAAAATTAATCCTAAATTATTTATGATATTTTCTTTTGAAATTATCGTATCAGTCATCGCAGTACCAGAAGAAGCCACGGTATTTTTGAAACCCGCCTGATGGGACAAAACCAAATCCATCTGTCCTTCAACCAAAATAGAAAAATTATTCTTGCGAATTGATTCTTTGGCCTTATCTATACCAAACAATACCGAAGACTTGTTGAATATTGGAGTTTCTGGACTATTTAAATATTTGGCTGATTTTCCATCATCCTCTAGGATTCTTCCAGAAAAGGCTATGATGCGTCCGCTTGAGTCACTCATTGGAAACATGACTCGTCCCCGAAACCTATCATACATCGCTTTATCGGGCTTTCCAGCCTCTTTATCGGGCCCGCCTAGACTCGTATGCGAGGCTGGCCTTTTAGCTAATCCTGCACTTCCTATCTCATTATCAGTAAAACCCTTTGTTTTAAGGTAATCGTAGAGTTTACGCCAGTCTAAAATGGCCCAACCAATCCTGAAATCTTTGATGCTTTTTTCTTCTAACCCTCTAGCTTTTAAATAATCCAGTGCTCCTTTACCGTATGCTAAATTATGCAAGTTGCTTTCAAAAAACTTTGTAGCTTCTTCCATTATTCTATAAAGTTTTTCTTTTTCACTTTCCGCCTCTTTCATTTCTGGAGTAAAAGTCTCAAGCACGACTCCAGCTCTGTCTGCCAAAAGTTTCAGCGCTCCCTTAAAATCAAGTCCTTCAAATTCTTCTACGAAAGTAAAAATGTCTCCTGATGCTCCGCATCCGAAACAATAATAGCTCTCGCGCGCCGGAGAGACGAAAAAGCTGGGCGTCTTTTCGTTATGAAAAGGACACCTGCCTTTCCAGCTCGCTCCCGCCTTATCCAGCTTCATATAAGCCGAAACCAGCGTGAGGATGTCTATTCTTGATTTAATTTGATCGACGGATGAGGACATAAAATTATTGTGCATTTTTCCAAATTGAAAGATAATTGCTTTCACCGCAAATTAAAGTTCCTGCAGAATCTGAACCACAAATTTTTATTTTATAATGAGCGTTAGCTTCTGGAATATATCCACTAGAAGGAACAATCCAAGAATAAAAATTAGGATAAACTGGGACTGTGGATATTGTATATGGCAAATTACTGCCAGTTACAAAACCATCTAAAATAATAGACACATTTCCCTCGAGGCCATTGGCTTGCCAAGCAATATCACACGGAACTCCCCAAACGCATGCACTTCCAGGTGGTAAATTAACTATAATAGAGTCAGTTTCAGGACATATGCGAGCCAGTGCTGGACAAGCAATATTTGCATTCAAAGATGATACCCCGCAATTATTAGCATCAACAACAACCTGCGACTGACTGCCATTTATACATGACCCCCAACCACATTGCCAATTTGGAGTACAAGCACTTGTTGGTATTGTAAATTTAAAAGTAGAAAGAATTTTATCTTCAACTTTTTTAACTTCAGGGCTCAAATCAGAAACAGACATTACTATGTTAATTTTTTTGTCTTGTTTATATATCAATCTCGAATAAATATCGCTCATTGGCGCGATTGCCCAGCCACTATCAACTTTCAATTTTCCTGTTTGCAAACTCTTCAAATCAAAATCGCTAATATTACGTACCTCAAATGAGTTTGATGAAGAAGGTTCCATAATTTTAACAATAGTGGAATCTACATTCTGATAAATAATTTGCCAAGTATTTGGGTACTGAAATTGTATGCCAGAGGTTGTATTTGTATATGTCTTCAAACTCGCAGTTTGAGTATTCGCAAATTTTATTGGCAAACGAAATTCTTTATCATCCGCCGGATCACCTTTGGTATTTTCGTTTTTGAAAACCAAAACTCCGGTCGGGGTAAATAAATTATTCATCGTTTGTGCATCACCAATGGTAGTTTCGAAGGAAACTTTTCGCTGCATCCAATCAGTTGTGGCTTGCAAGGGAGTTCTATCGGTAATGGCATTTCCGTTTGCGTCAAATACCTGAACGCTCCCTGCCACGCCTTCAAAAGCGCCCCAACCATTCCCGTTTATATAACCTTTCACGGTTAGCGGAAACTGAACTTCTTGATTTGCTGTAGGCTGTTCTATTGTGATACCCACAACTTCCGAAGGCTGAACATTGCGGGTAAAGTAATATAAGACACCTCCTCCTATTAGGATGACTGTTGCAATAATTCCAAAAATAATTTTTTTGCTCATATTTTTATTAAGTTGTTAGCAAACAGAAGTTATTTTTCAGACTTTTCTAGTGCAGCTTTTTTGTTGAATCCAGTTCCGGCTGGTATTAGTCTACCGATTATAACATTTTCTTTTAGACCTCGTAGAGAATCCACCCCGCCCTTGATTGCGTTTTCAATAAGGACACGGTTTGTATTCTGGAATGATGCAGCTGAGAGCCAGCTCTTGGTTCGGAGAGAAACTTCAGTAATTCCAAGCACCACTATCTCTGCTTTTGCAGTTTTGTTTTCAGCATCTTTCCCATGCATTTCTTCTATTCTGTTATTTTCTTCTATCAATGCTGTATGTTCTACGATATCACCGATAGAGAAGTTTGTATCGCCTGCGTCTTTTATCTTTCTGCGTGAGAACATCTGGCGAATAATTATTTCTGTGTGCTTTCTGGAAATTGAGGCGCTCTGAAGTTCGTAAACTTTATTTATTTCACGGATGATGTATTTTTCAACCAATTCCTTACTGCCAAACTTGAACATAGAAGCGATATCAGCTGATCCGTCAGTCAACAAGTCTCCTTTCTTGACCTTGTCGCCTACTTTCACTATTGGAGTTCGGTAAAATGCTACAACATATTCCATTTCGTTTTTCTTATTATCAATAGAATTATCTTTTACATCAGACAACACTTTGATAATCTTTTCTTTTCCATCTTTTGCTGTGATAGAAATGACTTCCCCATCAGTCTCAGAAATAACTGCAGGATTTTTAGGAACTCTTCTTTCAAAGATTTCTTCAACACGAGGCAAACCAGTGGTGATATCTGTTCCAGCGACACCTCCGGCGTGGAATGTACGAAGAGTAAGCTGAGTACCTGGCTCTCCGATAGCTTGAGCCGCGATGATACCCACAGCTTCACCGAGTTCTACTAAATGGTTGCGTCCCAAATCAAGTCCGTAACACATAACGCATAGACCATGAGCTGTTTTACATGTGAGTGGTGAACGAACGAAGACTTCGGTAAAACCAGCGCCCTCAATGTTGTAAGCTTCTTCTTTTGTAACCAAGAATCCTCTCTTGTAAACTACTTTTCCATCTTTGTCTTTCAAATCTGCAGCCAAAACACGTCCACGAATATTTTTTGAAAGTGGAATTTCCATTCCAGAAATATTTTCTTTGCTGACCATTCTGCCTTCTTTTGTTCCACAATCCACTTCAGTGATAACCACGTCCTGAGCGACATCCACCAATCTTCGAGTCAAATATCCAGCCTTTGCAGTGTTGAGTGCGGTATCTGATGCACCCTTACGAGCTCCGTGAGTAATGACGAAGTATTCAATAGGAGAAAGTCCTTCTTGATAACAAGGAATAATTGGGAATTCCAAAGTCTTACCTTGGTTGTTCTGGATTAGTCCGATCATTCCTGTCATCTGCATGAAAGATGACATCGTACCTCTAGCTTTTGAAGTGAATAAATCATAAGTGGAACTCTTTTTATCAAGTGTCTTAGGCAAAACTTTTTCCAAGTCTTTCTTCATATGTGTCCAGACTTCAATAATCTTCTGATATTTTTCCTCTTCAGACAAAAGACCTTCACTCCATTGAGAGATTATTTCTTCTTCAAGCTTTTTACCTTCTGCTATGATCTTTGGTTTTTCTGCAGAAACAGAAACGTTATCTAATCCCCAAGTAGTACCGGAAACTGTAGAATATTTAAAGCCAAAAGCTTTTATTTTATCCAAGATTGGAGGAGTATTTTCTATACCACAGTGCATAATGAGTTCATCGAGCAGAGAAGAAAGTCTGTCTTGGGTCATTTCATCATTCACATAAGCAAAATCGTTTGGCAAAATACTATTGAAAAGAAGTTTTCCAACAGAAGTCTCAAAAAGACCACCATTATATTTCTTGTATTTTATTTTATCTATAGCGAGAACTTTTATTTTTGCACGTAGAGAAATAATTCCGAAATCATAAGCAGTAATAGCTGTGTTTGGACGTGAGAAATGTTTTCCTTCACCTTTTTCTCCATCCATGTTCTTGGTCATCCAATAACTTCCGAGCACCATATCCATACGGGGGTGCACGATAGGATCACCGTTTTGAGGTTTCAATAAGTTCTTATTTGAAGCCATCAATTCTTTAGCTTCAGATTGAGCTTCATCAAGAAGAGGCACGTAGACTGCCATCTGGTCTCCATCGAAGTCTGCGTTGAAAGCCTGACAAACAAGAGGATGAACTTGAATAGCATTTCCTTCAATCAAAATAGGATTGAAAGCCTGAATACCCAAGCGGTGCAAAGTAGGTGCGCGGTTCAAGAGAACATATTTTCCAGCGATAACTTCTTCGAGCATAGCCCAGACTTCTGCGCCCCTTTCTTCTATGAGCTTGTTTGCGCCACGGATGTTAAATGCTAATTCTGCTTGCAAGATTTTTGAAATCACAAATGGTCTAAAGAGTTCCAAAGCCATGTGTTTTGGCAATCCGCATTGATTGAGCTTGAGTTCAGGACCAACAACGATAACAGAACGTCCTGAGTAGTCTACTCGCTTTCCGAGCAAGTTTTGTCGGAAGAGGCCTTGCTTTGATTTCAAGTTATCTGACAAAGATTTTAGTGGACGCTTTTGAGACTGACTCATCGCCGCAGAATCATTTTGTTTTGCAATAGAATTATCTATAAGAGCATCAACCGCTTCCTGAATTATTCTTTTTTCATTTCTCAAGATAACATCGGGAGCATTGATTTCTTTTAATTTCTTTAAGCGATTATTTCTGTTTATAACTCTACGATATAGATCGTTCAAGTCTGAAGTAGCATGTCTTCCACCATCTAGAGCCACCATCGGTCGTAAAACTGGAGGAATAACTGGGATCACAGTCAAGAACATCCATTCTGGACGAATTCCTGCATAAGTCATAGCGCGAATAAGAGAAAGTCTCTTTTGCAATTTTTCTTTTTCAGCGACGCTGGATTTTTCAATCATCTTTTCTGTAAGAACTTTCAACTTATTTAAATCCAAATTCTTGAAAATAGAATAGATGGCTTCTGCACCGATATTTGCCTCAAAACAAGTTCCATATTTTAAAGAATAATGATGGAAAGAAATTTCATTCAAAACTTTTCCTTCATAAATTTCTCCTATTTCCTTCTTTGTGACAGAAAGCAAATTTTTTAACTTCTCACGAGTGTCATCATCAGCTGAATTTTTCAATTTAGCTTTATACTCTTTATCTAATCCAGAAATAATGGATTCTTTTTCTTCTTCGTGAACTTTAGTGATTATGTAACCAGCAAAATATATAACCTTTTCAAGGTCAGAAACAGATATATTGAGCAAGATACTCATACGAGAAGGTACTCCACGCAAGAACCAAATATGAGAAACAGGGGTGGAAAGTTCTATATGTCCCATGCGTTCTCGACGAACGATAGAACGCGTAACTTCAACTCCACATTTTTCACAGATAATGTCCTTGTATCTTATTCGACGATATTTTCCACAGTAACATTCATAATCTTTTTCTGGTCCGAATATTTTTTCGTCAAAAAGACCTCCACGTTCACTTCTACCTGTACGATAATTTATCGTTTCAGGCTTTGTAACTTCTCCAAAAGACCATTCTTTGATCTGCTCTGGTGAAGCTAATCTAAGCGCGA
>CAIVBM010000015.1 GCA_903904195.1 uncultured bacterium
GGAATAGACGGGGACTCGCACAAGCGGTGGATCATGTGGTTTAATTCGACGGTAAACGAAGAACCTTACCAGGATTGGAAATCTAGCTGAAGCGAGCGGAAACGTTTCGCGTCTCACAAGGACAGCTAGACAGGTGCTGCATGGCCGTCGTCAGTTCGTGGTTTGAATTGTACCCTTAAGTGGGCTAACGAACGCAACCCTCGTTGTGTGTTACAAGTGTCACACGAGACCGCCCCCGACAAAGAGCATGAAGAACCTCTCCCCCAACCCCTCTCCTTAATAAGGAGAGGGGTGAAGGGGTGAGGTGGATTTCGTGAATTTTGTCGGGGGAGGAAGGAGAGGATGACGCCAGGTCAGCATGTCCCTTTGATATCTTGGGCTACACACATAATACAATCGCTATTACAACGCGTCGCGACGAGGCAACTCTGAGCTAATCGTTTAAAAATAGCGTCAGTTCGGATTGAAGGCTGCAACTCGCCTTCATGAAGCTGGAATTGCTAGTAATCGCAGGTCAGCTAAACTGCGGTGAATACGTTCTCAAGTCTTGTACTCACCGCCCGTCAAGTCAAGGGAGCCGGGAATACCCGAAGTATCCACATAAGTGGGTCCTAAGGTAAGCTCGGTGACAGGGACTAAGTCGTAACAAGGCACGGGTAGCGGAAGCTGCTCGTGGAATAATTCAATTTGAAACTAGTTCTGACCTCTTCGGAGCGTCAGAATAAAATATCCTCGAATGTCTTCGGATATTCGAGGATGTGAGTCGGTATTGCACGCCTCAATTGAGCGTGTAATAGACAATAATAGAATGTCTTAAAAACTATTTGACATAAGGGGAAAGACCCTAAGTTATAAGAACGAAACAAAACAAAGCACAGCAAAATAAAAAATACCTCGCGCAAGCGGGGTATTTTTTGTTATAATATAAACAATGCAAGTCAAATATAAAAAACGAGTGGGAATATTGCGGGGTGGGGCGGGGAGTCAGTATAAATCTTCACTAGAAAAAGGCGGGGAGATTATTTTTTTTATTTTACAAAACATGTCTGGAAAGTGTGACGTTTTTGATATTTTAGTTGATAAAGATTATATCTGGCACATGAATGGCTTGCCGATCAGTCCTTCAGACTTGGCGCAAAAGGTAGACGTGGTTTGGAATGTTTCGCATCCGAGTTTATCAAATATTCTAGATAGTTTATCTATTCCGAATATAGGGATTAATCCTTTTTCTTCTTCTATTTCTAGCAGTAGAGAAATGTTAAAGAAACACATAGAAGGAGTAAATGTAGAGATGCCTCGGCACATCGTTTTGCCTGTATATCAAAAGGACTTCGATGGACCAATAGAGAGATATTCAATAAAGAAAGCTAAAGAAGTCTTTGAAAAGTTTTCTCCGCCTTGGATTGTGCAGCCAGCCTCGCCGAGTCTAGGCGGGTCTTTGACTCTGAATTTAAATATGGGCATTCATGTGGCTAAAACTTTTCCTCAATTAATATCAGCGATAGAAGATTGTGTAAATCACGGCCAAAGTATTTTAGTTGAAGAATTTATCGCTGGGAAAATTGCGTCAGTTCATTCCGTGACTGGTTTTCGTGGGGAAGATGTTTATGCTTTTCCTCCGATGAATGTTTTAGGAGACTTTTCTGTTGATGAGAAAGATAAATTAATCAATCTTGCAAAGGATTTACATAAACATATCGGCGCTAAACATTATTTGAAATCAAGTTTCGTTTTGAATAGGCGAGGTAAGGCTTATTTGATAAATGTGGAATTAAGCCCAGACCTAAAACCTCACTCGCATTTTTCTACCGTGGCCGAAAGAGTCGGCGCCAAAATGCATCACATAGTTGAACATATTTTAGAACAGGCATAAATTTTGATGTGATATAATAATTATAGATATATTGTTTTTATCTGTAGCGGGTGGTCGCACTCACATAGGCACATATGTTGGAGTTTCGCCATCACCCGCTTCAAGTGAAAATAATTAATAAAAAAGGCAGAACTTCAGTTCTGCCTTTTTTATGCTAATATATAAAAATGTCATTATTCAGCAAAATCTTTGGAGATGAAAGCTCCAAATTCATCAAAAATACGACGGAAACAATAGCTAAAATCAACTCTTTTGAGACAGAGATTTCAAAGCTTTCGGACGATGATTTTCCAAAGAAAACACAAGAATTCAGAGATAGGCTAAGCAAAGGCGAAAGTCTGGACGACATTTTACCTGAGGCTTTTGCTTTGGTCAGGGAGGCGATGAGGCGCACAGACAAGATCAGGCTTTTTGATGTGCAAATGATAGGAGCTATCGCTTTACATAAAGGCAACATTGCGGAAATGCGAACTGGTGAAGGAAAGACGATGGTTGCAGTTCCTTCTGCATATTTAAATGCTCTAGAAGGCAAGGGTGTTCACATAGTTACCGTGAACGATTATCTTTCTCGCATCGGCGCAGTTTTGATGGGGCAGGTTTATAATTTTCTAGGACTTTCTGTAGGTGTTATAAATTCAAACAATGTTTCTTTTATTTATGATGCAAAACATAAAGAAGAAGACCCGTCTCGCCAAGGCGAAGACGAGGCGGATGAAGAGCGCGACAAAGTCGGCGAATTCAAAATAGTTTATGATTTTTTGAAGCCATGTTTACGTAAAGATGCATACAGAGCGGATGTTACTTATGGTACAAACCATGAATACGGATTTGATTATTTACGAGACAATTTGGCTGTGTCCGAAGAAGGAGTGGTGCAAAGAGGTCATCATTATGCAGTAGTGGACGAGGTAGACTCCATTTTAATAGATGAAGCTCGCACTCCGCTCATCATTTCAAATGCTGCGGGAGACTCCGAAGATTTTTATGTAAAGTTTTATCAAATTGCAAAGCAACTTAAAAAAGATACTGATTATGAAGTTGATGAAAAGTTAAGAGCAATTTCTCTGACGGATGAAGGCATAAATAAAGCTGAACAGCTCCTCGGTGTAGACAATATTTATACCGAAAAGGGAATTAAATATGTTCATCATTTAGAGACGGCGGTAAAAGCGCAGGCTATTTTTGAAAAAGATAAAGATTATGTTGTAAAAAATGGTGAAGTCATAATCGTGGATCCGTTTACCGGACGCCTCCAGCCAGGACGCAGGTGGTCCGAAGGTATTCATCAGGCTATTGAGGCAAAGGAAGGTGTAAAAATAGAAAAGGAAACCAGAACCAGCGGTTCTATTACTTTTCAGAATTATTTTAGATTCTATAAAAAGCTTTCCGGCATGACGGGTACTGCAGAAACTTCTGCTGAAGAGTTTTTGAAAGTTTATGGATTGGATGTCATAGTGATTCCGACAAATCGTCCAGTGGTCCGTAAAGACCACAATGATCTTATTTTCCAAACTGAAAAAGGAAAATTCCAAGCAATTGCAAAAAAAGTAAAAGAATTAAATAGTAAAGGTGTGCCTGTTTTGATCGGTACTATTTCCATAGAGAAAAACGAACTCTTATCAGCATATTTAAAACAAGAAGGAGTGCCTCATGTTATTTTGAATGCAAAGAATCATGAAAAGGAAGGTGAAATCATTGCTCAAGCCGGCAAGCGCAGAGCAGTGACGATAGCCACAAACATGGCAGGACGCGGAATAGATATAAAACTCGGAGGTAATCCGATTGTGAAAGAAGAATATGATTTTGTGAAAAATTCTGGCGGACTTTTTGTTCTAGGTACTGAAAGGCATGAAGCAAGGAGAATAGACAACCAGCTACGTGGACGTTCTGGTAGACAAGGAGATCCAGGTGAAACACAGTTTTATGTTTCACTTGAGGATGATTTGATGCGTGTGTTCGGATCGGAAAAGATAAAGACAATGATGGGACGTTTTGGCATACCTGACGATCAACCTATTGAGAACCGTTTTATCGGAAGAACTTTGGAGTCTGCACAAGCCAAGATAGAAGGTTTTCATTTTGATGCCAGAAAAAATACTCTTGAGTATGACGATGTGATGAATCATCAACGCAAGATTATTTATGAGAGACGCAATATAATGCTTCACTCTAAAAAAGAAGACATTGAGAATTTCTTAAATAAATTAATAGAGAACAGAGAAGAAGTAAAGAAAATAGTAGAAGAAAAGAAAAAGAAATTAGGAACTGATGCTTTCCTTGAGGTTATTCGTCGTATAGCTTTATACACTACTGACACTCTGTGGATGGAGCACCTAGAAGCGATGGACTATCTACGTTCTTCGGTAAACTTGCGAGCCTATGGTCAGCGTGAGCCGATAGTGGAATACAAGAAAGACGGCTTGATGATGTTTAAACAAATGGAGGAAACTTTTAAAGAGCAAGTGCTTTCTTTGATTGGGACAATTACAGAACCGGCTCAAGTTGAAAGGTCGGAGCCGAAGCAAACTCTAGTAACGAGCCATAGTGAACCATCTGAACTCGGTGGAAAAAAAGATGTTTTAGAAATAAATGCAATGAAGGAGGTTGGTCGAAATGATCCTTGTCCTTGCGGGGCTATAAATCCTGCGACTGGCGAGGTTTATAAATATAAAAAATGCGGGCTCATTAATGCTCCACAGCATCGTAAGTCTTTAATTAACTAAAAAATATTATGACAATAAATAAAATAAAAATAGGAAAATATCGGCATTTTAAAGATATGGAAAAAGAGTATCAAGTTCTCGGAGTTGCAAAGCATTCGGAAACAGGTGAAGAATTAGTGGTTTATAAAAAACTTTACGATGATTATTCCATGTTTGTTCGTCCACTCGCTATGTTTGTGGAAATTGTAGAATTTAACGGTCAAAAAGTTCCGAGATTTGAATACATTGGGGAATAAATAGGTAATGCAAAATTTGTTTAAAAATTTAAAATTAAAAAGACGAGCGATTGCGATGCTGGCACGGATGCATTTTTTTGGTAATCCGTCAGCAAAGATGAAAATTGTTGGAGTAACTGGCACAAATGGTAAGACGACGACTGTCACACTCCTTTATAAGATTGCAACTTCGCTTGGTTATAAAGCTGGACTTATCGGAACGGTAGAAAATATAATTAACGGAAAAGTGGTAGTTGCTCCTTTGGGTAAAACAGTTCCAAGCACAACCCCAGACCCTATAAATTTATATAAATTATTAAATGAAATGGCGGAAAAAGGGTGCGAATATGTTTTTATGGAAGTCTCAAGTCATGCACTAGATCAGAGCCGAGTAGCAGGCATAAATTTTGTTGGTGGGATTTTTACGAATTTAACTCACGACCATTTGGACTATCATAAGAATTTTGAGAATTATTTTGCTGCAAAAAAGAAGTTTTTTAAAATGCTGTCCAAAGACGCTTTTGCTCTTTCAAATACCGATGACGGATATGGTTCAAAAATGTTAGATGGAATCAAGGCCAGAAAGTTTTCATATGGGTTTTTTAAAGTTTTTCCTACTCCTCAAATGGGAGAAAAAGAAGATTTTCACGGGGAAATAAAAAAATTAGATTTTAATGGCCTACAATTATTTTTCAATGGAATTGGGATAAATTCTAAACTTTTAGGGAAATTTAATGCTTACAACTTATTAGCTGTTTGGAGTGCAAGCAAATTACTTGGTTTTGATATAAAAGATGTAAATAAAATTATAGAAAATATAGAACCACCCAAAGGACGCTTTGAACATTTCACATCTAAGAATGGTGTTTTAGCTATAGTGGATTATGCGCATTCTCCAGATGCATTAGAAAAAATATTAATTGCGGTAAAAGAAATCAAGCCATTAAACAGTAGAATAATTTCTATATTTGGTTGTGGTGGAGACCGAGATCCATTAAAACGAAGAGTGATGGGTAAAATCGGTGCAGAATTATCTGATATTGCTATTTTTACATCAGACAATCCTCGTAGTGAAAATCCAGATGAGATAATATCTCAAATGAAAAAAGACTTAAATCCTTTATTGATTAAAAAAGTGAAGACTATTGTAAACAGACATGAGGCAATAATTGAAGGTGTAAAATTAGTTCAAAAAGGAGACATAATACTTTGCGCTGGCAAGGGTCATGAAGACTATCAAGAAATAAAAGGAGTAAAGCATCATTTTGATGATATGGAAGAATTAAAAAAAGCTTTATGAAAGATTTTGAACAACAATTTAAAGGTAAAAAGATAACCGTTATGGGGCTGGGGATTTTGGGGCGGGGATTGGGGTATACGAAATTTCTAGCGGAATGTGGGGCGGATTTGATTGTGACGGATTTAAAACCAAAAGAGCAATTAGCGACTTCGTTAAAAGCTTTAGAAAAATTCAATGGTATAAAATTTGTTTTAGGCGAACATAGGTTGGAAGATTTTCAAAACAGGGACATGATTATGAAGTCTGCTGGTGTTCCATTTGATTCTATTTATATCAAAGAGGCCGAAAAAAATAACCCGCGCCTCGGCGGGGCAAGTACTCCTATAGAAATGGATGTTTCGCTTTTCATTAAACTCGCGCCAGAGGTGATGTTGATAGGAGTGACTGGTACGAGAGGAAAATCAATGACCACTGCGCTTATCTATGAAATTTTGAAACAAAATGAAAAGTTTCTAGGCAAAAAAGTCTTTTTGGGTGGGAATGTCCGCGGGGTAGCGACGCTTCCGCTTTTGAAAGAAGCAAAATCTGGAGATATTCTAGTTTGTGAGCTTGATTCTTGGCAGTTACAAGGCTTTGGTGAAGCGAAAATTTCACCGCATATTTCTGTTTTCACTTCATTTATGCCCGACCATATGAATTATTATAGAAATGATATGAATGCATATTTTAATGACAAGGCGAATATATTTAAATATCAAAAAAAAGAAGATATTCTAATAATTCGTCCAGATGTTGAAAAATTAATCAAGAATTTTCCCTCTACTTTACAAGGAGAGGGTAAGGGTGAGGTTCTTAAGAGCAAATTAATTATAGTAAATGCCAAAGATGTAGAAGGTTATAAATTTATCGTGCCAGGAGAATACCAAAGGGAAAATCTAGCTTGTGCAGTAGAAGTGGCAAAGCAATTTAATATTCCGGAATCAAATATTCAGAAAGCTGTAGAGGGTTTTAAAGGTTTAGAAGGAAGATTACAATATATAAAAACAGTTAAAGGAGTAGAAATTTATAATGATAATAATGCTACTACTCCAGAGGCTACTATCGCTGGCATTGAGGCACTTTCAGCTAGGCAAGGCCTAGCTAGAATAATTTTAATTTGCGGGGGAGCAGACAAAGGTTTGGATTTGGATAATTTTATTAAAGTTGTAAATAAATACTGCAAAGTTGTCGTGACTATCCCCGGGATTGGTACAGATAAACTATTAGCTTTAGAATTGAAAGCAAAAAGTTTTAAAGTTGGAGATTTAAAAGAGGCAATCAATGAAGCCATAAAACAATCTCAAAAAGGGGATATAATACTGTTCTCTCCTGCGTTTGCGTCATTTGGGATGTTTAATAATGAGTATGAGAGAAATGACTTGTTTATGAAGATAATAAAAGATTTAAAATAAAGTTATGAAGAAAAAAACTCAAATATTCTTTATACATGGCGGAGAAACTTTTAAAAATAAGAAAGATTATTTTCATTACTTAAAAACAAGAAAGATAAAATTAGAAAGAAGAGTGAGATGGGCTGAAAGTTATTTAGAAAAAAAACTAGGTAGAAATTTCCAGATAATTAGGCCACACATGCCCCTAAAAGATGACGCTAAATACAAGGACTGGGAGATATATTTTGAAAGATTTTTCCCTTATTTGAGAGATAATATTATTTTAATTGGTAATTCTTTAGGGGGAATTTTTCTTGCAAAATATTTATCTGAACACAAATTCCCAAAGAAAATTTTATCTTCATATCTCGTCTGTCCGCCATTTGATGACACTTTAGACGAAGAAGATTTAGCCGGTGGTTTTAAACTTAAATCTGACTTGTCTTTGCTTGAAAAGAATTCTAAGAATCTTTATTTAATGTTTTCAAAAGATGATAATGTGGTTCCAGTGGCCCATGCTGAGAAATACAGAAATAAACTAAGAA
>CAIVBM010000016.1 GCA_903904195.1 uncultured bacterium
AAAACTGGGAGATCGTCTAATGGTAGGACACCTCCCTCTGGAGGAGGTTATCTTGGTTCGAGTCCAGGTCTCCCAGCTTTGTATAGAAAATTAGAAATAGAAAAAAAGAATCTGGAGGATATTATCCTGGTTCGAGTCCTAGTCTCCCAGCCAGCGTTTTAATTAAAAAGATCTAACAGCACGAACACGTAAAGTAGCGTTTTTTGTATATGAACCAGTCATAGTGCCAGTAGTAAAATTGACACAAGAAGCAGACACAGAATCTATCTCAGAAGAATCCCAATATTGCCATCCTCCACTAACAGAAAATCCTCCGATAGCTATTCTGTTTGTATATAGTTGGACTAACTCATCTCTTGATGGTAAATACCAATCACTGTAGCCACCCCCGTTATATGATCGAGCTAAATTTGCTGCATAACTTCCTGCTCCCTGGTTAGCAATTATAGTATTGGTGTTTGATAAACCTGTACCCATATTTCTTGCTGTTGCATTTGTTGCTGTAAAACTACCGTTATACCAAGATATACCTGCACTCTGATCACTTGTCGCAGATATCAACCCATGTTGTCCAGTCCCATCAATATAAGCAATTACTCCTCCACCATAACTGTCACCGATATTAAACGTTGGTGCGGTCACAGCTGCAGTTTCTGTAATAGAGCCAACTCCACCATTTAAAGTAATAGTAACTGTGGGTTTGTCTGTTTTAGTTAAAGTAAATGAATATGATCCATCTGAAATATTAGGATCAGCTGTAACATTATAAACATACCCAGTTTTTGCTATTGAAGGCCAAGTAGCAGTGCTTGAACAACTATCACAAATAGGTCCACCTCCAGTAGATGAATTCGTGGGAGCCGCTACTCCTCCACCATCTAAAGAAGCGATTTCTAAATGTCTTACAACACTACTCGCAGTTTGTTTGGCTGCGGCTGTATTTGCTTTATCTTTAGAAGAAGAGAGAGCAATAATTACTATTACTGCAAGTATCCCAATAATTGCTACGACTACTAAGAGTTCAACTAAAGTAAAACCTTTTTTAAAGTTCTTCATAATACATAAATTATACTATTAATATTCTTGCTCTTCAACACATACACCCAGCACGCATTTTTAGTTATATTTTGATATAATACAGGGATGAAAAAACCATTTTTATATGCATCAGCAGCTGCTTTATATATTGTTATTATCGTTTCAGCCATGAACAGCGTAATCGAAAACAATATCATTCCGCAAAAAAGTATCTTCATTCCCATGACTATGCTAGGACTTTTTGTGTTATCTGCCTTGATTATGGGATTTCTATTCTTATACGAACCATTATGTCTCTTTCTAGAACATCGTAAGAAAGAAGCTGTCTCTTTGTTTGCTAAGATTGTGGGATTTTTTGCTTGTTTTATAGTTCTATTTTTAATTTTACTTTTCCTCTTGTAATTTGAATTTAATATGAAGATCGAATGGAATAAAGTTACAAAGTTTTCGCAAATTATAGCAATAATACTTTTTGTTGCAGTGTTTTTTGTTGGTTTTACAATCGGCAAAGAATTTGAAAAGAAATCACCAAGTAACATTGCCCCAATAGTTTCTGAAAAATCAATCATGGGTTGTTACATCGCCCATCTAGCCAACGATGTTTATACTCTTACAATTTTCTCCGAAAAAGATGGGTCCTTCGAAGGATA
>CAIVBM010000017.1 GCA_903904195.1 uncultured bacterium
AATACTATAATTGACAAAAGTCGCAATAAGGACATAATTACCAGCGAAAAAGAACAAGGAGGAAAAAACTTCAAAGAAAGGCAATTTGCGTGAAAACTTCTAAATGTTCAAGTTGTGAAAGATTGCATCGATGCAATCTTCATCCTAGCACACCAAAATGGAGGGATGGAAAAGTCATAAGTTGTCGCATTTGGGTCAGAAAAGGCCCAGAACACAAGGGAAGGATCTAGAAAAACGGAAAGGAAAAACATGCCAGACAAAGAAAGTATACTAAAGTTCTTGCGAGACAGTGGAGATTTCGAAGGAGAAGAAATCGAATCCACTGAAGCTCGCATTGACCTCATTGCGGACGGAGACGGATGGTTCCCAATGAAAGAGCTTGAAGGGATCATGCCCGACGAAGAAACGGCAACCAAATTCAGGAAGACTCAAGAAGAAAAAGCCGAGAGTCCTGAACCCGCGAATAAGCCGGAGCTCAAGAAACCAAAGAGGAGGTAATACATCATGAAAAACAAGAACTGGGCGACCGCCACATGCGCGACTCGCCCAGAATTCTTTTTTAACTCAATAATTTAAAAATATTTTTTATTTCTTTTTTAACCACTCATCGTCCTGACGGACTAATAGTTTGCTTTTATTTATTTTATCTAAAAGTAAAATTTCACACACACGCTCCATACGCATACCTTGAGAACCTTTTACCAAAACCATATCCCCTTTTTTTACAAAAGTTTCCATAAAACCCCCTGCTTCTCCTCCTTCTTTAAATTCATAGATATTTTTATTATTCATCCCCACCTCCAAAGCACCGTCTTTGATAGATTGAGCTCTTTGCCCCACCACTACGAGAATATCGCAATTATCCTTTGCAATTTTTCCGATATTCTTATGAGCATCTATCGTATGTTTTCCTAGCTCCAACATATCCCCCAGAACTGCAATCTTTCTAATTTGATTTTTGATTTCTCCCAAAGTTCTAAGCGCAAACTCGCAAGCAAATGGCGAAGAGTTGTATGTGTCATCAATAACAAAAGAATCATTTATACCTATGAGTAGTCGCATACGCCCAGGTGAAACATCGTAATTCTTGAGCGCATTTACTGCATTCAACATATTAAATTTTAATCCAGCAGCGAGGGCGAGTGATGCCAGAGAAGCGTAAACATGATTCCTGCCAAAGACTCCTTCTATAACCACAGGCAAACTCGTTCCCTCTGCTGTAGTTTTATGAGCGAGTCCGCCTTCATCAGCTCTGAAAATCACTCCTTTGGGAATTCCTTTATCATCGTAGAAAATACTGTCACCAGAACCGAGTATGTCGGCGCCTTCTTTAAATCCATAAGTGATGATAAGATTTTTTGTTTTTGTTTTCATTTCCAAAACATCTTCATCGTCAGCATTTAATATCAAAAGTCCATCTTGTTTTAAAGTTTTTATAAGTTTACTCTTCTCTTCTATTAAATTTTTACGAGAACTAAAAAATTCTATATGAGATGGAGTTTCTCCGATAGCTGTGATTATGACCACGTCAGTCTTGAGCCATGAAGCTGTCTTACGCATGTCACCCGGATGTCCCACACCTACCTCGAGCACAAGCCACTTTGGATATGTATGAGGCACTATGATAAGCCAGAGACCTTTTAAAATATTTTGGAGCCAAATGAAAGGATTATTCCATCCGTTCGGAATACCGAGCACAGTCAAAGGCAAACCTATTTCGCTGTTATAACTTTTCTCACTTTTACGAACATAAGAAATAGGAGAAATAACTGCAAAAATAGCGTCCTTGGTGGAAGTCTTACCGACTGAACCAGTAATAGCAATTATTTTGGGCTTATATTTTAAAATCACTAAACGAGATTCTATTTGTAAAATATAAGCTAATATCTTTTTAAAAGTTGTTTTCATAATGAAAAAAGATTATCTATCAGGCGGAACTTCATAATAATTTAATAAAAAGTTTGTAATATCCAGAAATGGATCTGTCCAAGTCGTCGCCGAGTATTGGACACCTTTTGGATTTACAGCATAAAGGAAAACTATAAACTTCGGATCATAAGCTGGAAAATATCCCACAAAAGAATGCGTATGCCTGTCAGCATAGTAACCTCCATTTACATTGTCCGCAACTTGCGCAGTTCCAGTTTTTACTGCGACGCTAAAATGATCTAATTTACCCAAACCGCCTTTAATGGCCTTATCCATGACCGTCACTAGCATCTGAGTTATCGTTTCGGAAGTTTGTTTTGTTATTTTTACAGGTGTGGTCGGATAAGTTAAATCTTTAAAAGTACCATCATCATATTTTATTTCTTTTACTACATGTGGCACGACCAAACTCCCGCCGTTTGCGAGTGACGCCAGAGCCCTGATCATCTCAAATGGAGTCATAGCTATACCTTGACCGAAAGCAGCGTTTGCATATTCTATTTCTCTAGGACTTTTTAATATGTTAGAGACGAGTCCTGAAGTTTCATTTGGTAAATCAATTCCTGTCTTGTCTTTAATGCCATAAGAAAGCAAATAATCACGCAAAAGCTGTTTGCCTAATTTTTCCTCAACGAAAACCATTCCAGTGTTTAAAGATTGGTTTAAAACCTCTTGCATACTAGTACCCGGACCTCTGCCCTTTTTATCAAAGTTAAATATCTGATGTTTTTCAATAGTAACTTCTCCTTTATCGTCATATGTCGTCTGCGGAGTCACGACTCCAGCGTCTAATGCTCCTGCCATCACGAGAGGCTTTACGACAGATCCAAATTCTAGAACGTTTTCAACCAACGGATTAGAAAAAATGGAAACATTTTTTTCTTGAGCAAAATTATTCAGATCAAAATCTGGTTTGACACTCATGGCATAGACAGACCCGTCTTCTGGATTCATAATTATTCCACCGACAGAATCTGTCTGATATTTATCTCTAACTTCTCCTAATTTCTTTTCTAGAAAATTCTGAACGTTTGGTTCAATGGTGGTTACCAAGTCTCCTTGCGCTACTGTATGCTCAATCAAGGTTTTATTTATGTCAGAAAAAACTTCAGCAAAGAAATTTACATAAAGACTGTTATTGTCTCTCGCCAACACATCATTATATTGTCTTTCCAAGCCATAACGTCCACCCAAATCATCACCCTTGAATCCTACGAGTCCAAGCGTGTGAGAAGCGAGAGTTCCTCCAGGATAAAAGCGCCATTTCTCTTTAAAAATACTTACACCTGTGATTTTAAGCGCAGACACTGCGTCGGCTTGGTCTTTGGTAAGCTGATCAGCCACTTCTTCATATGTATCATTTATTTTTGTGGCTCTATTTATAAAATTATCATGATCAAATGTCGCCACTTTTGACAACATTAGGTAGACAGATTCTGCATCTGTAATCTTGCTCGGGTCTATTGCAATCTTGTATCCACTAGCCTGTGTAGCTGCAGAAATGAGTTGCCCATCTTTGTCAGAGAAATAAATAGTCCCTCGTTCAAAGATGTCGCCACTCGGTGTAGAATATTGTCTGTCAGCTTGCTCAGAATAAGCATCGTTGTGTACGACTTGTACCCAAAAAATCTTTGTAATTAAAACCAAAGAAAAAAGAATAATAAATAAAAGAACAATCTTTGATCTTGATATGAGACTATAGATCATTTTTAGCAGTTTTCACATTGAGAAAAGATCCGCCCGTAGATGACCCCATGCCTAGGGCTTTTCGAGTTGCAAATGTTGCTTGAGTTTCCTTAAAACCCATAGAATATGAGAGATTTAGATCAATGTTTTTAGACATAGAAAGATAAGTAAGCTCTAAATCGCCCACTTCGGTGCTGAGAGTCTTTGCATCAGCCTCCAAGGCCTTTCTTTCTATTATGTTCTTGACCATATTTCCTAAAAAT
Organism: uncultured bacterium; assembly: GCA_903904195.1. Classification (GTDB taxonomy): domain Bacteria; phylum Patescibacteriota; class Minisyncoccia; order Phycocordibacterales; family UBA9973; genus UBA9973. The sequence continues at coordinate 3,879 of CAIVBM010000017.1, forward strand.
ACAAGATATGTGACAGCCAATATGCCAATAATCCAGATAATTACATTGAAAAGGACCTTCTCAATACTACTTGCGATGCTCATGTTTTTTACGTATGTATTTATTTCTGAACTAATTTGTTTCATATTATTATATGTGGCGTTAAGCTCGTAGTTTCCAAAATTCTCAATTTAGCGCTTCGTGATCTAGGATTATTTTTTATTTCTTCATCACTCGCTAAGATTACTTTTTTATTTATTAACAACGCTTCACCCTCTGTCACTTTTGTCTTAAAAAATCTTTTCACTATCCTGTCCTCCAAACTATGAAATGAAATCACCGACATCCTCCCTCCTTTTTTCAATAACTTAAACCCTTTCTCTAAACCTTCACTAATAGCTCCCAACTCATCATTGACTGCTATGCGTATCGCTTGAAATGTCCTCGTGGCGCAATTCAACCTACCGTTTCTATAACTTGCTGGCACTGAATTCCTGATTATCTCTACAAGCTCAAACGTCGTTTCAATCTTTTTCTTTGTCCTCGCTTCCACTATCCCCTGTGCTATCCTTCTCGAATACCTTTCTTCACCGTAACCGTAGATAATGTCTGCCAAATTCTTTTCATCCCACGTATTTACGACATCCATCGCTGTCACATCTTCAGGTAAAGGACTTTCTTTCATAGTCATGAGTAATGGCTCATCCCTTAGGAAAGAAAACCCTCGGCCAGAATTCTCTAATTGATCAGAACTCAAACCTAAATCAAAAATAATTCCATCTACTTCTTTTGTTTCTTGTTTTTCTAAAACTTTATCTATGTTCCTGAAATTTTCATTTACAAAAGAAATATCACAACTTGAATCCTTAAACTTTTCCTCTGCTTTTTTAAAAGCACTTTTGTCTTGGTCAAGAGCAATTATTTTTATGTCAGGACATCTCCTGCACATCTCAGCACTATGCCCTCCACCACCAAATGTGGCATCAACCACAAATGATTTCGGATTCAAATTTAAACCTTCTATAGCTTCTTGTAAAAGAACTGTCTTGTGTCTGGTACCTACCGTCTCCGCCTTTGTTTCCATCTTATTTGCTTTCGTTTCCAAGCTTTTCCGCCAATTGTTCAGCTTGCTTTTCAACGATGGCTTTTTGCTCCGACCATGCGCGCTCATTCCAAACCTCCACTCTGTCTTTTACTCCGATAATGGCTGCAGAATTCTTTAAGCCGATTTTTTCTTTTAGAAAATCTGGAATCAATATCCTTCCTATAGAATCCACTTCTACTTCTGCTGCCCTTCCAAACATATATCTGTTGAAACTTCTTTGATCAGCTTTCAAGAAAGACAAATCGGAATCTGAATCAGAAAGTTTCTTACTAACTTTTTCCCATTCTTTCATTGTGAAAACGAACAAGCATTGACCGAGTCCGGGTGTAATAATAATTTTCCCTCCTAGCTCTTTGCGAAATTTTGCCGGCATTGAAACTCGGGATTTTTCATCTATTGTGTGAATGTATTCGCCGATAAGCATAGTTTTTAAAAAATTACTAATAAATTAATTTCCCACTTTTTCCCACTTGATATATATTGTATTCCTTTATGCGAACTAACGCCAAGCCTAAGCTGTGGATAACTTTTTGACTTCCCTAGCCCTTAGTTTTATAGTTCAAGTATTCTAGGTGTAGGGGGTGCTTTTCTGATCTGGGTCTGGTGACTCGGCACCGACTTGGGAGATTACAGGGGAACCCCCGCACCTAGATACTAATGTTTTACAAAGAGGCACGTGCGGAATCCGAGTAGCTGCAAGGATTGCCCACGGCCGCTGGAGGACTGCTCCCCGCTGGATAACTGAGTTCACGCGGCGTGGGAGAGTCCTCCAGCCTTGTTCTTTTGAAAACAATTTGTTCAAGTGTGCCTCGCCATCGGGTGACTGTAAGCTCCGTTTGCACAGTTTGCATAGTGTAAACGTCTTGGGACAGTTCGTGGCGAGGCACATTTTATCCTTTCTTAGCACAAACTATCGTGCCAAGAAAAACGCCTCGGAGCAATCCGAGGCGTTTCTATTTTTATAAGAGATTATTTTACAACTTCTTTTAATCTTTTTATTAGAAAATCTTTCGGCATAACAGACAAAAACCACCCAGCTTTTGGACCGGACTCCTTACCCAAAATCGAAATGTATATTGCACTAAAAAGCTTTTTGGGCTCAATATTTAAAGCAATCTTTATCTCATGAAGTTTTGTATGAAGTTCTTGTCCATTCAGTTCCTTTTCTTTTTCAATAAATAATAATACTTGTGTCAAAGCATTTTTTTGCTCAACTGTTAAATCCTTCACTAATACAGGTAATTCCTTCTTGATTTCAAATTTATAATCTTCAGGAGCATAGGTCGAAAGCCATTTTTCCGCATATTTTTTTCTCATTTCCAATTCTTTTATATCAGATTCTCCCAAAGCTCTACCCTCTTCTTTTTCTATTTGTTTTTGAATATCCACATGAGGCATCTGCACCAAATATGCAATCTCAGAAAATCGTGGCAAAATTCTTTTACTAATGTTTTTTCTTTCTTTTGGTAAATGAACAAAAGGAAATAACCTAGTGAAATCATCCTTTATATTGGCAAAATAATCGTTAGCAAACTTATCATAAGTATCAAACAAGATTGGTACTGTGTCGCCATCTGGAATAAATTCTATAACTCTCTTCGGATCTTTTTGAATAAGAAGTAAACGCAAAATATGAGGTGGCAACAAATCTGCAATTTCGCGCGAAGACGAACCAGCACCCTTCGAAGAAGACATCTTCTTTCCGCCAACATTAAAAAATTCATAAGGAACATTCATCGGAGGCTCGCGTTTGAAAACTTCACGAGAAATTGCATCTGCGATTTCTCGAGCTCCACCTTTTGTAGAATGATCTTTTCCGCCACCCTCAATATCTACGTTCATTACAGAAAACTTTGCCGCCCATTCTACTTTCCATGGAAGTTTTGCCTTGCCGTCAAATGGTGATATTTTTCCTTTATTTCCGCAACCTTTTGCCCATTTTACAAAATCTCCACATTCATAAGAAACCCTTTCCCCATCAAAAGAACTGGCCCTTGTCGTCCCTACTTTTCCACAATTCTCACAAATTACATTTAAAGGAAGCCATGATTCTTCTTTCTGTGAGTTAGAAATTCTCTTATAAATTGCACGAATTTTATCGGCATTTAAAAGAGCCGTTTTAATGACTGAATTATATTTTCCGGAACGATACATATCGCTCGAACGATAATATTCTGGAACAAAGCCAAGCTCAGATATTACACCAGCAAATTCATTTCCAAAATATTCCGCATAATTTTTTGCTTTACCATCCGGTGAAGGCACATCACATAGTGGTTTACCCATATATGGCAAAAATTTCTCTTGATCCAGATACACTGGCAAACCGTCCATCGGATCAAAATCGTTAAATTCAAAAAGATATTTACATGGAATTTTATTTTCTTTTAAAACTTCCTCAATAATTCCATGAATAGCTAGACCACGCAAACTTCCTACATGAACACGCCCAGAAAGAGTCTTTTCATCTCGAATAATAAGCGGAATTTTAGCTTTTATTTTGTCTTTATATTGTTCTTTTACTTTTTCGGATATTGAATCGGCCCAATACATAAATTAAAAATACTATACTTTCAAAACAAATTTCTAAAACTATTTGACGTCAATTATTTTGTAATTTACCACACCACTAGGAGTCTTGAACGAAACATTGTCACCTTTTTTCTTGCCGAAAAGAGCCTCACCAAATGGAGACTTGTTTGAAATCTTTCCTTTAGACATATCTGCCTCTTCAGAACCTACGATTACAAAAATCTTTTTATCTTGAGGACCGTCTTTCTTGTTTTCTTTTTGTACAGTCACAGAAGAGCCCACTTCTACGACTTCACCGCCTCCACCTTCTACTGTTTCTGAAGATTGGAGAATTTGTTCTATATGCACGATACGTTCTTCTAGTTTACCTTGATCTTCGCGAATCTGATGATATTCAGCGTTCTCAGACAAATCACCAAGAGACTTTGCGTACTCCAAAGCAGCAATAATTTCTTTTCTTTTTGGGCCTTTCAAATCTTCTAACTCCACTTCCAAAGCCTTTCTTTTTTCTTTTGTTATATAGTCAGCTGATTGCAACATAATCTACTAATAGTATATTTTTAAACGAAAAAGTCAATTTCTATTCTTTTAATTTTACAATTTTTTACTTTTATGATAGCCTATAGAGTATGGCTAAAACAGTAATTGAGGTTAAGAAAAATCCAAACGAAAATAACTCAAGCATCTTGAGACGTTTTTCCCGCAGAATACAAGAGTCCGGCATAATCCGTAAAGTCAAAGGCGCTCGCTATAATGTCCGAAAAGAATCAAAACTTAAAGTAAAGAAAAGCGCTTTAAAGAGACTTATCCGCAGACAAGAAATTGAAGTTCTAAAAAAGCTCGGCAAGATGGTAGCTAAGTAAAATGCAAAATAATTTCTCCGTAATAAATAAAACAAAAAGCAAGCTCCCAAGCTTGCCTCTTTTGAAATTAAAGAACGACATTTTGGGTAAAAAATATTCTCTATCTATTGCTTTTGTAAATAAAAATAAATCTCAAGAAATAAATAAAAAATACAGAAATAAAGACAAGCCAACAAACATACTATCTTTTGAATTAAGTAAAAATGAAGGAGAAATAATACTCTGTCCAGCACTGATAAAAACAGAGGCTAAAGATTTTTCTAGAACTTTTGCAGAATTTATAGGATTTTTAGTTATCCACGGGATGCTTCATTTGAAAGGTTTTGAACATAGTAGTACAATGGAAAGAGCAGAAGAAAAATATGATCAGAAATATTTCAGTAGGAATAGATGTGGGATCCTCGACTACGAGGATCGTCGTGGGAGAATTCTTCAAAGGAGAAAAAAATCCTAAGATTATTGGCATCGGTGAAAGTGAAACCTTTGGAGTAAGACACGGATATGTAGTTAACCCAAAAGAAACTGTTGCCTCAGTCAAAAATGCTGTGACATTGGCTGAGAAATCTTCTGGTATAAAAATAAAACGCGCATTTGTCACAGTCGGCGGTGTCTCACTACGTGGAGAATCCAGCTCTGGGTCTGTGATAGTCTCCAAAGCTGATGGAGAAGTGACGAGCTTAGATGTAAACAAAGCTCTACAAGACTGTGAAGATAACTTAAATTTAAATAATAAAAAAATCATCCAAGTCTTTCATATATCCTCTAGGCTTGATGGTAAAGAAGTATTGGGCAGACTAGAAGGCATGCATGGAACAAAGCTTGAAATTAAAGCCTTTTTTATAACTTATTCAATACAACATTTAGAAGATTTGGTAGAAGTCGTGGCACAAGCAGGGGTAGAAACCATAGACATAATCGCCTCCCCTATAACCATCAGCCAGATCGCATTATCTGAAAGACAAAAGATAGCAGGAGTGGCTCTGGTCAACATAGGACAAGAGACAACTTCTCTTTCTGTTTTTGAAAATGGTTTACCGATATTGATTCATACTTTTCCAATTGGTGGCAGAGACATCACAAATGACATCGCTCTTGGATTTAAAATCCCCCTAGACATGGCAGAACGATTTAAATTAAGTGGAGTTGAAGAAAATTATTCAGAAAGAAAATTAAACGAGATTATTGATGCTCGCCTTTCTGATATATTTGAGTTAATAGAGAATCATTTAAGAAAAATAAAACGAAACGAACTCTTGCCAGCAGGTGTAGTCTTTGTCGGTGGTGCATCAAACACACCAGAGCTCATAGAACTCTCAAAATGCATACTAAAATTGCCTGCAAGTTCTGGAATAACTGAAATTTTTGGCAACTCAAAAACCAAACTTCGCGACTCATCATGGTTTGCAGCTCTCGGATTGGTTATTACGAGCAGAGACAGTAACACTTATTCTGAAGGTTCTTTAGGAAACCTTTTCAAAGATCTAAAAAACTCAATAAAATCAAGTGTAAAACAGCTAATGCCGTAACGGTTTGGTATCGCTATTTTTTGCAAAAAACGAAAAAAAATTTTAAATTTTGTTTAAAACAAAATAAATTTTATAGCGAAGTTTGCTTTTTTTTCCTTCAGTGATAGTATGCTTCATATATAAGTAAATTATTAATAATAAAAAATTATGCCAAAAATAAACCAAGCTATAGAAAGTTTTGCTCGAATCATGGTCATCGGAATAGGAGGGTCAGGTAAGAACGCGATTAACCACATGATAAATTCTAAGGTTAAGGGTGTTTCGTTTATTTGTATGAATACTGATACGCAAGACTTGCATCATTCTTTGGCAGAAAAGAAAATTCACATCGGAAAAAATCTAACAAAGGGACTCGGCGCAGGAATGGATCCTGAAGTCGGAAAGAAAGCAGCTGAGGAAACAAAATCTGAAATTCAAGATGTCATCAAAGGAGCAGACATGATCTTTCTCGCTTGTGGAATGGGTGGAGGCACAGGAACTGGCGCCGCTCCTATCGTCGCTCGCGCAGCAAAAGAACAAGGCATACTCACTATCGCTGTCACGACCAAACCTTTCTTCTTTGAGGGAAATCACAGAATGAAAATTGCAGAAAAAGGCATAGAAGAATTATCAAAAGAAGTAGATGCTATCATCATTATTCCAAACGACAAGCTATTACAATTGGCTGATAAAAACACCAATTTTAAAAGCGCTTTTGCTAGTTGCGATGATGTCCTCCGCCAAGCTGTAGAAGGTATTTCTGACCTTATCACCACCCCTGGTATCATCAACGTTGACTTCGCAGATATCAAAGCAGTTATGAGAGACGCCGGTAGCGCACTTATGGGTATCGGTACTGCTTCAGGTGAAAAGAGAGCAGAGAAAGCAGCCCTCGCAGCTATCAACTCTCCTCTTCTTGAGATTTCTATTCACGGAGCAAAAGGAGTTCTCTTTGCTATTTCTGGTGGAGATGATTTGACTATCCACGAGATTCAAGAAGCAGCTAAAATAATAACTGAGTCAATTGATAAAGATGCAAAAGTAATCTTTGGAACTATTCACGACGACAAATTAAAGAAAGGAGAATTAAAAGTCACAGTTATCGCCACAAACTTTCCTACTGATGTTCCAAGAAGCAAGAATCTTTTCGGTGGAGAAAACATCATCAATCAAACATTCTTAAAAGAAGATAATGCGACTATCGCAAAAAAGGAAGTAAATAACAGCATAAATACGGTAAAAGGCTCAAATACAAACAACAATATCAATAACAACGATTTCATAAAGAAAATAGATAACAACAAAAAAGAAAAGCCTGAACCAATCAAAGACATCATCATAGACGATGAAGCAGATGACTGGAGCGCTGTTCCAGCATTCTTGAGAAGGAAAAAGTAAAAACTTTACCGGAAAAAGTTTGATTTCAAGAAGTTCTACATCTAGTGTATAATAGACAAATGACTTACGATTTGATAATTATCGGAGGCGGGCCAGCTGGCAGTGCAGCTGCTATCTATGCTTCTCGCAAAAAACTTCAAACACTTTTTATAACTTCCGAATGGGGCGGACAGTCCATAGTCTCTGAGCAGATTTATAATTGGATTGGTACGACTTCCCTATCTGGTAATGACCTCGCAGAGAATTTCAAAAAACACGTACTAGCCAATGCCGGAAAAGGGCAAACTTTAGAAGTAAAAGATGGAGAAAGGGTAAATAAAGTTATAAAAAATAATGATTTATTTGAAGTAATTACAGAATCCGGTGAAAAATTCTCTACTAAAACGATTTTGATAGCCACAGGCAGTAGTAGAAAGAAACTCATAGCAAAAAATGCTGACAAACTTGAACACAAAGGCCTCACCTATTGCGCTTCATGTGATGGACCACTTTATTCTGACATGGATGTAGTGGTAATCGGCGGAGGCAATGCAGCTTTTGAAAGCGCAGCCCAGCTTCTAGCATATTGCAAATCCGTGACCATACTACACCGAAGCGAGAATTTCCGTGCGGATGAAATCACGGTGGAAAGAGTTTTGAAAAATCCAAAAATAAAAGAATTTAGAAATGTTGAGATTTTGGAAATCACCGGCGATAAATTCGTGGACGGAATAATTTATAAAGATAAAAAAACCGGCAAGCAAACGGAATTAAAAGTGGCTGGCATTTTCGTGGAAATCGGGCAGATTCCAAATACCAGTTTCGTAAAAGACCTTGTCCCGCTTGATGAAATAGGCAGAGTAAAGATAGATGCGCGAACGCAAAAAACCGAAGTTCCCGGCATCTGGGCCGCAGGCGACTGCACCGACGTCCTCTACCATCAGAACAACATCGCCGCCGGCGACGCCGTCCGCGCATTGGAAGACATTTATTTACATTTACACACTAAATAGAAAAGAGCCGTTTATCAAGGGCACAAACGGCTCTTTCTAAACGGCTCTGATGTTATTCCGGCTAGAAGTTAAACAACAACTTCACGCCGAAGATTTGTTCGAACTGCGGCAGTGTCACGAGTGGTTCGTAGGTTTGGCAATGCGGATCATTTTCTTGTTGAATCAATCCCATCTTTATAAACTGACTACGCAACTCAACGATTGCAGATTTTCTGAATTCTGTTTCAGAGTAACCGGATACCCTGCAAATTTCCTTTCCGAAAGCATCCCACTCTCGGAATTTTTTATTGCCGGGACCCAGCGCGACCTTCGCCGCAAGTAGGAACATTCTCAACCGATTGTCCTCAAACGGCAGAGTCGGACAGCCGTTCGGGCCGAACGGAACCGGCGAGAGAGTCAACTCGAATTTCTTGTGAGCATTCGCGTCAACGAGAATTCCCATATTCAACTTCAGTAGAGCAAAGATGGGTTTCCCGTCGTACGAATTTCCCGCTAGACCAAGGGTTCCCATCCTGAACGGATCTCTGGTTGACGCATCGAAGGACATAAAGAGCAAACTGTGGAATCCACTGGTGACAGTATCAGCGCACACAACCCCTCGCATACGCGGATGCATTATCTGAAGATGCAACATGCTGGGCACCTTCCGTCCATAACACGCATCCCCAAATAACTGCATGATGAAGTAAGGATTCCAGACGCTGACACGTGCGCCATCTATCGGCTCGTAATACCAAATACCAACCTTATCGTTTTGCATGACACTAATCTCCAATTGCTTGAAACAAGACCCTTTTCCTAAAATGGGATACAAGCGATCACCACCGAGGCCACAAGCGGCTGATGGATTTGTACAACACTTCAAAGAACTAATTAAACCCTACCACTTTTAGCCATTCCGTCAATCTCATACCTACTTTTGGACGGCCGTCTGAAAATGGTGTTGTTTTTTGCTTTTATGTTATCCACATTTTTTCTTTTCAAAAGTTTGCAAGATTTTCAAAGCGGAGTATTATGAATTTACTGTTAAATGTTGGAAATGAGGTTTGATTCCTCTACTGTGCCGCAACGGTAATCTCCGACTTTGTCGAGAGTAGTCCGGTCTTCATCTAACAGAGCTTCCGAGCAGAAGATTTTTTCATAGAAAGTTTCTTATGATATCTTCTCGCCCGGGCAAGATATTTTTTTATTTTATGAGAAAACAGAATCTAAATTTATATATAAGATTTTTCTTTGCCCTGATTTTCGCTGCGGTTGCATTATTTTTTATTTCTAATCAAACCACTCTGTTCCAACCAAAGATTTATCCTCCCATCCTTTATCAAGGAGGGGTCAGGGGTGGTAATTCTCAATCCGCCTCTATTTCGGCAGGAAATATAAAGCTGAATTTGCAATTCGCTCCCAACACCCTTTTTTATGACACGCTCGTGCAAGCAAAAAATGCAGGGAAAATAACGTTTTCCGGCAAAAATTATCCCGGACTTGGATTTTTCGTGACGGATATCGGCTCGCTCCATTCCGGCAATGGAAAAAATTTGCTTTATTATATTAATGGAAAGGAGGCGCAAGTCGGCGTCTCTTCTTACACACTTAATAGTGGTGACACCATAGAGTGGAAATTAAAATAATTATTTATGAGAAAAATATTTAAATTAAGTTTTGTGTTAGTAGTAGTTTTTATTTTTAACAATACATTTGCCGACAGTATAAATATTACGCAAATAAATTTTACAAGTTCTCCGCAATCAATTGATGCAAATACTACTTCGGCAATACTGACAGTCCAAACTCAAAACTCAGGAGGTTCGTCAGAATCTCTTGATACAAGTGGAACAATTCTTAATTTAAGTAGCACATCATCAACCGGACAATTTTCTGATGCCAATGCAAATTCTTGTACTGGGATTTTTTCAAATACACCTTTTTCTTTAGGAATGAGTAAGGGTTCAGCTAATAAACATTTTTGTTATAAAGATTCAACAGCAGGCACTTTCACTTTAACTATTTCTGCGCAAGGACAAACTTGGACACCAGCTACACAAAATATCATTATAAACAGCATTACACCAGCTCCGACAGCAACATTCATAATCCGAAACGGCAGTTCTGTAATCTATCAAGGCACAGTTCCCCTTTTGGCAGACAAAAGTGTACTTGCCACCCTCCAATCTATAGATGCCACAAGTGATGCATTTTCTATAACCAATGTTCAAAATTATTCTTTTGGTAAATATCTTAAATGCCTTTTGCCCTCTGGTGGAGCAGAGCTATGTGACAATTGGCAGTTTGCCGTCGGTAGCGTCAACCCATTTTCAAGCATAGACACGACCATCCTCTCTGGTGGAGAAACAGTCGGAATATATTTTGGAAACTCTCACCAATTAATTTTAAATACAAATTCTATAATCACGGGCGCATCTATCACAGCAACGGCTCAAAAATATGATTATCAAAATAATGTTTGGAATCCATTGACTGGTATTTCTGTCGGCGTCACTTTACCAAATCCCGCTGACCCATGGAACCCAACAATAGTTTCCACTCACCCCGTAGACGGTTCGGGAAATGCGACCTTCTCTATAAGTGGTGCAAATACTTATACACTGGGCATAGCAGAAGATTATTATTTTCCTTCTTATACAGTCACAGTGGCAGAAGCTCCCGCAAGCGGTGGAGGAGCCAGTTTATCATTGGTTTTCAATAATCAAAAAGCATTAGCTTATCTAAAGAGCACGCAAAGTCCTGACGGATCTTTTGGTGATTCTATTTTATACACAGATTGGGCAGGTATCGCCTTTAGCGCTTTAAATATAACAGACAGTTCTAGAGATAAACTTTTAAGCTATCTTAATTCTCACAACACCATCAGCACCCTTTTGACCGACAATGAAAGAATGGCGATGACTCTCCTTTCACTCAATCAAAATCCTTATTCATTTAACGGAACAAATTATATTGATGCTATTGTAAAAAGTTTCGATGGAACACAATTTGGCGATGTGAATCTAATAAATGACGACGTCTTTGCTCTCATCCCATTAAAAAATTCCGGCTACATTGCGAGCGATGACATTATCACAAAAGATGTTGCATTTATAATTTCAAAACAAAAAGCCGACGGCTCGTGGGATGAAAGCGTAGACATAACATCTGCAGCTATTCAGGCTCTAAAGTCGTTTGATACGATTACTGGCGCTTCTGACGCTATTCAAAAAGCTTCAAACTATCTCATAGATAAAGAAGGAAATGATGGAGGATGGGGTAATGTGTCTTCTACCAGCTGGGCTATGCAGGCTATGAGCGCGCTCTCCGCATCGTGGAGTAAGGGCGGACACACTTCCGCAGACTATCTAGGTGCACAACAAGCTCCAGATGGAGCAGCTCTGCCCGCATCTGAGACACTTGCAAATCGCATCTGGACCACCAGCTACGCCATAACGGCTAGCTCGTCAAAACCATGGAGCGCAATTATGCAAATGGTTCAAAAACCTTCAGCTCAAAATACCAGCCCAAATACAGTTCAAAAAGATTCAGATGTTGCTTCAATAAAAAATGAAACTATTTCTGAAAATAAAACTGACATAAAAAATACATTAACAATCTCAAAAACTCCAAAACAATCTATTTCATCTATTTTAGCAACCAGCGCAAATGCTTCAGAAATAACTCCCTCATCACAAACTGCATCAGCTGGAAATGTTTTCCTTAAAAACTTACCAAACCAAGTAGCACCTTATACTCTAGGAGTTTTATCTGGAATTCTTATTCTTTATTTTGTAAGAAAGTTTTTTATTCTGTAAAAAGACTAATAAAGCTGTGACCCCACAGGGAATCGAACCCTGATTACCGGATTGAAAACCCGATGTCCTAACCGTTAGACGATAGGGCCAGTTTAAAAATAAACTGACTTTTATATCTTATATTATTTTTGAAAAAATCGCAAAAAGTGTTAGATTTGAAAACAAGGAGATGTGGCTGAGTTGGTTTAAGGCACCGGTTTCGAAAACCGGCATACCGAAAGGTATCGTGAGTTCAAATCTCACCATCTCCGCAAGAAAATATCATATTTGCAAAAATATAAATTACGTTGTATAATACTTTAAACCAGACGTTCGCAAAGTTTTTCGAGAAAGGAAAAAAATGAAGAAGAAAGTAACACCAAAGGTGAAGACAGGGGGAGAAACAAAAGGACCACCCATAGATTGCCAGTGTCGAACTTGCAGTAAATGGGTAAGCGTGAGGCCAACTGTGTATTCCTGGGGAAGCATGGCAACCTGTCCAGACTGCAACCAAGTTGTCTATCACCACATCAATCAACCACAATAAGTGAGGAACATCGTATCGAAACTGGGAGGGGCGCTCGACGCACCTCCCTTTCGCTTTTTATATGTTTTAGGCACAGACATTTGGCGGTTTAATTAATTGATAATTCAGCAAAAATTCGTTTGGTGTTTTGCCGTTTAAACCGCAATGTTCTAGATTGTTGTAATATATATTCCATCTTTTCAATTTCTTTTGCAAATCAGAGA
>CAIVBM010000018.1 GCA_903904195.1 uncultured bacterium
CTATAGAGAGTTTCGTGCGTGATGCGCCAAAATCTATCAAGAGGACTGGGGAAAGTTCGTGTTCAAAATTTGATCTGATAGAAGAAAAAATTTCAATTTCAAAAAAAGATGCAGAAAGAGAACATTCAGATGAAATGGAACGGTATCTGGCGATAGCGTCATTTTGTGTAGCGACGACTAATACACCAGTCTTGTCTTCTTTTTTCTGTGGAACAGAACCATCAGAAGCTTTGTTCATGTCTTCAAAGGAAGGTTCTTTTTGAGGTAATACGAAATAATCCAAAGAAACTTCAGTGATAGGCACAGGGATGTATCTGCGGGCTTCGGTGGAAACTATTGAAGAAATTTCGTTATCTAAAACTTTTGATGGAAGATCAATGGTAAAAATCAAACTTGATTGTATTGGTATAGATAAAGCTGCTGAAGTGATGCTGACTCCGGATTGTTTTAAAACTTCTTTCAAAGCTTCTGAGAGCTTGTCGACTGGAAGACTCGTGATAGCTCCTACATCGAGCGATGCAAAAGGGCCGAGTGCGATTGATCCGTAAGTCTCCAATATCGCCTTACCACCTTTTCTTTTTATCTCAACTACTTTGATTGCAGAAGATCCAATATCAATACCGAGGGCGGAAGATTCTTCGCCACCCACTAGATTACCGATGCTTGAAAATATGTCTTTAAATGGATTATTCATTTCGTGTTAGTATTGTATCATACAATGCCATTTTTAAACACTATATTGAACAGTATACTAAATGTTATTTTCCCCGTGAACTGCATCTCTTGTGGAATAGGAGGAACGGACCTATGTGTAAAGTGTCTTTCGGAAACTCCCCTCGCAGAACGCGAAACAGCCAAATGGATTTTCCCTCTTTATGATTATCGTCATCCGCCCATTAAGAAAGCACTTTGGCTTCTAAAATATAGTGGCAAGAAAAGACTCGCACGCATTTTCGCAGAAAATATTCATGGAAAAATAATAGAAGAATTGTCTGAATTATCGGTGATGGAAAATTTCAATGACGCAATATTGATTCCTATTCCCCTTTCTCCAAAGAGACACCGAGAACGTGGATACAATCAGGCAGAATTAATTTGCAAAGAATTGATAAAGATAGAAAAAATAAATCACCTCTCCCCGCCTTCGGCACCCCTCTCCATTAGTAAATGGAGAGGGGTCGGGGGTGAGGTATTCACTCTAAGAAGTAATATTTTAATAAAACCAAATGAAACAGAACATCAGGCGCGCATAAAAAACAGAGCGGAACGTTTGAAAAACATCGTCGGGTCATTCTCCATAAAAAACTACCAGCAAAATGAAGAGATGATAAAAAAGAGAAATATAATTTTAATAGATGACATCACCACGACCGGCGCGACATTGAGCGAAGCCAAAAAAATTCTGAAAAAATCCGGAGCGAGAAAAGTAATCGCCTTCACTGTGGCGCATTAAAAATGAAAAAACCCTAAACAGCAAGGGATTTCATACCTGCTATCCAGGGTTTGGTTTAGATTTATGAGCTTTTTCAGCCCGATGTTAAAATATCTCGATACCGTAGCGGTGCTCCAGCCAGAACGACAAGACCACCAGTCCTCCGATGACCAACAACAACACGACTATCTTCACGAGTGCCAGGGCAACCTTGCCCAACATTCGCGGGAAGCCGTGTACTGGTATCACTCCGCAGTGCATCTTCGTCCTCCTTTCTTCGATGATTTTAATCAACCCGCGGTGATACGATTCGCGGCGCTGTTTCATCTCCACGATTCCGCTGGCTGAACCGTCCTGCCTTGAGGTCTAAGATAACAAGGACCAACCAGAACGCAACCGCAATGACTGCCTCCGCCATCTTATCGGGATACTTATCCGAAAAGAAAATCACTGGTAGAAGCATCACACATGCGTAGATAAGAAGTGGCGCAACCACAATGCGGTGATAAACGACAGCCCTCTGCTCAGGTAGAGTAAAAGCCCACCACATCAAACCTGCCGTCACACAAACACCGCTGATGCACGTCTGGGCCATTTCACTCTCCATCCATTCCGGCGGATATGCTCCCCGTTGAAGCAAATCGTAGGCGACCACCAACACGACAGTGAGCAATATGGGCTCACCCAAAAGCACACTGAACTGCACTCTCTCACGACTATCGCGAAGAAAGAGAATCACCCCAAGAGCGACATACACCAACGCAAGCGTCACCCAAAGGGGCGAGGTTGCAAAGACACTGTAGAAATATTCGAAGTTCGGCTTCATAGGACTTTGGCTCCAATTTCTTCTTCTGTTTTCATGGGTAATGCGACAGCATTACCGCGCTTTAATTCGGTAATATATTAACAGGAAATACCTTATCTGTCAACGTCTTTTCTCACAACTGTCAAGGTTAAACCTTGACAGTCTTAGTGTACAAACGAAAAACCCCGGAGAGGCGGTTTTCCGATTTTGGAACCTCCTTCCTGGGGTTATGATAAAAACATATTTTTGACTTTTCGCAAATCCCCCATGATTCTCTCCCGTTTAAAGAAAGCAATCAGAAGGCCGACAGGAATCGCTGACACAATCAGGCATACAATCCCCTTGCTTCCAAGCGCAGGAAAAGCATAGTATTTGCCGATCAACCAGACCATGCCTGGAGAATAGGCAACGCCCAAGATCATGCCGACGCGAACCAATGTTTTTGATTCGAAAATGACCGTGAATCGCAAACACACGATTACCACAGCCATTACGATTTCTACCGGCAAACTTATCTTGCCCAGTAGAAAGAGTGCGCCGATTATGCACTCATCAAAGACGATGTCAGCGGTAAGATCAAGAACTTTCCCGCCCTTGGTTTCCACGTGGAACTTTCGAGCGAGTGGCCCGTCTATCAAGTCCGATAGGAAACCCGCGAGGATCAAGCGAGAAGCGGATATCCAATCCCCCGCGAAAGCCAACGCCACGACCACGAATCCGGCAAATAACCGGAAGACAGACAGTCCGTTTACTATTGCCTTTTTCATGTTATTTCCTTCTGTTTTATAGGTAATGTACCATACATCACCTTACAATTTCTTTTTAGTATAACAGGAAATTATTTACTTGTCAATGGAGCAAAATTCCCTTCTGTTGCTAGAATAAAATACATGGGAATCGAAAATATAGGGAATAATTTAAAACCTGCCGAAAAAGTTCCGCAAAGACTTTGGCTTGCGAATGAAGTCAATTTGAAAATGATAGTCAAAGATGTAAAAGTTTCTGGTAAAGAAAATCTGGAAGCAATCCCAAAGGACGCAAAAGTTGTCATTATGACTACTCATATGACCGACTTTGATATACCGGTGGCAATACACACTCTCGCAAAAGATTTAAATATAGTTGTCATGAATGAATCTGTTCATCATAAATTTTGGGGGCCACAAGGTGAAATACCCACAAACATAGGTTTACATATCGCAGGCAAGAAAAATTTTATACCATTGGATTTCAAAAAGGATGATACCGGCAAAAAATCGCCGAAGGCTTTTAATCCGGATAATTTTAAACCAGCAGAAAAAGCTCTTGAAGAAGGAAAAGCTGTTATGATAGCGGCTCATAATCCGTCTCAAAAACCAGTCAAAAATCTAGATGATATTGAAGGAGGTTATGGCGGGGCATATTTAGCCTTATTGACCGACGCGTATATTTTACCAACTACCGTAGTTCTCGATCAGGTGAAAGGCATGTATGAGCCTGGTCTGCAAATAGCAAAAAATCTTATAGGAAAACCAAATGCTTCAGTTGGCATAGGAAAACCTTTTAAACTTGAAAAGGTTCCTGGCATTGAACGATTTTCCGAACTTATGGAAAAAAGAAAAAAAGGAACTATTTTAACTTCGGAAGAACATGAAGAGTTTTCAAAATTAGCTGACATTCTGCGTGAAAAATCTAAAGAAGTGATGCAAAAATTATCCGAACAGCTGGTTAAACAAGAACAATGATCCAACTTCTGCTGACATACAAATACCTGATATTGATTCCCCTCGCCATTATTGAGGGCCCGATTGTTGCCGTGATTGTCGGATTCTTTACGACAATGCATATTTTTAATTTTATTTTGTCTTACGTTATTTTAGTCTTGGGCGACATTATAGGAGACGGCTTGATTTATTACATCGGCTATTCCGGCAAAAGGTTATTGAAATATTTCAGAGTGACCGATGAAAAACTGGAAAAGGCGAAAAAATATTTTCATGAGAACCACAAGAAAGCCATCGCCATGTCCAAGCTCGTGCACGGCATCGGCTTTACCGGACTCATCGCCGCCGGCGCCACACATACGCCCTATGTGAGATATTTCAAAACTTGCGCGCTCATCTCTGTCGTCCAATCTTTCGTGATGCTGATGCTCGGAGTGCTTTTCGGGCACGCCTACGTGCTCATCGGAAAATATCTGAACTATTACGCCGCATTCGTGAGCGTGGGAGCGCTGCTCGTCGTAGCTTTCTTCGTCATCAGAAAATATAAAGACAGAATCGGAACGAAAATAAATTCATGAAAAAAAATCAAAAAAGAAGACTAAATATCGCGATGGTTTGCGACCCGATTGGAGAATATAAGGCCGGCTCGATAGTCTCGACCCTGCGTTTCGGAAAGATATTGAAAGAGCGCGGGCACAATGTCATCTTCATCGGCGCACGGACAGACAAGCACAAGGAGCACAATCATCATCATGGAGTAAAAACATATCGCTTTCGTAGCGTTCCTATTCCGAAATCAGGCGGATGGTATACAGCTTTCCCAACGGTCAAGGAATTGAAAAAAGTTTTTCAAGAAGAAAAAATAGAAGTCGTACACATCATCCTGCCGATGACCGCCGGTGTCATCGCTATCAAAGCGGCGCGGGAACTCGGCATCAAGGTGGTGGCGCATTCGCATTCCCAGCCTGAAAACATATTTCCGGACGCGCCAAAATTCATACAGCCTGCCCTTTTTTACATCTGGAATACATATTTGGCTTGGGTTTACAGAAAGGCTGAATCGCTGATTTATCCCTCGGATCTTGCGTACAGTTTGCTAGACAAATTGAGCAGAAAAGGACAGCCTTCAACAATAATCAGCAATGGAATAAATTTAGAGGAATATAAAGTAAAATCTTTGGGTGATTTCAATGAGCGATATGGAATACCGGACGGCAAAATAAAATTATTGTATGTCGGTAGACTGATGCCGGAAAAATCAGTCGACACACTCATCAAAGCCCTTCCGCACATCATAGAAAAACATAAAAATGTGCACTTGATGTTAGTCGGAGGCGGATACCAAAGGCAAAAATTGGAAAAAATGGCACAAACTCTTGGCCTTGCAAAGCATGTGACTTTTCTCGGTATGGTTAGCGACGAAGACAAGGTTTTGGCTTATAACGCCGGAGATATATTCATTTTGCCGTCCTTGGCGGAACTCGAAGGCATGGTGGTGCTGGAAGCAATAGCCTGTGGAAAGCCGATTATTATTTCCGACGCGAAAATGAGCGCATCGCGTTTCTTCGTGAACGGCAATGGATTTTTATTTAAAACGGAAGACCATCAACACTTGGCAGAGCAGGTTTCAAAACTAATCGCAGACGAAGAATTGCGCAAGAAACTAGGCATGGCAAGCTTGGAAATGAGTAAAAAATACGATATTCAGCATAGCGTTGATATGCTGGAAGAAGTTTATTATTCGTCCACAGAAAAATGAGAGAATATTATTTAAATAACGAAATATACTACAGAACAAATGAATTCAAGCCGGACAGGCAGACTTTGGTATTTGTCCACGGTGTCTCTGGCTCATCCTCGGCATGGCTTCCTTACGAAAAAATATTTGAAAATAAATACAATGTTTTGACTTATGACATCCGCGGACATGGAATGTCCAAAAAATACCCGAACTATTCCGATTACGAAGTAAAGAAATTTACTGAAGATTTAAATAATTTAATTTCATACCTAGGCTTAAAAAAATTTGTTTTAATAAGCAATTCATTCGGCGGACTTATTCATTTGGAATATCTGAAATCACACGGAGAAAATGTAATTGCAAATGTATTCACCTCACCGGAAGTTTATCTGAGCGAAGGATCTTCGGCAAAAATTTTCCGCCCGATTTTGGCTTTGTTTAAAATGTTTTTGAAAATCCTGCCTTTCAATCCCAAACCTCGCGGGCATGTGGACTACAGCAAGCATAAAAATTCCACAGACTGGGACATAAGCAGAAATCTAGCCGACATGAGGAACACCGGACTGCACGCGCATTTTTATACACTGAGACAATCCATGGAAAAAGGGCAAGAATATGATTTGGGGGAAATAAATGTGCCGACTCTCGTCATGCACGGAGAAAAAGATACGATGGTTCCTATGAAAAACGCGATAAGAATGTCAAAAGAAATTGAAAATTCAAAATTCATAAGCATACCGAACGTAGATCATAACACGGCCCATAATGCCGTAAAAATAATGTCGGATGCGATAGATGCTTTTGTAGAAAAAATAGGAAAATGAAAACATGCTATACTAAACCTCATGCAATCTTTTAAAATAAATTTTTCAGACAGAAACTTTCTCGTATCCTTTTTCGGCGGGGTTTTACTTCTTACGATAAGCCTTATTGTGCAATTTTTTATAATCGGCTATGTAAACAGCTTGACCACTAGTCCCGTGACGGACATAATACTCAGCAACATCAGAGTCTACGATGTAAGCGCGACTTTCGTATATGGATCTATCCTCCTGACAATTATAGGCGTCATCATAGGATTAAGACGTCTAAATTGCCTGCCTTTCGCGATGAAAAGCGTAGCTCTTTTTACTTTGATTAGATCCATTTTTGTCACCCTTACTCATATCAGCCCTTTCCCGACTCACGCGGTGATAAGTCTGCCTTTTTTCTTGAATAACGAAGCTTTCAGCGGCATCTTTACCGGCAACGACCTTTTCTTCTCCGGACATACCGGACTGCCTTTCCTTTTGGCTTTGATATTTTGGCAATATAAAACAGAGAGGACTATTTTTATGGGCTTTTCCATTCTCTTCGCAGTAGTCGTGCTTCTTGGGCACATTCACTATTCCATCGACGTCCTGTCCGCATATTTCATCACTTATAGCATTTTCCAAATCTGTAAATTCTTGTTCAAAAAAGAATGGGGGCTGATGGATAAGGTGCAAGCATAAAAACATCAACTTTTTCCGGTACGGATTTTTTGAAGCTTAAAAAATCCTGAAGTTCTCGGCTCGCCAGCCTCGAAACCCCTCCAAAAGTTATGTTTCTATGCTTGCTTCCACATATCCCAAATCATGCCGGCGATGTTTCGAGGCTTGCCCTCGAGCGCAAAATAATGCAAATCAATAAATGGCAAAGTATTGCATTCGATAATCCCCCATTTTTGCGAAGCTTGTTCGGCTGTCGGGTCAGGTATGATGCAGTCAAAACCGACTACTTGCAAGCCAGTTATATCCACGGCTTTTTTCAAAATTGGAATGAAACTCGGATGAAGCTCTTCAACCATTTCTTTTGTTTGTCCTCCGAACAATCTGCCATTCCTGTGAGTTAATGTTAAAGAAACGCCGGCAGGCAGAACATCGTTTGTATAGAATCCTGAACGCGCTATATGGTCATGCAATTCTTTTGTTATGCGCACAGGCTCTACCCTTTCTGGGCGCCTGTCATCCATATCTTTTATCAGTTCCTTAATCGTTTTCTTGCCATCACCAATCAATGTCGGCGCTTGCCCTTTGTAAAATCCAGCCAAAGCTCCGTTTACAAAAGTCGCTCTACAAACACTACCACTTAAATGCTCTTCAGCTACAAGATATGAACATATTTGCCCCGCAATTTCTATACCCTGTTTAAATTGCTCCAAGGTATTTATATTTGTAATAGTATGCCTGCCTCTAGACCCTACTCGTGGCTTGACGATGACTGGTTTATTTAATTTAGAAAATATCTTTTCTGTGTCTTTGTTATTCAAGAAAGAAAATGGAGAAAATTCAAAATGGGCAGGTACAGGAATTCCTTGCTTTCCTAATTCTTGTTTTAAAATTACTTTATCATCCCAATTATTGCTCATGTCTGAAAATTCAGGTTTGATAGGTATGCTTTCAAAATAATAAAATTTATCTTTATCTCCAAACTTCAACATAGCTCGATAATAATCTAGTGGTTTATTAAAAAATATTACCTGCTCCATTTTTATCCCCCTCTTTTTTGCCTCTTCCCATATAATTCTAGAGCGAAAATTATTTGCTTTATCAATATCATCAGAAAATGAGGCGAGTTTTAAAAACACGAGACTTCTAAATAAATATTCTGGGACCAAGTCAACGAAACTTTTTACAAAAAAAGGAACATATTTTATAACCTTTTTTGCCTGATTATCTAAAGTAATTGAAACTAGGCTTTCAATAAAAGAAAGTGAGTGATTTATTGGAGCATTTCCGCAATAAGAACAAGAGCTCTTATTTATGTGGGGTTCATTCGTCTCTGTCATAATTAGACTCATAATATCACAAAAGAGACAGCCAAAATACTTTGGATCTGTCTCTTTTTAAATACGTAACTATTTTCCTTTAGTGTTCTCCTCTGATCATGGGATTAATTCGATTATGAAGTTAATAATAACCGACTTGGGTATTATATCATAACTAAAAAAAAGAAAGCGGAGAGGGAGGGATTCGAACCCTCGGTCCTTTTAAAGGGACGACAGTTTAGTAAACTGTTGGTTTAAGCCACTCACCCACCTCTCCTTAAACTTAGAAAGAGTATAGCAGAAAAAATGGAAAAAAAGCATTAATATGATAGAGTAATTAAGTTGCAAAAACAGTATTATGGAGCCATGTCAGAGTGGTCTAACGTACCTCTTTGCTAAAGAGGCAGGGGCTTCAAAACCCCTCGACGGTTCGAATCCGTCTGGCTCCGCATTGCCTCGGAATCACAGTTTTTAGGTGAATTTGCGAGGACTTGAAACATACTTTTGAATTGGTAATTAACGATATTTTTGTTTTTGACTGTGGCGTTCGAAAGTAACTTTTCTAGCATATGACGCTTTTTTACATCCTTAACCTCTAAATACTGATTTGAGGCTGTATTTCCATCTATAAAAACATTTTTGATCTGTTCGAAAGTAATTTGGGGTACACCGCCTTTTGCTTTGATTCTGGCAATTTGTGAATTAAGTTCGGTTCTTTGATTTTCAATCTCTAACATTTTAAGCTTGTAAACTTCCTCACGCACTGTTTTAGAGCCGTAACCATCAGTCAGGGTTAATTCTTTCTCTAGGAGGCTATTAAGCTCTAAATTAAGGGAGTCTAAAGATGACTCGGTGTAGGAAATCTTACCGTCATTTCTAGTCTTGTAGGACTCGGCAGAAGTCTCAATAAATTCACGATCAAATTTAAGTTTGATAAATAAATCAGAAAGCAATTTATCAACCAGCTCACCACGCAGATATTTTTTGTGTTCTTCGCAATTTCCCTTTCCATTTGTGCAATAGTAATACACATAGCCTTTCTTAGTGTCGCAAGTTAAAGCACAACCACACGAAGCACAAGAAAGAAAGCCACGAGCAGAATAAAAATGTTTCTTAGGTTTAGGATGCAGTCTACCAGTTAGGATGTCTTGCACTTGGTTAAAAAGTTTCAAAGAAATTATTGGTTTATGTTTTCCTTGATAAACTTTTCCGCCTCGTTCCATAAGACCAGTATAAAATTTGCTAGTGAGTAAACGATGAATTTCACTGCGTAGAATTTTCCTGCCAGTTTTACTTCTCAAGCCTTCTTGAAATAAAATATCTGAAATTTGTTTTAGACTGTATCCGCCAGTGGCATAGAGTTCAACTATTCTCGTTATATATTTTGCTCTAGCTTTATCAATTTTCAAAACCCCATTCTCGCTCATATATCCGAATGGAGCAGGACTAGGCCATTCTCCTTTTTCTAATTTTGCCCGAAGTCCACGTTTTACATTTACAGATAATTCTCTGATGTATTGATTAGCCATCGCTTGCTCAATAGACATAATCAAAACATTGTCGTTAGGAAAATATGATTTTTCAAAAGTCTGAATACATTTAATTTTTCCAGTCTGTAAGAGCCACTGAATCTGTCCACCATCAACAGGGTTGCGAGTAAGGCGATCAATTTTCCAACAAAGAATTGCGTCAGCTTTTCCAGAAGTAATCATTTTCATCATCTGATTAAAAACTGGACGACCTGGTTCTTTAGCAGATTTGCTTTCTATGAAAGTAGCAACAATTTCAAGATTATTAGTCGCTATAATTTTTCTTAGTTCATTTTCTTGAGACTCAAGAGAAAGAACCTGTCTGTCTTCCGTGTCTGTTGATTTTCTGCAATAAATGACAAATTTCATAATAATTGGATAGTACTACTAAATTAATAATTCTTCAAATATGACTATAGAGTCAAGGGCGGTGCCCGCCGGCTGGGAGCCGAGCGGGACACCGCACCCCCTTACTCAAACAATGACGTATCCAGTCCATGCTTTTTAAGCTCATCAATAAAACGCCGACCATCTCTAGCTCTTAGATAATCACCAGGAAAATAAATAGCATACTTGTTTTCCACTCTTTTATATTTTTTGTGGTATTTCCAAAACTTTCTTTTATTCTCCATCCATCTCCTCATGGGTCTCAAATGCTTAGCTCGGAACGCACACAATTCTTCGGGAGTACCAATAATAATTTTAATTATGTGCGGGTCTAATAGAGAACGAGAGTATCCCCAAAAGCGACCAACATCTCTGAATTCAGGCGGAACAAATTTTTGTGCTTCTTTAGTTAAATAGCTGGTTAAGTAATGAGCAAAACCTTCAGTGGAACGAATAGGCTCAATATGAGCACCATGTTTTAAATGTTTTGTATCATGAGACCCAACAATCTTATACCATTCTCTTTTTAATTCATTTTCATCAACACCTTTAGTGATAACTCCATGAAAATGCGGAGCACCTCGCTTTTGAAATTCTAAAAACCAAAATGATTCTATGTCTCTATCCCTAAACCATTGTCTAATGAGATGGAGGTGGCCTTTTACCTCTTTTCCGTTTGTTGAAAATTCCCTTGGATAGGTTAATCCTATTTCGTGGGTCATTTTTCTTATCGTGTTCCGCAAAAGGCCAGTCGCGCGCCGAGTGGACCCGAAGGAGGACTTGCTGACGTTGCCTCTTTTCCTCCTTGGTCTTGTCGATGATGAGTTGTATTCGTTTCCTATTTTCTTCCCATGATTGTAGTAATAATAATTTTTGTTTTGCATAATAATCTGGCAACCTTTTTAAAGGTGCAATGTTAATGTCGACTGGTAATATTTCTAATTTTAATAACCATAAATTTTCCGAATTTTCATAAGCTTTAAAAAGCTCATCTTCCTTGGAAACTTCCAACAGGTCAAAATTATTATCAATTCGATAATATTTAGTCTGCTTCATTTTCCGTTTCCAAGAACTCAATAAAGCAACCATACAGATCGGCCATAGAATTTAAATATTCCTCTGCAACTTCGGGAGAAATATCGTGCTGATACTTCTCCTTAAAGTATTTGGTTACCCTCGCAATGAGGTCTTGATTAAAGCTACTCATCCGCGTATCGTAGGATTAGGGTTTGACCAAAACTGACCTCGGATTTCAAAAACTCCTTTGAAATTAGGGTTTAGACTGTTGAACTTTCAGATTTATGATTAAAAGTACAGACACAATCAAAACACCACCTCTTTTTTCCAAGGGGTGCTTAACATTTAAAGACTCAAACCATACGCTCACGGAGAATGGAAAATTCTATCGTTGTTCTCTTAAAACGAACGGCTTTTGTATTACAAAAAGCGAGAAGCTAATTAATGCAAAAAATTTAGAAGATAGACTGGCAAGACTGATGGAAAAATTTTTCTTACCCCAAGGAATATCAACAACAGTCTTTGAAAAAGCAATGGCAATATATTTTGCAAACTTATTTAAATCTGGGAATCGTGATTTACACGCACAGAATGATCTTGAAGCGACTGGTAATATTATGATTAAGGACTTGCGAGACGGAAAGGAAATACAAAAAAGCGACCTCCTAAATTTCAAAAGAAAATATTTTCAACTGATTAAAAACTTCTACTCTGATTTTTTAATAGGATTTTTTATACAATTTTTATTTATTCTAATCAAAAACAAATCAGAACTAGATGAAATGAATAGCCAACTTGATAAAGTCTTTAAAGTTAAGCCCCAGAAATTGCACAGAAGTTTTGCCTTACAATTAAAGAAAATTTATATTTCAGATACGGGAGAAATTGAGAACATCGAATTTGAGGGCTATGCTTGGTTTGTATTCCAATATTTTAAAAAATTGATTCCTGAGTATCAACCAAAAATCAAAGAGGGGTTTATTTTAAATACAAAGAAATTTCCATCGCTTGACTACGATACAGTCATGGAGGAATTTATGCGAAACGATTTAGCAGATACTTACAGCTACAATCCCTTTGCTACAAAATATGCAAAAGAGAAATGGCTGAAGAAAGTTTTTGATGGATTGGATAAATTATCAGCACAGGAAAAAATTGATTATTTGATAAAACTCAATTCACCAAGCAAGGAATACATCTATGCTGTGTTTTCTACAGTTTTAAGAAACTAAAAAATATTGTATAATAAGGGCACAATTTAATAGGTAGCCTAAACCAGAAATGGCATGGCAAAAGTCCAGTTAGACATAAAGAACCCGTCATGGGGTGGTCTAACTGGCCGTATGGGGAAACCTATACGAGAGACGCAAGTCTCTACCCGTGATGGGCTTTTTGTTTTCTAGTCCATCATGATTATTACTAATAAATAATTATGATTAAACCAAGCGAAATAGAATTTTCAAGAAAACTCATTAAAGGAAAAATCGCAGAAGTGATTTTTGAGCAAATGATGCGGGAAGAAAAAAGATATACGATTATCCCATTCGGCTACGAACACACTATGCCAATGCTTGCACAGTATCAACATTTAGTAGAAGTAAAACATATCATTAAAAATATTTCCGAAGCACCAGATTTTGCTTTAATTTCGGAAGACAAATCAAAACTTTTTCTTGTAGAAATTAAATATCAAAGCGAACTCAATATCGAGAAATTAAAAGAACATGCCACCAAACTACTAGCAAAATGGGATTGCCCTTGGCTTTTTGTATTAACTCCAAAAGGTTTTTATTGTGGAATGGCTGAATGGGTGCTCAAAGAAAATTCTATTAACGAGTTATCGGAAAATTGGGTTACCAAAGAACGACAAGTTGAGTATTTGAAATTATTAAGGGAGTTTGAAAAGCCTAGTTTTTAATGGACTTTCTTAGTTTTTGTAGTATAATTTTTCATTATGGCAGACGAAGAAACAAAAGAAGAGGCAACTATACTCAGCAAACACGATTTCTATTTTGAGACCTCTCTTTATGAAGTAGTTAAGTTGAGCGAACTGGAAAAAGGGGCATTCCATGGAGACGTTGATGCGTACAGTGCTAAAAATAGTTCAGATACAACCTATTCGATAAATACAGAAGAAATTGATTGTTGGGATGACTGGAATCCTTCTCGTACCTCCAATGTCCGTACTGGATTCTTCCTAATTACACTTACTTGTAAACGTAAGAATAACGATGTACTAAGGTTTACAATTTTTCGCAGTAAAGAAATCACAATGAAGATTGGTCAGTGGCCATCTCTTGCAGACCTACAATTTGCCGAAATTGGTAAAAAATATGATGGTGTATTACCAGAAGAAGATTTGAAAAATCTAAAGAAAGCCATAGGTTTAGTGGCTCATGGGGCAGGTGCGGGCTCTTTTGTATATCTTCGACGTATCTTTGAGAATCTAATTTTTGAAACATTCAAAAATAACATATCAGTGATCAGCACAAAAGAAGCTGATTTTAAAACAAAAAGAATGGAAGATAAAGTTGAAATTCTTAAAGAATTTTTACCAAGCCAGCTCGTTGAAATGAAATCTATATATGGAATTCTTGGTAAAGGGGTACACGAATTAACCGAAGAAGAATGCCTTAAATATTTTTCTCCTCTCAAGCTTTCCATTGAGCTAATTCTTGACCAAAAAATTGAGGAAACAAAAAAGAAACAGCGTGACGCTGACGTTAAAAAACAATTACAAGGTATCCACCAGCAACTTGCAAAAGGTGGTAAATAATATTTATAAATATATGTCTCAAGATGAACCAGTGGATATAGTAGACGCAAACGAAAACTTCCTAGAAGTTGTTACAAAAGGGTTAGCACATGAAAAAGGACTTTTGCACAAAACAGTAATAAGCCAGATTATAAACTCTAAAGGCGAATGGCTTTTAGTTAAGCAATCTAGTGCTAGACAAGATGCTGGTCAGTATGTTTCGCCTGTTGGTGGACATGTTACAAGTGGAGAAACAAATGACGAAGCCCTAAAAAGAGAAGCCATGGAAGAAGTTGGTTTTACGGACGATTTTAAATATGAATTGGTTGGAAAAAAGATTTTTGACCGCCATGTGATAGGTAGGCATGAGAATCATTTTTTCGTAGTATATAAAATCTTTTCTGACACAGAACCAGTAATAAATGAGGAGTCTGATAGCTATAAATATTTTACTGAGGAAGAAATCAAGAATGAATTAAAAAATAATCCTAAATTGTTTGGTGATGCCTTTCATCTTGTGATTAAAGCATTTTATCCCAATTTACTTTAATTTGTATGGAAAAGAAAACAATAATCAAAGTAAGAGCCATTATTTTGCATCAAGGGAAATTATTGGCAGTACGACACCCTCACGATACGAGTTTTGCCGCGCTTCCTGGAGGCCATTTAGAATGGAGTGAGGATATCCAAGAATGCCTATCTAGGGAAATGATTGAGGAGCTTGGAGCAAAACCAGACATAGGAAAATTGCTTTATATAAATAATTATACGCAGTCTGATGGTAAGCAGTATATAGAATTTTTCTTCGAGGTTAAAAATGGAAAAGATTATTTGGATACAGGAAAACTGGCTCGTTCTCATGCTCATGAGATTGCTGAAATAGTATGGGTGTCCCCAGCTGATGACATGAGGATACTCCCTAAAAATCTGGGTGAAGATTTTAAAGCAGGAAAAATAATTTTGGATGAAGTTCGGTTTATAAAAAATTAAATAAGATATGAATAAAAAATCTCAAACAGTAGATACATATAATAAAAGTGCAGTAGCTCTTGCAAAAAAGTTTGATGATTTAGGTATTCGCACTGACGATATTGAAGAAGTATTTAATTTCTTGAAAAAAGATAATGCAAAAGTTTTAGAAATAGGGTGTGGTAATGGTAGAGATGCAGAAGAAATCACAAAATGGACGAATGATTATCTTGGGATTGATATTTCCGTAGAACTTATAAAGCTGGCTCAAAAGAAAGTTCCTCAGGGAAAATTCTTAGTTGCTGATGTTAGTAATTTTGAGTTTCCTGAAAATATAGATATAGTTTTTGCCTTTGCTTCTCTTATTCACATAGATAAAGGAGAGCTAAAAATAATTCTCAAAAAACTTCACGAGGTGCTTAATTCCAAAGGAGTAATAAGAATGTCTATGAAATACAGTGATGAGTATAAAGAAATAACCAAAGAAGACGAGTTTGGAATTAGGACTTATTATCATTATTCAAAAAAGGACATAGAAGAACTAGTAACTGATTTTTCTTTGTTAAAAAATGATCTTAAAGAGCTGAGAGATCAAAAGTGGCTTGAAATCATTTTACAGAAGAAGCAGTAAGTATTATTCTAATATCGTCCCACAATGCCCGCAAATTTAAATTATTTCTTGATAGACTTTAATTTCTTCTTTGCAACTTTTTCAACATTCTTCCATTCCCCTTTTAATTTCTTTGCAAAACCTTTTATGTCTTTTTCGTGCAATTTGTATTGCTTGGCATAATTCTTTGAAATCTTATCTATGGCTTTGTTATATATAGGCATTGAGACTTTCTCTGCCTTTTTTATTTCTCCTGCTAATTCCTTTTTCATCTTAGCCAAAAGCGCTACTGCCTTTTTCTGATGTGTCTTTGCATTTGGTCCGAGTAGATAAAAAGCTCCTGTACCTAGTGCCACTACTCCCGCCCCTATTGCTATTTTTTTACCGATAGACATTTTATTTATTTTTTTCATATTTTTAATCTTTGCGACTTTTTCTCTTTTTCTTAAAGAGAAAGTTAAACACTGTGCTATTTTTAACTTCTTCGAGCATTTCCTTTGTGGTGTCTCCGATGTTATCTATATCTTTTTCGACCTTCTCCATGATTCTGGATAAAACTTTTGTAGCACGAATGAGATAAAACAAAAATACCGCCACAAAAATCCATAAAGTGACAAAACCGACAGAAGATATTAAAAAGAAAACTTGTGATTGTAGAATAGTATTCATACTGAAATTATAGCATAAAATGCTCAAAAATTCTATAATTCAAACATGGAATTGCACGACAAGCTTGAAACAAAATTCCGCCTTGATATAAACCAAAAAAGAGCCTTAAACAAGCTCAAGCTTTTCTCTGTATCAGATTTACTCTTTCACTTTCCTGTTCGCTATAGCGATATCAGTCAAGTGAAAAGGATTGCAGATTTGGTTTCCGGAGACATGGCAACCATTTATGGAAAAGTTTCTAAATTAAAAACTAAAAAAGGTTATCGTTCTAAAATACCGATGGCAGAAGGTGAAGTTGAAGACTTGTCAGGGAAAATAAAAATAATCTGGTTTAATCAAGCATACTTGGCAAAGATGCTCCATGATGGAGAAAGTGTAAAACTAACTGGTAAAATAACAGAAAGTA
Organism: uncultured bacterium; assembly: GCA_903904195.1. Lineage (GTDB taxonomy): Bacteria > Patescibacteriota > Minisyncoccia > Phycocordibacterales > UBA9973 > UBA9973. Next base: position 16,812 of record CAIVBM010000018.1, read on the forward strand.
AAAGTGGAAAATATCTAGCAAATCCAGAATTTGAAAAGATGCCGAATATGCCCATAGATTCGCATGACACGCTCTTCTCTAGACCCCCTCGCTCTTCAAGCACTCCCCCTTTGCAGGGGGAGAAAATTATAGATAATTCCGACTTTTCGTATCCTGTTTATGCTGAAACTCGCGGAATCACAAGCAAATGGTTTTATCACGCCATCGAAAAAATATTGCGAGAAAAAACTTTGGACAACATTGAGGACTACATTCCGGCTGACATTTTAAAAAAATACAGTTTGCCAACCTTGAAAACAGCCCTTATCTGGATCCATAAACCAAAAAATAAAAACGACGCAGAGTCGGCGCGCAAGCGTTTCGCTTTTGAAGAAGTTTTTTGCATCCAGCTCGAACGCCAGCATGATAAATTTGAATATAAAAAAAATAAATCTTTCCAAATAAAAATGGACGAAGAAAAAATGCAAGAATTTCTGGACAGGTTTCCATTTGATGCCACCAACTCGCAAATAAAATCTATCGAAACTATTTTAGGCGATATGACAAAAACTTTTCCGATGTCCCGCCTGCTCGAAGGCGACGTAGGCTCCGGCAAAACCGCCGTCGCCGCTACAGCCAGCTATATGACGGTGGGACAGCGACCAAATGGGCAAAGTTTCGGCAATTTACAAGTGGCATATATGGCGCCAACGGAAATATTAGCCACTCAGCATTTTGAATCTTTCATAGAATATTTCCGCCATTTACCGATAAACATCGGGCTCATCACGGGCTCCGGTTGCCGTAAATTCCCATCCAAATTAAATCCGACTGGATGGACCACGATTTCTCGCGCGCAACTCTTAAAATGGGTGGCAAATGGAGAAATACCTATTTTGATAGGCACTCACGCCCTCATCCAAAAATCCGTTAAATTTAAAAATCTGGCTTTGGTTGTAATAGATGAACAGCACCGCTTCGGCACCGCGCAGAGGAGAAAATTAGTAAGAAAGGACAACATCGCCCCGCACCTGCTCTCTATGACCGCCACTCCCATCCCCCGCACACTCGCACTCACAATCTATGGTGACTTGGATTTATCACTTCTAGACGAAATGCCCGCCGGCAGAAAACAAATAATCACCGAAATAATAGCGCCAAACAAGCGCGCCGAAACTTATGAAAAAATACGCAAAGAATTAAAAGCTGGCAGACAGCTTTACGTCATTTGTCCGAGAATTTTCGAAGCGGAAGAAGCCCCAGAAGAATTTTCTTTTAGTGGTGTCTCGCAGGCCGACGGGCCGAGAGGCAGCGCTCCACGAGCACGTGGAGACAGCGACCGCAAAAAGAAAGATTCTTCTAGGGCTTCTAAATACAATATCGAAATGAAAGCTGTCACGACTGAAGCGAAGCGTTTGAAAAAAGAAGTCTTCAGAGAATATGAAATCGGCGTCCTTCACAGCAAGATGAGTAAAGAAAAGAAAGAAGAAGTAATGCAAGAATTTTCGGAAGGTAAAATACACATCCTCTGCGCCACCTCTGTAGTGGAAGTTGGCGTAAACGTGCCAAATGCCACAGTCATCATCATCGAGGGAGCAGAGCGTTTCGGCCTAGCTCAACTTCACCAGCTCCGCGGACGCGTCATTCGTAGCACACATCAAGCTTATTGCTACATTTTTGCTGAAGCAAAAAGCGAAAAGACAATAGCTCGCCTAAAAGCATTAAAAACTGCCAAAAATGGTTTTGAATTGGCAGAGCTAGACCTCACCCTCCGCGGCGCCGGAGAACTCGGTGGCACAAAACAATGGGGCATCACAGACCTAGGCATGGAAGCAATAAAAAATATCAAAATGGTAGAAGCCGCCCGCACTGAAGCCATTCGCCTCATCGAAACGAACCCCGAATTAACTAACTTTCCCCTTCTAAAACAAAAAGTTAAATCCAAAGCTGGAGAGTTTCATTTTGAGTAAAATTAAAACCAAATTTCTATTGCAAATTTAAATTCTTTTCCGTCATAAAGATTTTCTTCATAACGAATCTGTTTTTTAAGCGGTAAAATATAAGTAGTAGAACGCCTATCTGGAAAAATAGAAGTCACCCACTCGCTCTTCCCCACCTTTGCCCTCGCATAGACAGCACCCCATCCTCGTCGAAGTCTACCTCTCTGCATTTCTTTTATTTTCGCTGAAATATCTTCCGGCACCCGCGCAAATCTCCACAACCCGCTGTCATTCCCCTCGTTATAACTTTCTCGCCAAACTATAACCTTGCTTTTGAATTTAAATTTCTTTTTAGCCTGTCCTTTGCTAGTTCGTTTCTTTGGTTTATTTTTTAAATTCTTTTTCATTTTTAATAACAAAAAAAATTACCCTCTCTTCTTCATCCAAAGTCTTTTAAAATACGAGACGGAAAGTGTGGAAAGTATAAATCCTAAAGTCGGAACGATGGCATTTATAAATGGCTTTGGCAGTCCAGCGAAAAAGAAAAATAAAACAATGACAATGTAAGTCAAAATAGTCACGAGCAATTTACGAGCTAGGCTCGTCTCCCAAGCTTTATCCAGCTCCACTCTGGCATTCCTCTCCTTTATCCCCTCAATATCATTTTTTATTTGTTCAATTTCGTTCATAAAAATATTACATTACTCCCTGACATTCTTACATTCTCAAGAATATCGGAATGTTAAAATTGATTAATAAATAAGCAAAAATTCTTTCCATATGGAGAAACAGAATGTTCTACCTTACGCCCCCTGTATGATTTGTTTAATAACCCCGCTTGAACCAACCGCCTCGTATGTTCAGAAATTGTTTTAAAATTGCAATCTAAACTTTCTGCTATTTGCTCTAAAGTAATACCTGAATTTTTAAAAACTAGCATTAATATAGAAATCCGACGATGATTCGCCACTCCTTTAAAGTGCCTCTCTAATTGCTTACTAGTTTTTATATTATTTTTCATGTTCCTATTATATAACATTCTTACATTCTTGAGAATGTCGGAATGATATTAATCTTTTATCAATCCCAACTTTACAAGTCTGGACCGAATACCACCCACTTGCCGGCCGGATGATGCAGAAATATTCTTGATTGATTTGCCACTTTGAAATTGAGCAGTAAGTTCTTTTTCTTCTTCCGGTGTCCATTTTCTATAAGCATTAGCATGTTTAACTCGAATCTGATCGAGACGGCTTGCCCCACTTCCTGAATCTTGTTTTGAGTTCACATTTTTTTCTTTTGCTTCTTTCCCCTCTTTCCACTTACCACCCAAAGCAAGAACAAAGTTTTTATGCATTCTTTTTATTTCATCTGCAGAAAGAGAACCAAATGTCTTGCTAGCCTCCTCGGATTCTCTTGTAAAAATGATGTCTTGTTCTAAAATTTGCGGGTGCACCTCCAAAGCTTTATCATTTATCCCGAGAAGATACAATCCATCTAAACGACGAACGCGAGAGAGCGCCACATAGCCTTGCCCATATTCAAATACAGAAGACAAATCCATCACAGCGGCATCCATACTCATACCCTGACTCTTGTGCACCGTGATTGCCCAAGCTAGGCGAAGCGGAACCTGAGTAATTTTCGCTTTTATTTTTCCATTTTCTTCCACACTCCAATCCATCGGGGTAATCATTATGTTTCTACCACTGCGAGTTTTGATAATCGGATTGTTGGAATATGAATCGAAATCTATAACTGTACCGAGTGTGCCATTAACATAATGTTCTTTTGGATTATTCTTTGTGCACATCACCACTGCGCCCTTTTTTAAAATTAAAATTTCCGGTGATAGACATCCTTTCTTTAATGAAGTAACCAAAGAATGAGAACCTGCGGAATCCATATTGAATTTCACACCTTGCTCATCTATTTTCCCGAGCATTTCATCATTTACTCTATCCACATCTAAATTGTGTGAGAAAAGCTTCGTGATGTTTTCTGGAAAATTCTCACGTTTCGTAAAACGTGACTTTATTTGCTTTTTATGAGCATCGGAAACATTTGCCCGGCGAATAGCGAGTAATAACGCCAGAAACTCGGCATCATCTTGACGATGTTGTTCGGTAATATAACAAACCACCGGCCGTAAAAGTTTCCATACCGGAGATTCATAAGCAAAACGAGCATTTGCTTCTTCTAAAAATCTTTTTTGTTTCTGCTCCACAAATTTTTTATCAATAGGTGGCAACTGAAAGAAATCTCCCACCAATACTACCTGAATACCGCCAAAAGGCTCACTATTCCCTTTTATTTCTCGACATACAGCATCCACCATGGAAAGTGTTTCTGCACGGAGCATTGATATCTCGTCAATAATTAGAACTTTGGTTTTTTGCACCCTACGATTTATGTATTCGCTGGTCGCGATTTTATCCAAATCATATTTGTTCAAAACCTCTTTAATGCCAATACCACTCCAAGAATGTATCGTCATCCCTCCGATGTGCGTGGCGGCAATTCCGGTGGAAGCCGTGATAGTGTGTTCTATTTCATGTTCGCGTAAATATTCCACATATCTGTTTATGATAAAAGTCTTTCCCGCGCCCGGCTCGCCCGTCAGAAAAACATTTGCTCCGGTTTTTAATATCAAAAAAGCTTCGTCTTGAGTCATTGGAGAAGTATACTACAATAAAATTATTTCTTATCTTCTTTTTTATCTATTCAAATACGTAACTGTGAGCTGGAGGACTGTCGCAAAAGAGACCCAAAGCAAATATGGGATCTGAATATAAGTGACCCATTTCATATATGGGAAAATGGCAATCATCGCCCAGATTAAAGTGCTTAAAACCAAAAGTATGTCAGCTGCAGCGAGCAGATTGTTCTTTAATCCGAATTGGATAGAAGTGAAAATAAAATTAAAAAATAAATTTAAAATAAATGGCAAGACCACAATAAAGGACAGTCGTTTCTGAAAAGCCATTATAAAAACTTTACCAAAAGAAACAGCGATTAACACATAAAGCACAGTCCACACTGGACCAAAGAGCCATGAAGGCGGAGCCCAAGTGGGTTTTATAAGTTGTGAATACCAATTGTATGCGTTGTTCATCATGTCCGTCCTCTTGGATTCGAACCAAGGACCCCAGAGGTATAAGCTCTGTGCTCTAACCAACTGAGCTAAGGACGGAAAAATGGTTAAACTCCACTTTTTTAATACTACAAAATAAAGCGAATTTTCGCAAAGATATTACTTGCCTATTTCAAGTGCAGCAGGCAGATCCTTTTTCTTTAACACTATCCCATGAGCGGTCAGTATCTTTTCATAATCTTCTTGCTCCAAAGTCTCCACTTCTATGAGTTTATGTGCGATGGCATTAAAAGCTTTCTTGTTTTCAGAAAGCACTTTTTGCGCTGTCTTTATTCCATCATTTATTATTCTGGAAACTTCTGCATCCACTTTGGTGGAAACTGTTTCAGAAAATTCCTTTTCTATAGGTTCGCCATATTGATGCCTGCCTCCACCATTTACCAAAGCGATAGGGCCTATGACATCAGACATCCCCCACCTCGTGACCATCGCTCGTGCCAAATTTGTGGCCACTTGTAAATCACTAGATGGACCGGTGGTAATGTCTCCGAAAATCATTTGTTCTGCAGCATATCCTCCGAGAGACATAGCTATGTCATCAATGAACTCTTTCTTCGATTGCAAGCGACGCTCTTCTAAAGGCAACTTCAAAGTATATCCGCCAGCATTCCCGCGCGCAATAATAGAAACTTTGTGAACAGGATCAGCATGTGGCAAAACCGAAGCCACAATAGCATGACCAGCTTCATGATAAGCAGTGATTTCTTTTTCTTTCTTGGAAAGTAAATGGCTCTTTCTCTCTGGACCGAGCATAACTTTCTCAATAGCTCGAATCAAATCAAACTGGAAAACTTTCTTGCGATTTTCACGCGCAGCCAAGATGGCTCCTTCATTCATGAGAGAATACAAATCTGCGCCAGAGAATCCAGGTGTTCGCTCTGCAATTAATTTCAAATTTATATCTTCAGCTAATGGCTTTTTTAATGCGTGAATTTTTAAGATTTCTTCTCGATCTGCGCGATCTGGTAAATCTAGTAGGACTTTTCTGTCAAAACGTCCTGGGCGAATGAGGGCTGGATCTAGCACGTCTGGTCTGTTTGTCGCTGCCATGACTATGACTTTGTCATTTGGTTCAAAACCATCCATCTCCACGAGTATCTGATTTAACGTCTGTTCGCGTTCATCATTTCCACCACCAAAACCTCCTCCGCGTGTGCGTCCTATAGCATCTATTTCATCCACAAAGATAATAGCTGGAGCGGCTTTTTTGGCCATCTTGAAAAGGTCTCGCACTCTACTGGCTCCTACGCCCACAAACATCTCCACGAATTCGCTACCAGAAAGGTGAAAAAATGGTACACCAGCCTCGCCTGCTACTGCTCGTGCGAGCAAAGTCTTGCCTGTACCTGGGGCTCCGGTCAAGATGACTCCTTTTGGAATCCTTGCTCCAATATCAAGAAACTTCTTTGGGCTTTTTAGAAAGTCTACGATTTCTTTCAATTCTTCTTTTGCTTCTTTACATCCGGCGACGTCTTTGAAAGTCACTCTATTATTTTTATCGTTCGGATCAGTGATGCGAGCTTTGGATTGACCAAAAGAAAGCGCTTGCATGCCTGCACCTTTTACTTGTCGTGACAAATACCAAAAGAAAACCAAAATAAAAATTATCGGTACGAGAAATGGAAAAATATTTACAAGGAAAACCAAAAATCCACTTTCATCTTTTATTTGTATTTCTGTTTTTGCTAGAGCTGTCGGAGTCACACCATAATTAAAAAGTGTCTGTGATAGAGCCGAACCGACTTCTTTCTTTGCTATCTTTACATCATTGTTTGCATAAGTGATGGTCAAACTATCGCCCTCTACCACTATCGTCTTTACTTCTCCTGCCATCACACTCTTTGCAAGATCAGAAATAGGAATCTCTGGTGTGGCTTTTCCGCTGTCAGAAATAACCAAATACACTCCTGTGATAATCATAAAGATGAGTATTGCTCCAGCGATACTACTCCAGAAGTTGCCTCCTTCCTTTCCCTTTTTACCTTTATTTGATGAGACTTTTTTATTTAAAAAATTAAAATCCATTTCGTTATGGTATCACAAAAAACCAAAAAAGTGAAATTGAGATTATAAAAAAATTGATGTGGAGTATTACTATCCTTTGCACGAACTTATTACGAAAACCAAACAAAGTAATGTGGTACGCTCCGCTTGCCACATTACTCAAAACTAATTACTACGCTCGACTAATGTGGTAACTCAATGAACTCCGCCACGACGAGA
>CAIVBM010000019.1 GCA_903904195.1 uncultured bacterium
ATCAGGTATTCGTTCAACACATTCCGGTTTGTAATTTTCATAAAGCGCAACTTCTGCGCCGTCGCGTCCAGCCTGTGTAGATATTGCACAAGCTCGAAAATAACATTGATAATTATCTAAAAATCCATTACATTCAGAATTTGTCTCATTTCCAGGTAAATGTTGGCTCAAACGCTCTTTTAGATTTTCAGCTTGTCCCACATAGTGAACATAATATTTTTTGTCAGTCTGGTGGTAATGTGAAATACGATAAACTCCCGATACTTCCTTTATTCTATCTACTCCGCTTTCATCAAGCTGTATTAATTCTGTCCATTTTACTTGCATATTTTTGATTGGTTAAAATTGCTAATGTGGATAACTTCCGCTTGTTATGTATAACTTTAGGTAGTATACTTTAGGTATGTATAAAAAGTCAAATGTGGATAAACCAGCATCCAAAAGACAAGCAGAAATATTAGATTTTATTTCAAATTTTCGCCAAAAAAAAGGCTATGCTCCCTCTCTATTAGAAATCGGAAGGAATTTTCATATATCTATCCCGACAGTTCATCAGCATGTATTTTATTTACGACAAAAAAATCTCCTTACAAATGAAAAAGGGAAAAGACGTTCAATTCAAACTTTTAATTTTCTTAAAAATGGATTTATAGAAATTCCACTTATGGGACTGATAGCTGCCGGAGGTCCTATTGAAGCAATTAGAGACCCTCGCCCAATTCAAGTTCCAAGAAACATGATTTCGTCTGGTCACAATTATTATGCTCTTAAGGTTGCTGGCGTAAGCATGATCGAAGATGGAATTTTTGATGGGGATATCGTTGTGGTGCGTGAACAATCTACCGTTGACGATGGAGAAAAAGCGGTTGTATATCTACCTGATAAAGATGCCGTAACACTAAAAAGAATTTACCGAGAGAAAAAACGTATTAAATTAGTTCCCGCAAATAAAAATATGAAACCTTGGTACGAAACCAATGTTGAAATACAAGGAAAAGTTGCCGGAGTTATTAGAAAAGAGAATTAAAAAATAAAAATTATAAAATGTTATACTTAAATTAACTTATGCGATATTATGGATGCAAAACAAAGCTTCTTGATTACATAGAAGAGGTGGTGACTGGGCTGTCTCTGAAAAAGGGTTCAATATTTTTTGATATTTTTAGTGGAACAACTGCTGTCGGAAAACATTTTAAAAAATTAGGTTATACAGTTTACTCAAATGACTTTCTAGAATTCGCTTACTCTCTTGCTTATACTAATATTCAAACTAATTCTTTACCTAAATTTAAGAAATTATCTTTGAGCATAGATGTTATTGATTACCTTAATAATCTTGGTGGAAAAATTGGTTTTATAACAAAAAATTACGCTCCATATAGAGAAAATAAACGTCAGTATCTTTCAATTAAGAACGCAATGAAAGTTGATGCTATTAGGGAGCAAATTGAAATATGGAAAAACAAGAAAGCAATTTCAGAAACAGAATATTATTACTTATTAAGTAGCTTAATTAATGCTATCAGCTTAACAAGTAACATAACTGGAACTTATGCTGCTTATCTAAAAACTTGGGACAATCGTGCCCTTAAGGATTTAAAACTTCAACAAGGAGAAATATTTAATAATAAAATGAAAAATAGAGCATTTCGAGCAGATGCGAATGAGATTGTAAATAAATATAAAGTTGATATTTTATATTTAGATCCACCCTATAACTCCAGGCAATTTGCATCAAACTATTTTCTTCTTGAATTAATAGCAGAAGGTTGGTTTAAAAAAATTCCCGAGATATATGGACAAGCTGGAATGAGACCATACGAAAAACAAAAGTCAGACTATTCTATCTCTCGCAAGGCATCAGATGCACTTTTAGATTTAGTTATGAAAGCGAAAGCGAAATATATCCTATTAAGCTATAATGACGAAGGAATAATATCCATACCAGAGTTAAAGAAAATATTAGGCACCAGAGGCGAAGTTATAGAATACACAAAGGAACACAAAAGATACAGAGCAATTAACCAAGACGGGTCTAAAATTATTACTAAAGAATACCTGTTCCTAGTGAAGGTAAAAAAATAAAATGGCAGAAAGAATGAACAACTTAACAGGCAAAGAATGGTTGCAAAACTCCTTTAGTATTTGGCGAGATATAGGCAAAACTTCTGACGAAAGAAAATTGAAGCATCCCGCAATGTTTCCTCAGCAATTAGTTGAGAAGCTAATTTTGATTTACACGAAAAATCCTGGTGAAGTTATCCTTGATCCCTTTCTTGGTATTGGCTCAACTCTTAAAGCTGCCTATACCCTTGGGAAAAAAGGAATCGGGGTAGATTTAAACACAGAATACTGTAAAACCGCAAAAAGAAGGATCGATGAACACCAAGATGCTTTGTTCGAGAAGAAGATAAAAAGATTTGAACCAGAAATTTATTGTGATGATTCTAAAAATCTTTTGAAATATATCAAGCCAAATTCTGTTGATCTTGTTGTCACTTCTCCGCCATATTGGGATATATTAAATATGAAAAGAACGGTGGACAATAAAAGTCAACGCAACTATTCAGATTCTAAAAAAGATCTTGGAAATATAAATGATTACGAAACTTTTTTACAAGACTTAAAATCTGTTTACAAAGAAGTTTACAAGGTTCTTAAACCAAACAAGAGGTGTTGTTGTGTGGTAATGGACATAAGAAAAAAAGACAAATTTTACCCACTTCATGAGGATCAAACTCGTATAATGAGAGAAATAGGGTTTGAGCTAGAAGAATATGTGATTTGGGATCGACAAAAAGAATATAATAATATGAAAACTTTAGGATACCCTTGGGTCTTTAGATTTAATAAAGTGCATGAATTTATTTGTATCTACTGGAAAAGAACTTAACTAGACAAGAAGTCTTTTTGTTCAAAAGGAATAACTGAATCTTTATTAATTTGGTTATTTTTTTCGTCCCATCCAAATACTATAATTTTTTTATCCTTTCCGTAATCAAGAACCCTATTTTTAATTGTGTCGTCAAGCAAAAGAATACTGACTTCATTTGATACAGCATTTAAAGACGTTAGAAAAGCCATATAAGCACCAGTTAATCGAGCATAACAATTTATCTCTCCAATTTCTTTTAGGCTCAGCGCTGATGTTGACCTATTTAAAATGATTAATTCAAGTTTATTAGATGCCTTATTTCTAAGAACTGCGAAAATATCGGGTTTGAATTCCCAAGATGAGTAATTTGGAATTTGTTTTATATATTGATTATTAATTTTAGATAGACTCGATTGAGGTATTACAACTTCTAAAATTTCATGCGTTGAAGACAGTTTCTTTTTTAGAAAATTATTTAACCATTCCTTCAATATTTTTGTAAATTTATTTTTATCCATAATTTTTTATATTGTAATAAAGTTAACTCTACCTTTATTAAGTGTCGCCAGTTGTATTTTTCTATTAAGTCCATAAGTCAACATATCAGGTCTAGCCTTGAGTATTTTTATTAGTGATAGTGAAGGAGCCTTTGTTGAAATTAGAATAGCTTCTAATGGGCGAGCAACAAGGCAATACCCAATTAATTGCCCAAGTGATTTTAAATCTAAAGATGTAATTTTTGCCTCAATAAAACCCACAGCTTTTTGCTTTTCAAGAAATCCAACAACATCTGGACGAATGCGATATTTATCACAATAATCAAAAACTTCTAAAAGATCACGGTTTTTATTTTTTAAGAAAAGATTTAAGTTTCCTGCAGATGTATCAAATGTGTACACTTTCTCTTTGTATTTCTTAGAAAGATAGTTTGCAAAAAAGACAGTGAGCGGTTGATACATAGCTTTTTCTGCAAGTTCTTTTTCACTCCTTAGTTTTATTTTAGATTCCTTTTTTATAGGCTTTGCTCTTTCTGCTTCAGCTGTAAGTTTATTTCTTATAACATTAAATTCCTTTTCAATAATTCTAGGACTTATATTGGATTCAAGATCTCCGGTTAGTGGAAAACACTCTGGTCTTTTAGCCTTGCTTTGTAATTTTCTGAGGTATTTACAGCCAAATGCTAAGTTAATTTGCCAAAATGCATCAAAATGTCTACGACCAGCTTCTGGAATACGAAGATCATTTTCGCCAGGGTGATAGGCCTTAATTTTTCCTTTGGTGATTTTTGATGGTGGGAACCAATCTTCCTTATCCTTGAAAACAGTTTTTACATTATGTTTTATTAACTCTTGAAATAATGCTTGTTTTGAACTAATGCGAAATTTAAACTCTTGATAGTACTCTGGGAAAAATTTTATCTGGTGTTCACGACTCCAACTTGTTGGTCGTGTATTGTAAAAATCAGTCAGATTGCCATCACGAATATTTGGATGACCCCAGTCAATCGTATGTATTGGGAGAGAAAATTCTGATCTTAAAAAGTTATCTATTTCTACAGGTAAATACCAGTTACGCACTATTTGAAAATATACTCTCATGCGTCCATATCCATTTTTTCCCTCACGATTAAACCATCCACCAGGTGAAGCAAATCCAGATGTATCTAAAAGTCCATTTATAAATTCAATTTTGGAATTTTTGTTTGTAGAATATATGGATTTTGGAATATGAAATTGGTCAAAATTTGTTTCGGAAGAAAAATTTTTACATATTTTATTAAATAAACTAATTTTATTTTTAAAATCTAACACAAGAATGGTCATTGATTTGTTTCCCGTAATCTCAAAATGGGCAGGTATTTTTGATTTAAGTAATGGTATAATTTCTTTTTTCAACGACTCAATAGTTGATTTTGGTTGATTATAAATTTTTCTTACAGAAGGACTTACTCTATGACCACACTCTGGATTTTTACATTTCAAACCACTTCCATTATCTGTAGCAAACCACCCACAAATTTGGCAGTAGGCAATACCTTTTGCGAATTCATTAGCATGTGAAAATTCTATAGCAATTGATTTGCTATCATAAAAAATATGGCCTCTTCCCGTAATAAGCCCTAATAAATAAGCAACTTGTTTAGTCATATATTTTCAAAACTTCATCAATCCAAAAAATGGTTAATTGTTTTTTTGTAAATTGCTGCAAATTTTTTTATTTCCGCTACATCAAGTCGTCTTTCCCCAGACTCAATTTTTGAAATATAGGATTGTGGCTTACCGAGCTTATCGGCTACGACTTGCTGTGCAAGCCCCGCCTCAATACGTCCTTTTTTCAGGCGTTTTATAATTTCCTTATACTCTTGTGTATAAACTGACTTGCTCATAGTTGTAATAATATATCCTTTTATGGTATAATCCCAAAATAGGATTATTCAATATTCCTATCCCTCACCCCATCGCCCATACCAAATTCAAAAAATCTTCCCGCCAAACTAAAATAGAATGGAATTGCGATGGGGTGAGGGCAGACGACGAGACTTGTCTCGTCGTGGCGGAGTTCATTGAGTTACCACATTAGTCGAGCGTAGTAAT
>CAIVBM010000020.1 GCA_903904195.1 uncultured bacterium
CTCTGATTTGCAAAAGAAATTGAAAAGATGGAATATATATTACAACAATCTAGAACATTGCGGTTTAAACGGCAAAACACCAAACGAATTTTTGCTGAATTATCAATTAATTAAACCGCCAAATGTCTGTGCCTAAAACAACTTCCTATTTTATCTCTCAAACCTTTTTCTTAGTTCATCTATGACAGCTTTCTGCCAGAATTTCATGGAAAACCAACCGATAAGTGGCTTGGCTATAACCCTTAGCCATTTATTATGAATATCAACTTCATAAATATAATTAATCCTCGTTCCTTCTTCTGTTTCTTCCATTAACAATTCTTCGTGACCAGAAGTTCCAAATTTAGGACTTTCATTATCGGAAATGTACCCCCTCCCAGGGATAATCTGGTATTTCATTTTTACTGGAAATTTTTGGCCGAATGATTTAACGGCCGCATCCATTTCCAAATAATTTCCTTCACGCTTTATAACTTTCAAAGATTCCGCAACTTTTGGAAAATATAGAGGCCATTTTTCAAAGTCAGTCATTATGTTAAAAACTTGATCAATGGGAGCCTTAATAACCCAAGAACCTTTCAAGCTAATATGTTTCATTATTTTATTATAGCAAAAAATAGAATTACTCTGCTCCGAGGGTAGGGATCGAACCTACGACCAACCGCTTAACAGGCGGCCGCTCTACCGCTGAGCTACCTCGGAATATCTCTATATTGAAAGACTTTTTATATATTAGCAGAATTTAAGAAAAGAACAACCGAAGAAAAACAAGATGATGAATTTATGATATGATTTATATTATTAGCTTTAATTAAAATAAATAATTTTATGGATATGAAAATAGATAAAAATAAGACGGGTTTAACTTTTGGTTTCCTTATAAGCTTTTTCCATCTTATGTGGAGTCTTTTAGTCGCTTTAGGCTTAGCGCAATCTTTGATGGATTTTATTTTGAGTATACATATGGTCAGCATACCTATGACCATAATACCTTTTGATTTTGTTAAGGCGATCACTCTCGTCGTTTTGACCTTTATCGTCGGTTATGTTTTTGGCTGGTTGATGGCCTTCTTCTGGAATAAGTGTTTAAAATAAAATTTGCATTATTGTGAAAATGAGATAGAATAACTCTGTCTCATTTTGGGCCCATAGTTCATTCGTAGCGTCTCGTAAAAGCAACAAATAGATTAAGAGTCCTTGAAAAAATCATATATTGGGCCCATAGCTCATCCGGTAGAGCGCCTCATTTGCAATGAGGAGGTGAGCGGTTCGAGACCGCTTGGGTCCACCAAACTTTATAAAAACCAAACTGCTTTGGTTTTTTAATGTTTGTGGAGACCGCAATGATGTTTCGTCAGTAGACGAAACCACGAGGGGCGGGCTGCGGAAGTGACGAGCTGAATTCTGTTGGGAACCGAATTCAGAGCGAGGAATTATCTGTAGCCACAAATAAAACAAAACCCCGCCTTTCGGCGGGGTTTTGCAGCACTTATGTTGTTTACGATTAATGTGAATCTTACCTTCACACTCACAAGAATAGTATATCATACTTGCTAAAAAAATGCAAGTTTTGTACTATAAATGGGTAGGTGTTGGATAACTACTCCCCGACTTTGGTCTGAGAGAGGAAAGTCCGAACACAGTTTACCCTGTATTTATATGGGGTATAAATGGGTAGCGGGTAATTCCCGTGTACAGCGATGTATAGGTGCGAGCAGTGACGCCGATGCCGAAAGGCTAGGGCTCCTATTGGAGTAATCTAGTGGAAACACTAGGGTGAAACGGCTAAATCCTTACTTTTGTGCAAGATCGTGTCCTGACTTCGGTCAGGAAGAATCGCTTGAGCCCCACAGTAATGTTGGGCCTAGATAAATGGTTATCATTCTGGCTTCGGCCAGAAAACAAAATTCGGCTTACAGACACCTACAAAAAAATGAGAGTCCCTCGCCAAAAGCGAGGGATTTTCTTTTTGGAAAGCTTATAAAAACAAACTTTTGGAGGGGTTTCGAGGCTGACGAGCCGAGAACTTCAGGATTTTTTAAGCTTCAAAAAATCCGTACCAGAAAAAGTTTTGTTTTTACAAGCTTTCTTTTAGTTCCACCTCATCCCCTACTTTCAAATTATTTTTATCTGAAAATCCTGACACAACTTCTAAAACATATTTTGCATTTTCATTTGGTGTATACATCTCAGGAAAAAGTTCTGGTCTGGCGTTTTTTTTAATATAAACTACTTTCATGTTTTCATTCACCCAAATCATGTCTATCGGAAAATTCATATCTTTCATCCAAAAAGGATAAATACCTGAGTGATCAAAAATAAATAACATTCCCTCATTTTCTTTCAACTCAGCTCTTCCAGAAAGCCCTTGAATTTGTGTCTCTTTTGTCAGAGCTAAATCAACTTTGATACTCTGTCCAGCAATTAAAACAGACTTGATATTCTCTAGCATTAAAACTTTTGGAAGATGATTTATTAAAATATATCCTAAAACAAAAAACACTATTACAATTAAAAAGTATTTAATCTTTTGCATATGATTTTAAAAAGTTATCTTTAAATTCAAAAAAATTATCATCTAAAATTGATTGCCTTATATTCTTTACCAAATTTACAATAAAGTACAAATTATGAATAGAAGCGAGTGTGCCTGCAAGCATTTCTTTGCCATGAAAAAGGTGCGCTATATAAGCTTTGGTGTAATTCTTGCAAGAATAACATATACAATCTTTTTCAACTGGAGAATAATCATCTCTAAATTTCTTATTCATGATGATTATCTTGCCTTGTTTAGTATACAAAGTTCCATTTCGGCCAAGTCTCGTCGGAGCCACGCAATCAAATAAATCCACACCATTTTCAATACCCATAAATAAGTCTTCTGGCTCCCCTATACCGAGCAAGTGCCGAGGCTTTTCTTCTGGAAGAATTTCGTTGACCCATTTCACTGCAGTAGACATGTCCTCTTTAGCAAAACTTCCGCCAATTCCAAAACCATCAAAATCAAGACTTCCGATAAACTTTGCGGATTGTTTACGCAAATTCTCATCACGCCCGCCCTGCACTATCCCAAATAAAGCTGGTGCAAAGAAAGCCAAAGAATCATTTTTTATAGGGTCGCTGTCTGTGCGTACTCGCACAGCGCTGCCTCTCGGCTCGTCAACCTGCGAGACACCCTCTAAAAAATATTCTTTAGCTTTCTTAAAAGATCCTTGCGCTTCCTTCAGCTTATTATGTTCTTCTAGACTTCGCTCTGCCCAGCGATGTGTGCGTTCCAATGCTTCACCCTGATATTTCAAATCCTCAGTCGGACTGGTGCATTCATCAAAAGCAAAAATAATATCAGCTCCAAGGTTATGCTGTATTTGGATTGATTTTTCTGGAGTGATGTAATGAATAGTGCCATCTAAATGCGATTTAAAAGAAACACCATCTTGCCCTATTTTCGCCAACCTCGGAGCATCGGAGTCATCAAAACGCTCGGGAATAAGCAAAGATGGATCAGTGATTTTTGCAAGATGAATCAGTTTTGAAATTTCTTTACCATAAGCAGCGCCAAGAGAAAAAACTTGAAAGCCTCCAGAGTCTGTCATCGTGGGACCTTTCCAATTCATAAATTTCCCAATTCCACCTGCATTGCGAACTATTTCATCTCCTGGTTGTAAATATAAATGATAAGTATTGCCGAGCACCACCTGCGTGCCTGCTTCTTTTACCTGTTCAGGATTTAAAGATTTAATCGTAGCCTTCGTTCCCACCGCCACAAAAGCCGGAGTACGAATTTCCCCATGTGGAGTCTTTAACACCCCCACCCGCCCCAAACTATTTTTTAATTTTTTTTGTATTTTAAACTCCATTTTATAAACTTTTTTATGACTGTGGATAACTTTGACTTTCCTACTAATATTTGCTAATATACATATACCTGCCCGAGGTTAATTCGGGAAAACTGTCCACAAAAACCTGACCTAGTCAGGTTTTTGTTTTATTATCTTCACTATATGCTTCTTAATGTTTTGAGCATTAATGACAAGGTCAGATGATTCTCTTAATTTAGTAGTAATATAACCGGCTTTTATAATGATAATCTTTTTGCCTTTCTTCTTTAGGAAATTATTTAAATAAACAAAATCCGCATCACCTGAAAAAATACAAAAAGTGTC
>CAIVBM010000021.1 GCA_903904195.1 uncultured bacterium
AGCAGGAAAAGGATTTAATGTTACGGGAGTTGAACTTAATACTGTTCATTTAAGTGAAGCAATCAAAAAAGCTGAAGTAGCACAGGTAAGCACAAACTTTGTAAAAGGTAATATGATTGATATTTCACATCAAGAAGAATTTGATGCCGTAATCAATATGTTTTATTCTTTTGGCTTCTTTGAAACTGACGAAGAAAACAGGAAAGTTCTTGAAAACTTTTTTAATGCTTTAAAACCAGATGGTAAATTCCTTTTTCATACGGATGTAAATGTTCCTAGAGTTTTAGCAGGAAAATATAAAGAAGATGAAAACAGAAATCTAGCTTCAGGTAATACTTTACGAATTATTGACAAATACGACCCACAAGATAAAAGGATTCACGGAGCTTGGATTATTAAAGGCAAAGATGGAAAAGAAGAAAGAAAGGATTATTCAGTCAGAGTTTACACAAAAGAAGAATTTATAGATTTATGTAAACAAGTTGGTTTTGTTTCTTTTGAAGTATATTCAGATTGGAACAAAACACCATACTCTGAAGATTCAGAAGATATGATTATCGTTGCAAAAAAGTAGTTGTTTATACGGGAATGTATATCTGTGTATCATTTACCACAGAAAAGGCAGTTCTAACATCGTCCACTAAGTCGCGCACACATTTTTAGCCTTTTTGTAAAGGCTATTTTTGTATATTAATTGGATGTAATAATTGGTATACTGTATTTAATATTTTATATATGAAAAATTTTGGTAAATTTTCTATAGCTGTGTTGATTTTCATTTTTTTGTCTGTCTTTTTTAAGCCTATCAATGTTTTAGCTTCAGCAACTTTAACTTTGCAAAATGTTGTTGTAAATGATAACGGTGGAACAGCAGTGGCTACTGACGGTTGGACACTCCATACATATTTTGGTCCCACAAATATTTCAGGCGTAACAGGAAGTTCTTCTGTGACGAATGCTATTATTGATGCTGGGACTTATGGTTTGTTTGAATTCGGAGGGCCTTCAGGGTATACAAGTTCAGATTGGAGTTGTACCAATGGTGTTACTGTATTAGGTGGTGGTAATACAATTACCGTTGGCAATGGGCAATCAACGGTATGTACAATTACAAATAATGATTATTCACCTATTTTGCATCTACGGAATGTGGTAGTTAATGATAATGGTGGCACAGCCATAGCTACTGATTGGACACTATCTGCCACTGGTACTCTCGCTAGTCCGACAAACTTAAGTGGTTCGACTCCAGTTGATAGTAATTCTAACTTTAAAGCTGACACTTATCTTTTACACGCATCTGGTCCTGCTAATTACACAGATTCTTCTTGGAATTGCGTTCCTGAGCCAGATCCAGATTCTTCAATTACACTTCAATTAGGAGAAAATATTACTTGTACTATTACTCACGATGACATTTTGCCAGTAGTTGCACAAGGTGGTGGTCCACTAGTTGTGTTTTCATCTCCGACAATTAATACAGTGACAGAAACAGAAACGACTCCTTTGAAATTATCAACTAATTCTGTTGTCGCTGTTTCTACTTCAATTCCTGTTACGTCTACAGTCGTTCCAATTCCCAAATGGCCTAAGACAGGATTTATATCAACTTTTTTTGATAAACTTTTTAATTTTAAAAGCGCAAATCAAAATAATTTAGAAGCTTCTACCGTAGAAGCAACAGTCTTTACTGACAAATCAGAAGAAAATAAGGTTCCATCACCAATACGTTTAAAGATTCCTAAAATAAATGTTAATACCAATATTGAAGTTGTTGGTATTGCGTCGGACGGAGCATTGGATGTTCCCAAAAACTTTACTGATGTAGCATGGTTCAATCTTGGCCCACGTCCTGGTGAAAATGGAAATGCTGTTATTGATGGGCATTCTGGCCGAAAAAATAATGCTTCTGCAGTTTTTGATAATTTATATAAATTAAAAAAAGGAGATAAAATATATACTGAAGATGAAAAAGGAACAGACGTTGTTTTTTTCAGTGCGTGAAATTAAAAAATATGATTTGTCGGTGGATACCAAAGACGTGTTTGTCTCAAATGACGGGAAATCTCATCTTAATTTGATTACTTGTGCGGGAATCTGGAATCCAATTTTAGGAACTCATTCAGAACGATTGGTGGTATTTTCAGATAAAGAAATTCAATAGTTTAGTTTTGCAAAATAAGTGAATTTAAACTAGTATGTTTATAAGGTAGTTTGCCGTTGTAGCTGTTTTGGTAGGTCGTTTACGTTTCAAGTTTGCCGTTGTAGCTCAGTTGGTAGAGCACGTCATTGGTAATGACGAGGTCACCGGTTCAATCCCGGTCGACGGCTCCTGGAATGATTAAATTAAATAAGCCGATGTAGCTCAGTTGGTAGAGCATCGCTTTCGTAAAGCGAGGGTCGACAGTTCAATCCTGTCCATCGGCTCCAGGATATATGGAAAAAGATACAAACATAATAGACGAACAAATAAAGAAACTTGAAACGGAGATGGCCAGTCCGGATTTTTGGAGTGACAAGACAAAGGCGCAGGCTATCTTGCGAGAAATTTCGGAACTCAAGATGAAGAAAGAGGGTTTTGGAAAATACGACAAAGGAAATGCGATAGTCACGATAATTTCCGGTGCTGGAGGTGATGATGCTGAAGATTTCTCAAGTATGCTTTTGTCTATGTACATGAAGTATGCGAATAAAAAGGGCTGGGACATTTCTTTCATTCATGAACATAAAAACGATCACAATGGGTATAGAAATGTTTCTTTTGAAATAAAAGGAAAGAATGCTTATGGCACATTAAAGAATGAAGGAGGGGTGCATAGGCTCGTCCGAATTTCTCCGTTTAATGCAAAAAAATTAAGACACACTTCATTTTCTTTGGTTGAAGTTTTGCCAAAGTTTTCTAAACTTGAAGAAAAAGATGTGGTAATACCAGATGCAGATTTAAAGATAGAATTTGCTCGTTCAAGTGGTCCAGGAGGACAAAATGTAAATAAAAGAGAGACAGCCGTCAGGATAGTTCACATACCGACAGGTATTTCAGTTCATGCTTCGGGTGAGCGTTCACAAGAGCAAAACAGAGAGCAGGCGATGGGAATCCTCCGCGCAAAAATTTTCAAGAAAGCACAGGAAGAAAAAAAGAGTATAGAAGAAAGTATGAAAATGACAAAAAATATGGAAATAGAGTGGGGAAGCCAGATTCGTTCTTATGTGCTTCATCCATATAAAATGGTCAAAGATCACAGGACCAATGTGGAAACTTCAAATACTGATGCTGTTTTAAATGGTGACTTGGATATTTTCGTTGAGGCAGAAAAGAATTTGTGATAAAATAGACTAGTGATTTATTTCAATAATGTTTCTAAGGTTTATAAAGATGCGACAGCATTAAGTGATGTCACTCTTACCATAACCACAGGAGAATTCGTGTCTATCGTCGGAGCTTCTGGTGCTGGTAAGACGACACTTACTAGGATGATTTTGGCAGACGATGTGCCCACCAAAGGCACAGTCTTTTTTGAATCTATCAATGTGCACAAATTGAGAAGTAAAGACTTGACCAAGCTCCGTAGGCGTATCGGAGTGGTTTTTCAAGATTTTAAATTGTTATCTAATAAGACTGCATACGAAAATATTGCTTTTGCTATGGAAGCCGTCGGCAAGACGGATGAGGAGATATCTTCTGATGTTCCGCATGTCTTAGAACTCGTAGATTTGAGTCATCGTTTGCATCATTTTCCAGATCAGATGTCTGGTGGTGAACAACAAAGGCTTGCCATTGCTCGCGCTATAATCAATCAACCAGAACTCATAATAGCCGATGAACCTACAGGTAATCTAGATCCGATAAATACTCACGAAATAGTTCAAATTTTGAAAAAGATAAATGATCTTGGTACTACTGTTATTTTGACTACTCACAATCGTGGAGTTATAGAATCAGTAGGGAAAAGGGTGGTTACTTTGGAAAATGGGAAAGTTGTCAGAGATACAAAAGGGAGCAAATAATATGTTATGATTTAAATAAGTTAAGTTGTGAAATATGACAGAACTAAAAAGAATAATTAAATCAGGATTCATAAATTTTAAAAGAGGAGGCTCAGTTTCTTTTGCTTCTGTTCTTGTTGTTACTATTACTCTCTTTGTTATCACTGCAATTATTCTTTTGCAGGCAGTTTTATACTATTCTTTAAATACAATTAAAGACAAAGTAGATGTCACGATTTATTTTAATGTTGGCGCACCCGAAGACAAGATAATGCTCTTAAAAGATTCTATTTCCAAACTAGCTGAAGTGGCGAGTGTCTCATATACTTCTGCTGATGACAATGTAAAGAATTTCCGTGATCTTCATGCTAGTGATTATCCTACGATTGCTGCTCTTGATGAAATAGGAAGCAATCCTCTTGGCGCTACTCTTAATGTCAAAACTAAAGAAATTTCTCAATATGAAGACATCGCAAATTT
Source organism: uncultured bacterium (assembly GCA_903904195.1). Lineage (GTDB taxonomy): Bacteria > Patescibacteriota > Minisyncoccia > Phycocordibacterales > UBA9973 > UBA9973. The sequence goes on from CAIVBM010000021.1 coordinate 4,465, forward strand.
CTTGAAGTCTGACAATGCCATCGCCCTTGGTTCTTCTGACATAGTGAACCATTCAAATTATCACAATAATAAATTAGTAATAGACAGATTAAATGCCATGATTTCTGGCGCGCAAAAACTCGGTTTTCTACTTACACTTTATTTGATAATTTCTTCTATCATTATTACTTTTAATACGATTCGTTTAACTATCTTTATTTCTAAAGAAGAGATAGGTGTGATGCGTCTTGTCGGCGCGTCAAAGATGCGTGTTAGAGGTCCATTTATGATAGAGGGTGCGATTTATGGGATTATTGCCACTATCGTGTCATTGGTTATTTTCTGGCCGATTACCGCTTGGTTTGGACGCAATATGACGAGTTTCCTCGGTCTTAATCTTTACAGTTATTATGTTTCAAATTTCCTTCAGATTTTTGCAATAATTTTATTATCAGGTATAATCCTAGGTGTAATTTCCAGTTTCTTAGCAGTCAGGAAATACCTAAATAAATAAAAAAAATGGCAAAAAAAGGAATAAAATATATTTTCGTCGTTGGTGGAGTTATGTCCGGAGTCGGAAAGGGTATAGCTTCAGCCTCTATCGGTAAGATCCTCCAGTCTCGAGGAGTTGAAGTCACAGCCCTAAAAATAGATCCTTATGTGAATGTTGACGCAGGCACTATGAACCCCACCGAACACGGTGAGGTTTTCGTTTTGGATGATGGTACAGAGTGTGATCAGGATATGGGAAATTATGAACGTTTCCTCGATCGTGACCTTACTCGAACAAATTATATGACCACGGGTAGTGTTTATCTTTCTGTAATTCAAAAAGAACGTAATTTAGAATATGGTGGCAAACAAGTAGAAGTAGTGCCTCGCATTCCGCTTGAGATTATTGAGCGCATAAATAAAGCAGCAGAAAAAGCTGGTGCAAAGGTTGCTATTACAGAAGTGGGTGGAACTGTCGGTGAATATGAAAACATTTTATTCCTTGAAGCGATAAGAATGTTGAAGATTAAGAATCCTCATGATGTTGTGCTCGTGTTGGTCTCTCATGTGCCTGCTCTTGGTGCCGGAGGAAATGAACTCAAGACCAAACCTACTCAACACGCAGTTCGCAGTTTAAATTCGGTTGGATTAAATCCAGACATTATTCTTGCTCGTGCGCATATGCCTTTAGATGAGAAAAGAAAAGAAAAAATAGAATTTATGTGTAGTTTGGAAAAAGGAGATGTGATTTCTGCTCCAAACGTTGGAAATATCTATGAAGTTCCAGTTAATTTTGAAAATGGTGGAATGGGTGATCGTATTTTGAAAAAGCTCAAGATGAAACCAAAGCAAAAAGACATGAAGGAGTGGCGAGACATGGTCACTCATATGAATAGCGCCACCAAGCCAGTACGCATAGGTATCGTAGGGAAATATTTTGGCACAGGCGAGTTCGTATTAGAAGATTCTTATATTTCTGTGATTGAATCCATAAGACATGCCGGAGGAAAAGTCGGCTGTAAGCCAGAAATCGTATGGTTAAACTCTGAACAGTTTGAAAAAGGTAAAGAATCTCTAAAAGAATTAAATGACTTTGATGGAATCATAGTTCCCGGAGGATTTGGTAGTCGTGGTATTGAGGGCAAGATTTCTGTTATTGAATATTGTAGAGAAAATAAAATACCATATTTTGGTTTATGTTATGGTATGCAACTCGCTGTCATAGAATTCGCTAGACATATGGCAGGTATGAAAGATGCAAATACGACAGAAATAAATCCAAAGACTTCTCATCCTGTTGTTGACATAATGCCTGAACAAAAAAAGAACTTGAAAGATAAAAATTTCGGAGCGACTATGCGCCTCGGGGCATATGTGGCAAATTTGAAAAAGGGAACTGTCGCATTTGGGGCATACGGTGTGCCAGAAATATCTGAACGTCACCGTCATAGATACGAGGTCAATCCAGAATATATAGAAAAAATCACAGAAGCCGGCCTTGTCTTTTCTGGTGTTTCACCAGATGGAAGACTTATGGAAATCGCTGAACTTCCAAAAGAAAAGCACCCATTTTTCTTGGGTACTCAATTTCATCCTGAATTAAAATCTCGCCCTCTAAATCCACATCCTCTTTTTGTGGCTTTTATGAAGGCTTGTTTTGCTCGAAGGAAATAAATCTATATTTTCTAAAATAAACACTATTTGCCTATGCTAAGGTTAGTTTTATTTTTTTGAATTTTATATTCATGAAGTGTGAGTCCTATGACCAAGAAGTCAAATATTGTGAAGATGATAAGCCAGATGGAATGAGTGTCTGTATATCTAAAAATTTGATAGATAATAAAAATACTAAAAACAAAAACTGCCACAGGGTATGCCCATAGTTTCTTTTTTAGAAGGGAATAGACAATCATTCCATTTATTATTCCATGGCTTAAAAGATAAAAAGTGATGAAGTGTTTTGAGCCTAGGGTAAAGTTTTGAGCCACATGAGCTAGGCGACTGGCTATGAAGTCTTTCGGGTCTTCTCCCAATTCATCTTCAGTAAGATTTAGAATAGTTTGAACAATAAAATTTTGAGAAATAAACAATATCAAAAGTCCACCAATAGTTTCAATTGTCGCATATATGCCTTTTAAAATAAGGCTTCCCTCAAATAAGTAGAATATTTCCTTTTCTTTTTCTTTATTATCCATCATATGGAAAGTATATACTAAAAGCGTTTATTTTATATCGTGCTGCGGGACTTGGAATCGAACCAAAATTTTCGCTTTCAGAGAGCGACGTCCTACCGTTAGACGATCCCGCAATATAAGTACAATAATACAAAAATAGCCTTTAATCAAATTATAATTTTAACCAAAAATCTGCTATGATGTTTTAGTAATGAGAAAGAAATTTATTTATATTCTTTTAGTTTTTATTTTATTTTTTGTTGCCTTATTTTATATTATTCCAGAATTTTTTGGGAAGGTTTATTATTCTTCCAGTGAAGGTATAACGAGTCAGATAGTGGGGGAGCAAGTAGATAAAACGAAATCCTTGGTGCCAGTTGTTCCAGTCTTAGATATATTAGCTTATGATAAAAAGCTAAATGAATTAGCAAATAATCCGCCTGACCCTATCGTTTATCAAACTGTTAAAACTATTGTAAAAGATAAAAATGGTAAATCAATAACAAAGATTTCTAAAGTTCCTCTTTCTCCTCAGCCAGTTAGAACGCATCTTTGGCCTGTGAAAACTGTCTATCCTAATGCTGGAGCCATACTGCCATTTAAACGTATCGTGGCTTATTATGGAAACTTGTATTCAAAAGGAATGGGAGTTTTAGGGCAATACCCTCCAGATGAAATGTTGCAAAGACTAGATGTAGAAGTAAAAAAATGGGAATTGGCTGACCCAAATACTCCTGTTGTTCCAGCGCTCCATTATATAGCAGTAGTGGCGCAAGGTCATGCGGGAGTTGATGGTAAATATAGAGACAGAATGCCTGATTCAGAGATAGACAAAGTGTTAGCCATAGCAGCAAAGGTGAATGCTTTAGTATTTTTGGACGTGCAAGTTGGTTTTTCTGATGTACAAACAGAAATTCCACTTTTGGAAAAATATTTTAAAATGCCACAAGTACATTTAGGTATTGATCCAGAATTTTCAATGAAAACTGGAATTCGTCCAGGGAAAGTCGTGGGCACTCTAGACGCAACAGATATAAATTTTGCAGTAAATTATTTAGCCAAAATAGTGAAAGAAAACAATCTTCCACCAAAGATTCTGATTATTCATAGATATACTGAGAGGATGGTTACCAATTATGACAAAATAACTCCATTACCAGAAGTGCAGATAGTCATGAACATGGATGGTTGGGGAAGTGAGACGAGAAAAATCGGCACTTATAAAAATTTCATTTATCCTGAGCCTGTTCAATTCACCGGTTTCAAATTGTTTTATAAGAATGATTTATGGGAAGTAAATTCTGCTATGATGACGCCCCCTCAATTGCTTAAATTAAATCCACAACCTATTTATATTCAGTATCAGTAAAAATAAAAAAGACCTCTTGTATACTTTTATTTTGCTAAAGATTTTTAATATGATATGCTTCCGAGATGAGTAATAATATAAAAATTTTCATTTCAGTTATTGTTCTGTTATTTTTGGGGGCAATTGTCACAATAATATTACAATCAAACGCCACACCAGCTGGGCCTGGCAAGTATGATGCATTTGCAACTTGTCTCAAAGATAAGGGCGCTACATTTTATGGCGCTTTTTGGTGTCCACACTGCCAAGCAGAAAAGAAACTCTTTGGTTCATCGGTAAAATTTCTGCCTTACGTAGAATGTTCTACACCCGATGCATCTAGTCAAACCAAGGAATGCATAGATAAGAAAATAATCAGTTATCCTACTTGGATATTTGCTGACGGTACACAATTAAACGGGGAAATCCCACTTCAGCAACTCGCAGACAAGACTTCTTGTCAATTGCCACAATAATTTATTTATGAATACAGACGCCGTACATTATCTAAATGTTTTTCTAGGATTGGGAGCTATTATTCTCCAGATTTTTTCAGTCGTTGTGCTTTTTTTGCTCTTTTTCAGGCCTAAAGAAAAAACAAAAAATTCTTATTTAGATTTTCTTGATAAGCATTTTTTGATATTAAGTTTTTTGATATCTTTCGTTTCTTCTATTTTTCCTTTAGTGTATTCTGAAATAATTAATTTTATTCCGTGTGTTCTTTGCTGGTGGCTGAGTATTTTTATG
>CAIVBM010000022.1 GCA_903904195.1 uncultured bacterium
CTCTGATTTGCAAAAGAAATTGAAAAGATGGAATATATATTACAACAATCTAGAACATTGCGGTTTAAACGGCAAAACACCAAACGAATTTTTGCTGAATTATCAATTAATTAAACCGCCAAATGTCTGTGCCTAAAACAAAAGAGCGAATACAAAAGTTTTCGCCTAGAGCAACTGGACCCTTTTTTGCTCCCAGAAAATTTTTGTATTCGCTCTTTTTTGAAAAAACTATATCCCCTTCAAGTCTTCCATTGCTTGGTCAACTGTCTTCATTGCAATAGGAGCACTTTGTGGTCTTTCTACTCTCTCTGGTCTTGTGCTTCCTTCTGGTTCATTTATCTTTAGATTTACACGAGCATTGTTCTTCATACCGATGATTCTGAGTAATGTTCGGATAGCCTTTGCTGTGTTACCCATCCTTCCGATTATCTTACCCATATCAGCAGGATTTACTGTTAATGTGATAAGCACTCCCATTTCATCCACAGTACGATCTATTTTTATATCGTTTGGATTATCTACTAGAGCCTTTACTACATACTCCAAAAACACCTTGTCTGCATCTTCCATAATATTTTAAAAACAATTAATATTTTATAATCGTGCAGTATTCCGACGTAACTGCTTACTGTAATGTATTATACAAAACTATTTTTTTGCTTTCAACTCTTTTTTCTTAGAGGTAGGCTTTTTCATCGGCAAAACGTTTACTTTCTTGCCTTCAATGATTTTATCATTCACTAAAAAGTTATGCATTGTGTCTGAGCATTTTGCACCTTGTGACATCCAGTATTTTATTCTGTCAGCGACAAAATTTGCTCTAGTTTTCTTGTCTGTAGCCTTTGGATTATATGTACCGAGTAATTCTAAAAATCTTCCGCTTTTTGTACTGTTTTTTGAGTCAGTCAAAACTACTCTAAAAGATGGGTCGTTCTTTCTGCCTATTCTTTGTAATCTTATTTTTAACATGGTATTAGCTTAACATAAAAAAATATAAAAGCAATATGCAGATATTTGTGTTATATTAAAACAAAATGAAAAATCAAAAAAACAATCATATTAATAAATTAGAAGGTATTATATCCATTTCAGCAAAAGGCACTGGCTATGTGACTACTTCAGGTGAAAAGATAAAACAAAGTAAGCAAAACAAAGAGGATCCTGAAATTGATTCTAAACATTTAAATACCGCTATGCATGGTGATCTCGTAGAAATAATCCTCCACCCAAAAGGAAAAAACAGGCAAACAGCTGAAGTGTCAAAGATAATCACGCGCGCAAAGACTCGCTTTACCGGAGTTTTAGAATTGGAAAATGGCACACTTTTCTTGAACCCAGATGATACAAAAATGTACACAGACATCTTGGTGGAAGATAAAATGATAAATGGGGCCAAAGCTGGAGACAAAGTTTTCGTAGAAATAATTTCTTGGACAGATGCGCGCAAGGCTCCAGAAGGCAAAGTGATCAAAGTCTTAGGACGCCCAGGTGATAACAACGTAGAGATGCAATCAATCGCAATAGAGAAAGGTTTTGATCCACAGCTTCCCCAAAAAGTGGAAAATGAAGCAACAGAAATAAAAAAACGTGGAATAAAAGAAGACGATTATGCTGGACGCCGAGATTTTAGGAAAACTTTAACCTTTACCATTGATCCGAGTGATGCAAAAGATTTTGATGATGCTATTTCTTTCAAAGAATTAGGAAAGGATGAATACGAAATAGGTGTCCACATCGCAGACGTCTCTCATTATGTAAAAGTAGGTAGCGCTCTTGACCTAGAAGCTCGTGAACGTGGAACTTCGGTGTATCTAGTAGATAGAACAATACCCATGCTCCCAGAAGAACTTTCAAATGACTTGTGTAGTCTAGTACCAAACAAAGACAGACTCACGATGAGCGCAGTTTTTGTCATTGATAAAAATGCGAGAGTAAAGAGTGAGTGGTATGGACGCACAATAATTCATTCTGATAAAAGATTCACATATGAAGAAGCAGAGAAATCTATAAAATCACCCCATGCTCCCCTACACAAAGAACTTTCTATTTTAAATAATTTGGCAAAGCTCTTAACAATAGAGAGATTTAAAAAAGGTGCCATATCATTAGACCAAGAAGAAGTAAAATTCGTACTGGATGAAAAAGGAGTGCCATTAAAAGTCATAAAGAAAGAACGAGGTGATTCAAACAGACTCATCGAAGAGTTTATGCTCTTGGCAAATAAAAAAGTGGCTGAAATACTCTCACCTAAAAAAGACAAGAAAAATCACATACAAGAAGAAGGTATTTCTATCTATCGCGTTCACGACCTTCCAAGCAGAGAAAAGATGGAAGACTTGGCATTCTTTTTACGAAGCTTGGGATACAAGATTTCTTTAATAAACGGAATAATCCCATCACACGAAATAAATAAATTATTAAAAAGCTTATCAAAAGACGGCAAGAAAAGCACGATGAGCGACACAGTGCACAGAGCAGTCATCAGGTCTATGGCCAAAGCTATCTATTCCACCAAAAACATCGGACATTACGGCCTAGCATTTGAACACTACACTCATTTCACTTCCCCTATCCGCAGATATCCGGACATCATGGTACACAGATTACTCACCGCTTTTCTCACCAAACACAAAGTCGGCAAGGAAAAAATTCTTGAATATGAAAAACTTGCCAGAATTTCTTCCGAACAAGAAAAACGCGCCTCCGACGCCGAGCGAGCTTCCATCAAATACAAGCAAGTGGAATATATGTCCAAACACACGGGGAAACATTTTGAAGGAGTCATCAGCGGAATCACCGAATGGGGAATTTATGTGGAAGAAATTGAAACAAAATGCGAAGGGCTAGTACGAGTGCGTGATATGAAAGATGATTTTTATATTTTTAATGAAAAGAAATTAGAATTACTCGGACAGAAAAAGAAAAACAGATATCGTCTAGGCGACAGAGTGAAAATAAAAGTAAAAGGAACCGATTTGGAGCGAAAAACCATAGATTATGTTTTAATATAAAAAGTTAACGGGCGTCCTTGTGAGAACGCCCGTGTGCCGGATGAGCCCGGACTTGGTAGATGTTGCTATGTCGCAGACGGCAATGGACAGATCAGATTCACCTCTGATCCATGACAAACGGGGAATGAGGAGAGGTTCTTGAATTTAATTCACCTCTCCCTACCCTCTCCTTGTTAAGGAGAGGGGGATAATTCACTAATTATTTTTTCTATAACACCATTTATGTTTGTATTTACTTCATTATTCCAAAAACGCAAAACTTTTATTTCTAAAACTGAAAGATAATCCGTGCGCTCTTGGTCATATTCTTTATTTTCAAGATGCTGAGAACCGTCAATCTCAATAGTCAGCTTTTTAATCGAACAATAAAAATCTAAAACATATGGTCCGACAGAATATTGTCTTTTGAATTTATAACCTAATTGTCCTCTGCGTAATCGCGCCCAAAGTATTGATTCCTGCGGAGTTTGGTTCCTTCTAAGTAGTAGCCTTTTGGCTAAATGTTTAGACTTGTTATAAATAATCGTCATAGATTTTGGAATTTTTATTCCCTCCTCTCATTAACAAGGAGAGGACCGAGGAGAGGTTCTTGTTCCTACTTTGCAATCTGAGTGGCTTCTTCAAACTTCACAGAGAGGAGTTTTGATGCGCCGTTTGCGCCTATCGTCACACCATAGAGAGCGCCAGCGCGAGACATGGTCTCACGATTGTGAGTGACGACGATGAGCTGAGAATGCTTTGAAAGCTTCTCCAACATATCACCATATTTTCGTGAATTTGATTCATCCAGCGCAGCATCTGTCTCATCCAAGACTAGAAATGGAGGTGGATTTACTTGAGACATAGCAAATAATAGAGCGATAGATGTGAGAGACCTTTCTCCTCCAGAAAGCGCATGAAGCTCTTTCACTTTTTTATGAGGAAGCGAGACATTTATCTCTATTCCTTCAGGTAACATTTCTTCCTCTTCTTCCATTTCTATTTCTATTTCTTCCTCATCAAATTCTACTTCTTTTTCTGCTTTTTTCTTCTTTGCTGGGGCGATGATAGACAAAGAACCCGTTCCGCCACCAAACATCAATGAGAAAAATTCTTGAAATTCTACATTTATTTTCTTTACACCTTCCTTAAATTCTATATCTATCTTTTCTTTCAAGTCTGCGATAAGTTTCTTGAGTGATTCAATACTCTTTGTCAGATCTTCCATCTCTTTCGCCAAAAATTCATCTCGCTCTGTCACTTCTTTAAATTCTTTCATTACCTCCACACCACTACCGAGTCCAGCATCTTCTAATTTTATTTTTATTCGCTCTATCTTTCTCTTTAAATCTTCTTGGCTAATTTCTCCTTCAGTAGATTCAGAAATTTGATGATTTTTATATGCCAAAATCTCTTGCCCAATAAGAGCCACTCCTTCTTTCATTTCATTTTGGAAAGAATCTTCTCGCGCCTTCAAACTTCCCTCTTTTATGCTAATGAGCTCCAAGGCTGAAGTTAATTCCTGATGTCTGACTTTGTAGGTAAACTTTTCACGCTCAAGATCACGCAAAGCTTCTGTTTCTTTATTTAAATCTTCCTTCAATTTTTCTATCGTTTGCCGTATCTTAGCTTCTTCTTCCTCTATCTTTGCCATTTCAGCCAAAATTTCATTTTGTGTTTTCTTTAAATTCTGTATTTCAAAATTCTTGTTGGCTGTCTCTCCTTTTTCTGGAGAAAATTTCTTCAATATGTCTTTAATTCGTCCTAAAATGTCTCTGATTTCAGAAACACTTTCTTTTCCAAAAGCCAAATCTATTGATTGATTGATTTCATTGATTACACTTTTTACTTCTTCTTGGGATATCTCCACAACATCTTCCTTCTGTTCAGCTCTCCTCTCTTCCATTTCTATCATTCCTTCTATTCTGCCGAGTTTTCGCTCCATCTCACTTTTAACTGCGCTAATTTCATTGATTTTCTTTTCAACTAGTCTTAATTCTTCTATTTTTTTATTTCCAGCAGAAGAATTCTTGTCTTCTGTTAAAGATATCTTGCCAGCGACACTTTCTAGTTCGCTTTTAATCTTATTTCTCTCAGCCAATAAATGAGCCTTTTCTTTTTCAAGATATACATCTTCTTTCTTGAGATATTCTTTATATAAAACAGTGAGTTCGGCTTGCATTACTTTACCTTTTTCAAATTTCTCCACCTGTTTCTTCAAGAAATTCAAATGTGGAGCGTTTTCTCTTCGGAGGAGAGTTACTTCCTTCATATTTTCTTCCGTTCGTTCAAGCTTCCTCGTGCTTTCTTTTATTTTGTATTGATAAATTTTAAGACCGAGCGCGTCTTCTACCATTTCTCGCCTGTCTTGTATATTTGCATTCAAAATTCTGTCTGCCTCACCTTGTGAGATGATGTGATGACCAGAAGAACCGATATTCACAGATGCGAGAAGATTGTGAATGTCTTTCAATCTGACTTCGGTGCCATTTAAAACATATTTATTTAAACCATCAGAGAAAACTTCACGAGAAATACTGACCGTATCAAAATTTAAATTTATATTGTCTCCATTATCATTTTCAAGTTTAAAAATCTTGTCAGAATTATCAAAATATATTGAGACAGATGCATGTGAACCCTTGGAAAGATTCTTTGAACCTTTGAATATAAGGTCAAGGCCGGACTTTCCACGCATTGATTTCATGGACTGCTCACCCAAAACATATCTGATGGATTCCACTACGTTTGATTTACCGGAACCATTTGGACCCACCACACAAACTATCGGATTACCAAATTCCAAAACAGTTTTTTGAGCAAAAGATTTGAAACCATTTAGTTCAAGTGTTTTAAGTCGCATAAGTTATATTTTAATCCAACCAATTTCTTGCTTTTAGAGCAGCTTCGGCCGCTTTTTGTTCTGCTTCTTGTTTAGACTGACCCTTGCCTTCCGCTATCAAACTAGGTCCAAAATAAATACCGACAGTAAAATGTTTATCATGATCAGGGCCAGATTCGTGAAGCACTTTGTAAGCTGGTGTAAAGTTCACAAATTCCTGCGCCTTTTCTTGCACTAGAGATTTTGCATCGCGCCAAAGCTTTTTTAAAACTATTTCTTCTGTTTTAGGTAAAAGATTCTTGTGTATAAATTTGCTTACCACTTCTATGCCTTGATCCAAATACAAAGCGCCGACATATGCTTCATAAGTATTCGCCAAGATGTATTGTCTGGCTTTTCCGTTGTCCTTTGCTTCACCTTTAGACAAAAGTAAATAATCGTTCATTCCTATATTTGACGCAATTTCAGAAATAATGATGGCGTTTACCAAGGCAGAACGCAAAGCAGTCAATTCACCTTCGGTATAAGTAGGATATTTTTTATAAAGAAAATCAGTAACGATAACTTCTAAAACAGCGTCACCTAAAAACTCTAAACGCTCGTTGTGTGAGAGGTTTGTAGCTGGATTCTCATTTATAAAAGAACGATGGATAAAAGCCTGCTCCAATAACTTTTTATCTTTGAAAATTATTTTTGTTTTTTTCTCAAAATTTGAAAAATTGATCATAAAATTATTATTTTTTAGTAATAATATCAACAGCTTTGGCAATCAATGGGATAATATCGTTATAAATACGAAGTTCTGGCACTTCCTCCATACCAAACCATCTAGCGCCATCCAGCCCGCCGGACTTTTCTAGAACAAGTTCTTTATATTCGCAATTCCCCAAAAAATATACAACTTTTTTCAAACTTTTCCCTTTTTCTGGATGACTGGCGACGTATTCGTTTGCGCCGAGTTTGGCTTCTATATTTATATCTAGCCCGATTTCTTTTTTTATTTCTCTTTTTGTAGCTTCTTCTTCACTCTCTCCTTCTGCTATACCACCTTTAGAAATAGTCCAATATCCAAAAACATCATGAACAAGTGCAAACATAATTTGCCCATCTTTTTTTGTATAAACCAAAGCTCCTCCCTTTTTTTCTATTGGTAATTTACTAATATCTACAGGCTCTTTCACATCTGAGTGATTCTTCTTTTGATTAGAAGACTTTTGGTGTCCTTTGTCGGGTTCGCCTATTTCCTTATAAACTGCTCCGAGCACGCCGTTCACGAACTTGCCGGAATTCTCTCCGCCGAAAGTTTTCGCCAATTCTATAGCCTCGTTTATCGCTACTTTTGGAGGAACTTGCGTCCTATCACCGAAAAGAAGCTCGGTCAATCCGATTCTTAAAATGTTTCTATCAACAACGGAGATTTTGTCTATTGGCCAATCAGGAGCAGAAGCTTCTATTATCTTGTCTATCATCACCTGCTTTTTTAAAATCTGATCAATCAAAGAAAATACAAAAACATCATCCTCTAGTCCAGGAGCAAATTCTTTTAGATTTCTCTTTAGAGCATTTTTAATATCTTCATCAATAGAGCCCGCATTCTTTTTATCCGCAGGCAGAAAATCCCACTCAAAAAGCGTTTGAAGGACTATCGATCTTGAAAGGTGCCTATTTGCCATACTTTAGTTCAAAAGTTGTAAACTAGCTCTTCGCCTCAGCCTTCTTTGCCTTTGCTTTCTTTTGTTTCTTTTCAGTCTTTTTTACCAAATCTAAAACTTTCTTGCCTCTGTAATAACCGCAAGTGGAACAAACTGTGTGGCGTCTTTTCAAAGCCTTGCAATTTTCACACTTTGAAAAACTCGTGCTTTCAATAGCGTGATGTGAACGCCTGTTTCCTGTATGTGATCTTGTACTCCTCATTCGTACTACCATAATGGATTCATACTAGCATATTACGGCTTAAAAGCAATAACCAAAAGCTTGGATGGATGCCTGTGGCCGTTTACTATGCGGACTTTGGTTTTGGAAACTTTGAAAAATTCAGCCACAATTTGGAGGACACGAGAGTTTGCGGCATTACGCTCCGCTTTCTCTTTGACTGAAATTTCATAGTGATCCTCAGATTTTTGCTTAAAAGACTCTTTTTTAACCCCTGCTTTAACTTTCACGTGTATATACATACAATTATCTTAACATATTGCATTTCGGTCTTTTATGTGCAATAATCATGACATGAATTCAGTAGCAAAGATTCTGCCCTATGCGCAGATAATCCTTTCAGTAATATTAGTTACAGTAATCTTACTCCAACAGAGTAGCGCAGGAGTAGGCGGAGCCCTAGGTGGAAGTGGTGCAGAAGGCTTTCATCACACTCGCCGAGGTTTTGAAAAGTTTCTTTTTTACTTATCTATTGTCTGTGGAATTCTTTTTGCTTTATTTGCATTGCTTAGTATAATAATAAAAGCTAATAGCTAAACTTTTTGAAATATAAACTTTTCTTCGGTACGGATTTTTTGAAGCTTAAAAAATCCTGAAGTTCTCGGCTCGTCAGCCTCGAAACCCCTTCGAAAAGTTACATTTCAAAAAGTTTCGTAATCCATACGTTTCATGTTTAATTTTAACTTACCTAAAAAATCAGAAATCAATACGGTTTTCTATTCATTCTCTAAAAAAGAACGTATTGTTTTTATTGGCCTTCTAGTTGTCTTATTTTTGAGCACAATACTAATACTTGAGACTATAAACAAATCTTTCATGACGACCGTCCCCCTCCGTGGAGGATCCTTGTCTATAGGTGTCGTAGGAATTCCCCGCTTTGTCAATCCAATACTTGCAAACTCTCAAGCAGACATAGACCTATCTTCTCTTATCTATTCTGGCTTAATGAGAAAAAATGGCAACAATGATTTAATTCCTGACTTGGCGGAAAAATACGATATGTCAAAAAACGGACTCACCTACACTTTTATTCTAAAAGATAATATTTATTTCCAAGATGGAAATCCTATCACCGCAGACGATGTATTGTTTACAATAAATAAAGTAAAAGATTCAATCATAAAAAGCCCACACAAAATGGACTGGGATGGCGTGATTGTTGAAAAGATAGACGAAAAAACTATTAGATTCACATTGAAACAGCCTTATGCCTCATTTCTAGAAAATGCAACATTTGGCATCATGCCTTCATATATATGGAACAACTCCCCAGCTATGGAGCAAAATAATGCAAACACAAACCCTATTGGCTCCGGTCCTTATATGATAAGTTCAATAAGCAAACAATCTTCTGGAATCATAGACAACTATAAACTAGTACCATTCAAGAAATTTGCTCTCGGTGAAGCCTATATCGCAAACCTAAATATTTATTTTTACCAAAATGAAAATGAACTCATAAATGCTCTTTACGATAAATCAGTTGACCAAATAAGTTCTATTACTCCATTAAATGCGCAAAATCTAAATGAAAGAAATTACAAAACAGAATTCGCAGTACTCCCTAGAGTATTTGGACTTTTCTTTAATCAAAATGTAAATCGCCTTTTCACAGACAAAGTTATTGTTTCTGCCATTAATCAATTGATAGACAAAGACAAGATAGTCAGAGATGTGCTGTTTGGTTATGGAGTCACGATAGATGGTCCAATACCACCAAATATGAGCAAATATCAAGAACCAACCACACCAAGCAATATCTCTCGACAAGATTTATTAAAAAAAGTACAAGCTAGTTTAGCAAAAGATGGCTGGAAAGCTGGTGATGATGGTTTTTTGCAAAAAACAACGACAGACAAGAAAAAGAAAGTCGTCACTACGCTTGATTTCTCTATCTCTACTGGCAACGTTCCTGAATTAGCAAAAACCGCAGAACTCATAAGACAAGACTTGGCTGAAGCTGGCATAAAAGTTGAAGTAAAAACTTTTGAAAATGGCGATTTAAAAGAAAATGTAATTCGCCCCCGCAAGTATGACGCTCTCCTGTTTGGAGAAATCATAAATCACGAATCTGACCTCTTTGCTTTCTGGCATTCTTCACAAAGAAAAGACCCAGGGGCAAACGTGGCTATGTATACCAATGCAAAAGTAGATAAGATTTTAGAAGACGCTTTTATCACAGTTGATGACAATTCCAGAACAAAGAAATATATTCAATTTGAAGATATGGTGAAAAAAGACATGCCAGCCGTATTCTTATACAGTCCAGACTTTTTATATATAGTTTCAAAAGACCTAAAACAATTCAGAGTGGACAATATCACCTCCCCTTCTGATCGTTATCAAAATGTATACTCTTGGTATCTAAAAACAGAAAACGTTTGGAAAATATTTACTAAATAATTATTATTAATCCCGATATAAATCGGAACCCTCGACCGAAAGTGTCGAAAGAAGTAGAAAAAAAATGAAAAAAAAGCAGAGACTATCCTTTAGCGCAATAAGTGTTGATACTAAAAAAGTACCGACTCCGATTGTAGTTAAAATAAATAACGAGCATAAGATACACGAAAGAAAGAGATCATCAAATACTTCAACCTTCCAATATAAAAAGAAAAGGTTTGGACGAAGTGGTGGATCAAATCCATTTCCCGCAAAAAATCAATCAAATACAAGTAAGAAAATTCTTCCACCAGAAAAAGGCGTAGTTCGCATCATACCGCTAGGAGGAGTAGAAGAAGTCGGCAAAAACATGACAGCCATAGAAATAGGTGACGACATCATCGTTATTGACGCTGGTATGCATTTCTCCACAGAAGCCACTCCAGGAGTTGACTACGTTATCCCAAACACTACCTACTTAGAAGAACGTAAAGATAAAATACGAGCATTATTCATCACCCACGGACATTTGGACCACATCGGTGGCGTGCCCCTCGTACTTTCACGTATTGGGAATCCTCCTGTATATTCTAGGAATCTTACAATGCTCCTCATGAGAAAAAGGCAAGCAGAATTTCCTCACCTACCTCCAATGAAAGAAAATATCATGGAGAAAGATTCTGTAATAACTTGCGGAAAAATAAAAGTAAGATTCTTTGGTGTGACCCACACTATTCCAGATTCAATGGGGGTAATAATAGAAACAGAACACGGGTGGATAGTCACTCCTGGAGACTACAAACTTGATCAAGTAGATGGCATCGTTTCAAAAGAAGAAGAAAAGGAATACTCAATCTTTGATAAAGCCAAAGTACTCCTCCTTATGACTGATTCCACAAATATTGAAAACGAAGGCTTTTCCCTACCCGAAATAAAAGTGCACCAAGGGCTAGAAAACTTGATAAAGAAAATAAATGGCAGAATAATCATCGCAGCTTTTGCTTCACATATCACACGCTTGGCGCACATAGTGAAAACAGCCGAAGCTTTGGGTAAGAAAATAGCGATTGACGGACGCTCAATGAAAACAAACATTGATGTAGCCATAGAAGCTGGATATTTTTCTCCTAAAAAAGACACACTCATACCTCTAGAAGAAGCTGTAAATTATCCACCAAATAAAATCGTTGTCCTCATGACTGGCGCGCAAGGTGAAGAATTCGCCGCTCTTAATCGCGCAGCAAACAAATCAAATAAGAAATTCTCATTAAATAAAGGAGACACAATAATACTTTCTGCCTCTGTCGTCCCTGGTAATGAACTTCAAGTTCAAAAGATGAAAGACAGTTTGACCAGACAAGGCGTACGCATCATCAGCTATCGTACTGGTGGCGAAGATTTCGTTCACGCTACAGGACACGGTAACCAAGAAGATATAAAATGGCTCCACAAAAAGACTCATCCTAAATTCTTTATACCAATCCATGGTTGGCATTCAATGTTGGTGCGTCATAAAGAGCTTGCAATGGAACTCGGAATGAGTGAAGAAAACATAGTTGTCCCAGACAACGGTTCAATCATTGAAATATCTGCCGATGGACAAAAGATATCCGCCCGAAAGGATCGTGCGCCTTCTGCTGCTATGATGGTGGATGGTACTTCTATCAGCGACACCCAAGACGTAGTTATTCGTGACCGTGTCATGCTGGCTCAAGACGGAATGTTTGTCATTATCGCGCTTGTAGACCAGAAAACAGGAAAATTAAAGAAGTCTCCAGATCTTATCTCTCGTGGATTCGTATATCTAAAAGAAAACCAAGAGCTTCTACGCCAAGTAAGAATAATAATCAAAAAAACAGTAGAAGACGGCATAGCAAAAATGCCTGCTCAAAACATAAATGCAAACGGAGTAGATTTTGACTACATCAAAGCTGGATTAGGAGAAACAGTTTCTAAATTCTTATATCAAAAAACTGAAAAAAGGCCCCTAGTCATACCTGTAATATTGAGCGTCTAAAAAATAAAATGGAAAATAAAAGAAAAACAATATATCTAGCGGGCTTTATATTTTCCTTGTCACTTGCCCTCATATCTTATATAAACTCCAGTTTTATTGCTTCTTTTATTGATGAAAAATTAGTAGGAACAATCTACGCTATCGGATCAATCGTCACAATACTTTCACTTTTAGTAATGCCAAAAGTATTTAGGAAAATCGGTGTGTCTAGATTTCTCTTGTGGGCCATAGGTATTGATGCTCTATCCATCTTACTATTTGCCTTTTCCACAAATGCATTATCTGCTATCGTTATGTTTGTCCTTATCTTTACTCTAGATATCTTGATCTATTCATCACTTGATGAATTATTAAAAATATCTTCAAGAGAATCCACCACTGGAAAAACCAGAGGGAGTTATCTTGGTTTCTCTAACCTCGCATGGATAATAGCGCAGTTAGCACTCGGTACCATCTGGGGAGGATTTACCATAAAAACAATCTATCTCACTAGTTGTGTGATAATGCTGATATTTTTTATAATTTCATATTTAAAATTAAAAGATACTTCCGATCCAAAATACGACAGAACAGGTACAAAAAGATACATCAGAGAATTCTTCAAAAGAATAAATTTGTTTCGTATTTATATCATAAATATACTTCTCCAGTTTTTTTACGCTTGGATGGTCATCTATACACCGATATATTTATATTCACATTTAGGTTTTTCTTGGAAAGAAATAAGTATCATCTTTGCTATCATGCTTTTACCTTTCGTCATATTAGACTTTCCGCTTGGTAAATTGGGAGACAAGATAAGGGAAAGAAAAATTTTGATGTTTGGTTTTGCCATAGCTTCATTATCTACTATGTCTCTATTTTTCATCCACGAACATAAAGTGTGGGTGTGGGCATTATTATTATTTATGACTCGAGTCGGTGCCGCAAGTATAGAAGTAATGAGTGATTCTTATTTCTTTAAACACATCAAACCAGAAAATGAAGAATTCATAGGTATTTATCGTAGTTCTTCCCCTATCGCATATATCATCGGACCATTATTTGCCTTTTTAGTTTTCTTGTTAGTTCCTTCATTTAATTACATATATCTAATACTAGGCGCAATAATGCTATTTGGATTTTATCTTTCTTCCACAATAAAGAAAAGCGATATATAATACAAAAATGACCCAAAAAGAAAAGAAGGAATCAGTGGGATTACAACTTCTAGGTAAAGACACCGGAGGAAAACTCGTGGCGATATTGCAAGTCCGCGCCAAGTGGAATGCGGAGAAAAATTCTCCGGAGACATATCAGGGCGCGTGCCAAGTCACCGTCCACGGCAGGCTCGAAGGCGGTGAAGACTTTATGCAAGCTCTCTTGCGGGAAGTGAAAGAAGAACTCGGCGAAGAAATCGTCCCTGCCGTCAAGGCGCTTATGGAAAATGGAAAATTGGTTGAACTGATTACTCTCGAAACTCATGAAAAACATGTCATCACTTATGGCGGAATCGTTGAAGAAGATGTTTTGAAGAAACTTGTAGAAAAAGAAATAAGCCCCTCATTCGGCGGGTTTAGAATTATTCAAAAAAATGAAGTAGAAAAAATTACAAATTTGCAAAAGTTTGATAGACTTATCGGCGTGGCAGACAAAAACATCATCGCTATGTTCCCTGACGAAAAAGAATCCATTCAACTCGCATTTGACAAGTTGGCTATTTAAGCGTATAATCTAAAAGAATTTTGTTAAGCATCTGCCTATAACAGGTATGGTGTTTTTGACAAAAAAAACAAGGAGGGCCTTATGGCCTTTATTGAAAATAAACTTGCCACATTGTTGGCTTGGTTCGGGATCAGTATATATGAATGGAAAAAGACACTCAGCGACTTGTTCGCCGAGCTCATCGCCGGAGAGTGCTACCTCCGGATTCGACGTGGGCCGGATGGGCAACTCGTGCTCGAACGGGTGCTCGAGATCGTGAAGATGATCGTCTGCGACCCCAACAATCCAGGACGTGGATTCCTGAAGGAGGTTTCCGTAACTTTGCCGGGCACTGAAGGCAAGACAATGGAACGGGATCGAGTACCCTCCGGCAAGATCAGGATCGGGAAAGAAACCCCAAACGAGGCATTGGTCAGGGAAACTGGGGAGGAGCTCGAACTCAAACCAGACGAATACAGGTTCGACCTGATCGAGACATTTGAGGAGCAAGGAAATCCCAAGACAGCGTATATGGGGCTCCTGTCTGTCTATGTCATCCACAAGTTCCAGGTGGCTCCGGTCTCCCACGCGCATGTGTTCCGTGACGAGTTCACTGTACGCGAGGAAGACGGCACCATCCACACCTTCAGATGGGTCACTGAAGAAAAGAAGAAGTAAAAAACGACCCCAAGAAACGACGCTGCAGTGCGTGAGGCACCACCTCCCCTGCAGCGTTTCTTTTTATATTTAACTGCTTTTTTCCGCTTCCAAAGTCACGGGAACATTTTTTTCAACACCTTTGTGCAGAATTTTTAGATTTATAATTTGCCCGATATTTTTTTGACTAATTATTGTCGCTAAATTATTATTGCTGTCCAATTTTACTCCATCAACTTCCAGAATTATGTCATTTTCCATGATGCCAGCTTTGTCGGCGGGAGAACCGGGGATGACGGCAAGTTCGCTCGCGCTCGCTCCGGCTTTTACCAGCACTCCATAATCCACCGTCAGGTTGTTCGCTTCTTTCATTGCCGCATCTATAGATACATAACGAATTCCTAGGAATGGACGGACGATTTTGCCTGTAGATTTTACTGATTCTATAACACCTTTGACACTATTTATAGGCAATGCAAAACCAATGCTTTGCGAACCCTGTGCGACAGCGACATTTATACCGACGACATTACCAGAAAGATCAAGAAGCGGTCCACCAGAATTCCCTGGATTGATTGCAGCATCTGTCTGAATAACTTGGTCAAGAACTTCCGAACTTCCAGTATTATCACCAGCAGTTATTGAGCGAGCCAATCCGGAAACAACTCCGACAGAAACAGTATTTCTAAATTCTCCAAGCGCATTGCCTATAGCTATCACACTCTGCCCCACATCCAACTTGTCAGAATTACCAAATGAAAGATAAGGAAAACCAGCGCCTTCTATTTTTATAAGAGCAACATCTAAAACTGGATCAAGGGCAATTACTTTTGCAGAATGTTTTTTTCCATCATTTGTGAAAACTGTATATTCAACACCTTTTTGATCAACAACGTGTTTGTTTGTGACGATTAAGCCATCACTGGATACAAAAAATCCTGACCCCCCACCGACATCTTGCTTTTCTGTTCCATTTTGACGATATTGTGGAATGTTAAAAGAAAAACCTGGAAATAAATCACCAAATGGATTCGTCTGCTGATTCGGATCAATATAAGTTTCATATTTTGGAACTTGCTTGGAGATGATGATAGACACGACTGCTGGATTTGATTTCTTTACAGCGTCAATGACAAAAGAATCTTGAGAGAAAACAACATTCTTTGTATCGCTTTTATTGACAGTATTTTGCGCATCTTGTAGATATTCTTTTGCAAAATATCCAAAGATATTTGCTCTATAATTCCACATCAAACAAAAAGTGAGCGCTAAAAAAATAACAAATAAAAATAAACTAGTAAAAAATACACTTAAAAAGTCTTTATTTGAAGACAATTTTTTAATAAATTTTATTATATCTAATTCTTGCATATTTTTTATTACATTAAATTAATAATAAAAATATTTTATCAAAAACTTTATTTTCTTAGCAAGTGGGTCTTGTATATTTTTGCTTTATATGGTTTTAACCGAACAATTTTAATCAAAATACCCTTGTTTTTCAAATCTTTTTTAAGATTATCCACATATGCTTTTTGGTCATATCCGAGAGCAATAATGTCCGGTTTTTCTTTTAATATATGTGGCAAATACTTTAATTTACCAGACAATACCGCCTTGTCTATATACTTACACTTTTTAACTAAAAGCAATCTTTCCTTTTCAGAAAAATTGGGCTTTTTGCCTTTAATTTTAACTACATTACTATCTCTAGCTATTGAAGCAATTAAAAATGAATTTTCTGTGAAGTTTTTTGCTTGTTTTAAAAAACTTAAATGCCCTTTGTGTAATCCATCAAAAGTTCCAAATACCATTATCTTTATTTTTTTCATTTTTTATTTCAGAGTAATACTATTTATAGTTATAGGAGTTACTGGCCTGTCACCAGCGCCAGTTTTTACATTAGCTATTGCATCCACTACATCTTGGCCAGAATCTACCTTACCAAAAATAGTATAAAGGGGTGGTAAAGGATAATTTTCAGTCATTATAAAAAATTGACTACCGTTTGTATTTGGACCACTGTTTGCCATAGCCACTATTCCTTTCAAATAACCTGCTTTAGCATATAAGTCTGATTTTGTATTTATTTCATCCGCAAAACTGTAACCTGGACCTCCTGTTCCCCAGAAAGCCATCTTTGAATTGTCTTTAGTTAAAGGATCTCCACCTTGAATCATAAAACCTTTTATAACTCTATGAAATT
Source organism: uncultured bacterium (assembly GCA_903904195.1). GTDB lineage: Bacteria > Patescibacteriota > Minisyncoccia > Phycocordibacterales > UBA9973 > UBA9973. The sequence goes on from CAIVBM010000022.1 coordinate 16,710, forward strand.
TAATTCCGTCATAAAAGCCACTCTTCGCGAGCTTTATGAAATTGGCTACTGTATTTGGAGCTTCTTTATCAAAGAATTCAATTGTAATGTCCCCTTTGCTTGTATGTATTGTCGCATTCATGATTTTATTATTTAAATTATTATTTGATAATGTATTTTCTGATATTTGACTACTTTTAGGAGAATTTAACATAAAAAACGTAATAACCATAATTATGAAAATGGCAACAACACCAAACGAAATGATTACATTTTTTTGCATAGTTTTAAATTATTTATTTTTAAATATTAAATTATTGGAAATTAATACATTTAGCCGAACCATTCAACCAGTTTCCATGGGTTCCATCAGACTGCCCTGTATCAACAATTAAAGGAGTAGTCATTATGTCCCCAGCTCCGCAAGATACAGGAGTGCCATGGCTTTGAAGACAACCGTAATTACAAACTGCATCACCAGTCAATGTTCCACAACAACCTACATTACTGATAGAAGTAATTGTCCATGTAGCTGTCCCTTTAACAACTACCGATACTCCTGCACTACCACCTACTGTGCTTAAACATTTAGTCGTTCCTCCCGCATCGGTGCATATATCTCCTGTGGCATGAATTTGTCCTGTCACATCTAGTTTCTGAGCTGGAGCAATAGTTCCAATTCCTACATTTCCATTCTCTACAATGAGTCCATTGACTGCAGAAGTGGTGGAATTAATTAATCCTTTGATATCTAAGTTACCTTGTTTAACTTGACCACCATAACCTACGTTTAGAGGTGCGTCACAACCCGGAGTACCTGCTACGCAAGTAGGAGGCGTAGATGTAGGTGCTGACCAATC
>CAIVBM010000023.1 GCA_903904195.1 uncultured bacterium
GAGGTACTCTTATGGAAGATGTTGTTGAAGCTTATATTTTAAAGTTTTGTAAAGAAAAAGGTCTTGAATATCTTGCGCAAGCCAATGCTAAAAGAATAAAAGATAAGTGGGGGTTCAGTGTTGTTGTAGATAAATCTAGTAGAAGTTTTGATTTTGCTGTTTATAATCCAAAAAACAAAAAGTTAAAACTTCTTGAAGTAAATTTCTATAATGGAGGAGGATCAAAATTAAAAGCAGTTTGTGGGGAATTTAAAGGTTTATATAATGAACTAAAAATACAAAACATTGATTTTATTTGGATTACTGATGGTTTGGGTTGGAATACAACGCTTAGACCACTTGAAGAAACATACAATAATAATGAATATGTTTTTAATTTAAATATGATAGAGAGTGGAGTTTTAAATAAGCTTGAATGGTAAAAAACTGATCGAGATTTATGAACAAAAAACCAAAGATGCTCTAGCTAAACTTTGGGAAAAATAAAATTATATGGACAAAGGTGCACATTTTTATAAATCAGACTTTCAAGTTCACACTCCTAGAGATGCAAATTGGAATGGTCTAGCTGCAGCCACACCAAAAGAACGCAAAGCTTATGCAGAGGAGCTTATTCAAGCGTGCCGGGTAAAAGGTCTCGATGCGATTGCGATAACGGATCACCACGACTTTTGCATGTTCCCATACGTAAAAGCAGCAGCGGCATCCGAAGTTAATCTTATTGGTGAATCTATTGATCCAGAGGACCAGATCGTTGTCTTTCCTGGGATAGAGCTCACGCTTTCATCTCCACCGTGCCAAGCGATACTTTTACTTGATGCTGATTTCGACGAGACAAAGTTTAGCGATATTCTAACTACTCTTACAATTGATGCCACTAACGACACTAAAAGCAAACTTACAAGCGTTGATTCTGTATCACCGGCATCAGTCACGGGTTTAAATGATTTAGAAGAACGACTTAATCAACATAAATGGCTTAAAGGAAAATTTATTATTCTCCCTAATGTAACGGACGGAGGATATAAAACTCTTTTCCGAGATGGGTTTGAAAAGCATTACAAAGAAATGCGTTGTGTTGGTGGCTATATTGATGGCGATTATTCAATAACAAGTATCGGTAAGAAAAATATTCTTGAAGGGCGTCAGCAAAATAATGGCTATAAACCGATTGCAGTTTTTCAGACTTCAGATAATCGAAGACGAGATCATTCTGACTTAGGAACTCATAGCACATATGTGAAATGGTCAGAACCGACAGCTGAAGCACTTCGGCAGGCGTGTTTAGCAAAAGAGTCCAGACTTTCACTCATTGAGCCAGAGCTTCCGAATCTTTGGATCACATCAATCAGCGTTACAAACTCAAAGTTTCTTGGACAGGTTAGTTTCGATTTGAATCAGCAATACAACGCCATCATCGGTGGTCGTGGTACGGGCAAGTCTACAATTCTCGAATATCTCCGATGGGGTCTTTGTGATCAGCCAGTAGAAAGCGAGGATATGGATATAGTACAAACCAAACGCAAGAATTTGATTGACAATACTCTCCAGAAATTTGACGGTGAGGTCCATGTGGAATTCATACTCAACGATGTACCTCATATAGTAAAACGCAACTCAAAAAAGCAGGAAATCTTACTTAAAATTAGCGAAGGTGAATTTATTTCGGCTACAGAACAGCAAGTCCGCAATTTGCTTCCGATCCAAGCGTACAGTCAAAAACAGCTTAGTAGTGTAGGTATACGCATTGATGAGCTGAAGCGATTCGTCGAGCTTCCAATCAAACAAGAACTTGATCAGATTCGTTCGGATGTACGAGACACAGAAGCAAAGATGCGATCTGCTTATGGCGATTTAATTAGGAAGAATGAAATTGAGGCGGAAGTCAACAAAAACAGTGTTGAGATAGCCTCGTCGACTGAACAGCTGGGAAAACTTCGCAATAGTCTCACGGGGTTGTCTAAAGAGGATCAGAAAACTATCGATCAGAAGGCAAAATACGATAACGAAGAAGCGATCATCGAGGGTCTTAAAAACGAGCTTGAAACGACACAGGAACATGTCAGCAGTCTTGTTGAAGCATTAGAAAGTGAAGAAGTGGAAGAGGAAGATATGGAGCTTGAGAATAGAGCTCTGATCACCCGGATTCAAACCAAGTATGCTTCTAAGTTTACAGAAATAGATGCCGGTGTTACCGCACTCTCAAATCTTTTTAAGCCAGCATCACTCAAGGCAATCAATACTGAGATTAAAGAATGGGAGAAACTTAAGGCAGCATTTGATAAAAAATACGAGGCAGCAAAAGTAAAAGCAAAGGTTAACCAGCAACAGCTCGATCAAATACAGACTCTTGAGAAACGTATCGCCACACTTAAAAAACAACAGACAGAAAAACATAATGCGCTTACGGTTCTTAGCGACCCGGAAACTGCATATAAAAAACTTCGTACAAAGTGGGACGGTTTACATACTCAAAAGATTACGGCTCTTGGAAAGCAGTGTACTCAATTCACTGTACTCTCTGGCAATCTTATTAAGGCAGAAATTATAAACAGTCTGGACACCGATGCCCTAACTATAAAACTTAAGACAGCTTTTTCTGGCATGAATATTAATGAGGCAAAGCTTGAGAAAATCTGCCAATATTTATTAAAAGCTAGTGATTCGCTCGTTGAATGGAATGGAATTCTTTCGGAGCTTGAAAAGCTCGCACTGCACTCCATAGAAGGGCCGGAAGAAATGCCGGATACTCCGATTCTTAATAAATGTAATTTTATTGATACCGAACGCACAAGAATTGCGACTAGCTTCAACTCTACACGATGGCTTGATCTGTCTGTGGCAGAGCTAGAGTTTAATCCAAAGTTTTATTATTGTACTAATAAGACAAAAAAGGACTACATTGGATTCTCAGATGCATCTGCTGGCCAGCAAGCTACTGCTTTACTTACTGTTCTTTTGAATCAGCCAGGTGCGCCACTTATTATCGACCAACCGGAAGATGATATCGATAGTAAAATGTTTAAAGATATTGTTCAGCAGGTCTGGAAGGCTAAGAGTAAGCGACAGCTTATTTTCGCTAGCCATAGTGCAAATTTTGTCGTTAATGGTGATGCTGAGCTTGTCGTTTGTTGTGACTATATAAAAGCTGGTGACCAAACCCGTGGATCAATCAAAGCCATGGGAGCTATCGATAAAAAAGAGATCAAGGAGGAAATAATTCTTGTCACTGAGGGTGGTCGTGATGCATTTAAATTGCGCATGAATCAATACGGCTTCTAAATTTTATATTAGTATAAACAACCAATGGAAAAATTATCTATTCTTGAACAAGAATCACTAGAAATACTCAAACAACTAGAACGCTGTTGTGAGGGTATTGGATTACATAATCCAGAAAAAATTATAGAAGATAAATTTCTTTATATAGCTTTTAGTGACATAGATTTTAATGTTCTTAAAAAGACAGAAAATATATACGATGTTGCAAAATATTTACAAAAAAATGGTGTGAATTTTTTTATACAAGGGAATGATCTCATTGATAGATTTCCGGGAATGCCAATTAATAAGTATCTCCCATTTAATAACAATACTCAGCTTGGAATAGTCAAAGGCGAAAATATCCAAGTTATTGAAACAAGTATAAGAGTACTTATAAATAGATTGAGCTCAGAATCAGTACAAAGAGTTGAAATAGTAAAAGCCCCAACATTACGAACTGTAGAAATTTATGAAGACGAAGATGAAGATGAAACTGAAGAAGATGTCGAGGAAGAAGTACTGGAAGATAAAATAGAAATTTCAAAATCTGTAACAAAAAAATACAAAGATATTAAACTTGATCTTAGAGATAAAAGAGGATATTTACAATTTGAAAAAGGCGGAGAATGGATAGACATTGGAGGATACAATACTAGAACATGTAAAATGGTCAGATATATTTTGATGCCTTCCAGTAAATCAAAAAAGATTGTTGATATTTATGAACACATAAAAATATTAATCGACAATAAAAATGAAGAGCTACAAAAAGATACAACTAGGTCCTATCAAATGAAAAAGGAAATAATAGAGCAAGTTGTTGACGAATTACAGAAAGAGGAATTTCTCAAGGGTCATATAAATAAGCCAATATTTGATGATTATAACAAGGAAGCTACTATTGAATTTAAATAATAAAAACAGGGAGAAGTGACAGGCTTTTTAAAGAAATAACTTTCTAGAAATTATTTTTTATTGTCTCGTAAAACGCTTAAATAATAAGCGTTTTTTTAGTTTTCATCTCTATAAATCCCTGTCAAAACAAACTTGCACTCAAAAAGCAGGGTTTGTTCCAATTTAGTCAGTTCTTTTTTAGGAAAGAACCAGGTAGAAATGCAGTCGATGTTTCACTTATTAAAAATGATTAGTAGAAAAAAACATGAAAAAAGAAAGTGGGTGAACGAGGAGTAGGTTACAAGAAACACAATCGAAGTGTTTCCAACATTAGTAAGTAAACGCTCCTATTTTGGAGCAGAATTAGTAAATTTATGAAATTAGTATTAGATAATTTCCTAAACGCAGAACGTTTGGGGGAAGTGCCAAAGAGTAATCCGGTGTTTGCCATTATAAAAGCAGTCGAATTTAAAGAAGTGGACGATCTTCCTTTTCCAACCGAAAAGGGTAGATATGAACTTACTTTAGAATTGGACGGTGACGAGCTTCAGTGGCTTGCAAACAAGACTTCCTTGAAAGCCTTGAGGTCAAAGTTTGGAATCGAAACCGATAGTTGGTCCGGTAAGAAGATAAAACTTTGGACAGTTGAAATGAACATCCAAGGCAAATTGAAAAGCGTAATTTACGCTGATGGTGAATAGCAAGTAGGGTTTCTAGTTGTCTTCTGGTTGAACATGAAAGTCGGCCAGAGGACAAAACTAGAAGTATGCAAAAACAATTATTAAAAAATTAATTAAAACAAAGGTTATGAAAAAAATTAAGTTAACACCAGTCAAAATAAAACTGATGGACATAGGGTCCATAGTCGATGCGGAAAATGAATTCTGCGACAAGGTTTGGTACAACAGATGCCACCTAAGAACAAAGCAAGGGTTAAAAAATGGAGATATAAAACTAGTTAAAAAATGGAAACCAGAGTATTCAACACAAAACTTTATATCAAAAAATGTGTGGGATCGTGCTAAAAAAGCAGCTAAAAGAATCGAAAAAAAGTATGGGAAAAATAATCTAGGCCCGTATACAAATTACGACTGGGGATTTATCTCTGGTAAGTTGTCTGCCATTCGTTGGGTACTTGGTGATGACTGGGATCGATTAGATACCTAAAACCTAGAAATTAAAAGCACGTCTTGAAAGTGCTTCTATTTTCTCACTGGCCGAACGTGAAAAAAGTTGGCTAGTGGGAAAACTAGAAGCACACAAAAACAATTATTAAAAATTTAATTTAAATTATATGCAAACAATAAATGAAAACTTAAAATTAAAAGCAGCACTAGAATACGCTGGTCTAGGTATAGCCATTATTCCTTGCCATAGCGTTACAGAGGGAAAATGTTCCTGTGGCATACCAGATTGTGCTTATCCTGGGAAACATCCAAGGACGATACATGGTCCATTGGATGCCACAACTGATCCAAAAACTATAAGGGAGTGGTGGGAAAGAATGCCTGATTCAAATATAGGCGGCGTTACTGGAGCAATTTCTGGGATTGTTGTCCTTGACCTGGACACTAAACACGGCAAGAGTTCAAGGGAAATGCTGAAGGATATGTCAGAGAAAGATTTTGGCGTGCCTGCTACTGTTTCTTCACAGACAGGAGCTTACGGTGATAAAAAAGAAAGAGGTACCCACTTTTTCTTTAAGCATCCCGGTGTAAAGATAAAAAATGGAACTAATATCTTAAAAGATTTTGGGATATTGGGAGTGGATTGTAGAGGAGATGGAGGCATGGTTATTATGGCACCCTCAGATCATTTCTCCGGAGTTTCATATGAATGGCAGATAGGAATGGAGGGAGTAGGAAAAATAGAAAACTTGGCAGATATGCCAAACTGGCTTATCGAAATAGCAACCTCGAAAAAGAGTGAACCGAAATGGTCATTAGCTAAAAGCGGTGTTGCAGAAGGTTCTAGAAACGACTCAGCCGCTTCAATGGCAGGTAAAATTATAAGCTCAACAGATCCTGAATTGTTGGAAATTTTGGGTTGGGATCAGTTTGAAATTTGGAACAGTAAGAATACTCCGCCTCTTCCAGAAACAGAACTGAGAAATGTCTGGGAGAGCATCAAAAAAATTCACGAGAATGATGTACAGGATGGTAGCAAAGGATCTCAAGCGAGTATTTTACTTGAGAGCATTCTCAGCCGCAAAGATGTTTCGCTATTCCATGATGAGCAAGGTCGTGGATATATTTCCATGAATATAGATGGACATCAAGAAATTTGGTCCTGTGGAGGGAGAAAGATAAAACTATGGCTTTCAAGTGAAATCCATCGAACGCAAGAAAAAGCTCCTACTGCTGAAGTGAAGAAAAGTATTTTGTCAGTATTGGAAGGCAAAGCCTGTTTTGAAGGTTCAGAGATAAAACTACATGATCGAGTTGCCTGGCACGGTGATGAAATTTGGTATGATCTCACAAACTCAAAGTGGCAGGTAGTAAAAATATCAAAAGATAGTTGGGAAATTATTGATAATCCACCTACGATCTTTAAGCGCTACCCTCATCACAAAGAGCAAGTAACTCCAATTAAAAATGGTGATGTGAAATTATTCTTGAATTATATAAATGTAGTTAATCCAGAGCATCAATTATTACTTTTGGTATTCTTGATTAGTTGCTTCATTCCAGACTTTCCACATGTGATGTTGGTAGTTTTCGGAGCGCAAGGCTCATCAAAATCAACGCTTTCAAAACTAGCTCGTTTTGTAGTAGATCCATCCTTGATTGATGTTGCCAGTTTTCCGCATAGTCAGAGAGAGCTTATACAAGCACTAGCACACCATTATTTCCTATTCTTTGATAATGTGTCGCATATTACAGAAGAAGAATCCGACACACTATGTAAGGCAATTACTGGAGGAGGTCATGTTAAAAGAGAACTCTACGAAAATGACGAAGACATTATTTATACTTTTATGCGTTGCATTGGCATGAATGGAATCAATCTTGTTACTACTCGTCCAGATTTACTAGAACGAAGTTTATTGTTGGAACTGGAAAGAATCGATCCAGAGAATAGAAAAACGGAGAAGGAACTGTATCAGAATTTTGCAAAAGATTTGCCATCTATCCTAGGAGGTATTTTTGATGTGCTTGTTAAAGCAATCCAAATACAGCCGACGATAAAACTAGATTCGCATCATCGCATGGCTGATTGGAGTTTATGGGGATGTGCTATCGCTGAGGCTCTTGGATATTCAAAAGAAGAATTTCTAAAAGCTTATCAGAACAATATCACCAGACAATCGGAAATGTTGCTAAATGAAAATATTGTAGCGACTACATTATTCTCATTCGTGGAAGAAAAAAAAGAATGGGAAGGAACCGCGACTGAACTTCTGCAGGAATTATACAAAAAAACTCCGCTAGATTACTTTGAGAAGCAGGAGAAGTATTGGCCTAAAAGTGCAGCTAGTTTGATGCGTAAAATAAATGAGTTAAGAACATATCTTAGACAGATAGGTATTTTGGTAACGACAAAAATGCTGGGATTTGAGAGACGAATTTATCTGGAGAAAATCAAGGAGAAGGAACCAAAACAGCTAGCACTTACTGACGGCACTTACGACATTGACGACATTATTCCTATACCAACTAGGTATGTTGAAACTAAAGATCTACCTTTTTAGTGTCTAATTTATAAAACTATTTATGAAAGAAGAAAATAAAAATGTAGTAGATGGAGGAACCTTGTTTGTCTTTTGTGTTGATTCAGTTGGTTTAAAGGATAAGACAACTTTTGATTCAGAGGTGGTTGATGGTATACGAGTGACATATTGGACGGATGATGAAGGAAATGTTGAAGAAAAGTTGAAAGAAATGTTCAATATTTTATTCCAAGATATGTTGAAAAATAAGGATAAAAGTCGTGTTTAGGGGGTTATTATTAGAGTCATTAATAGTGTATAATATAAGAATTAGAATATGGAAAATATAATAAAAGAAGATAAATTAATAGCTGTTTATGGGAGAGTATCAACTTCAGCCCAGGAGGTCCAGGAAACGATCGAAGGACAGCTTTTAGAAGTGCGTAAATTTGCAGATAAACATGGTTATACGATAGTGAAACAATACTTAGATGAGGGATGGTCCGGGGATATGCTTGCTCGTCCAGCTCTTGATGAACTGCGCTTAGATGCAAAGAAACATATTTGGGAAGCAGTTTTGATTTATGATCCCGATCGTTTAGGTCGTCGTTATTTCTATCAAGAGCTTGTAATGGATGAACTTGCACAGTTAGGTATTGAAACACTTTTTGTGACAGTTCCTCCTGTTAAGGATCTTAATGATCGAATGATGGGCGGAATGCGTGGGCTTTTTGCAGAATACGAAAGAGCCAAAATATCTGAACGTTTTAGAATAGGAAAAGTAAACAGAATAAACATGGGACACATATTAGTTAGTGAGGCATGTTATGGTTATACTTATAAACCAAATATCGGTAAAAGAGGAACTCTGGATTATAAAGTTGGACACTTGGAAATAAACGAAGAAGAAGCAAAAAATGTAAAGGATATATTCTCTTGGGTAGCAGATGAGGGTTTAACTCTTCGTGCCGTTGTCAGAAGATTACTAGAGCTTGGAATAAAACCAAGAAAAAGTTTAAGAGGAGTTTGGACTACGGGTACATTGAGTACTATGTTGAAAAATAAAACTTACATAGGAGAAGCGCATTGGGGTGCCTCTCATGCTGTAGTTCCAGAAAATCCACTTAAAGAACAAAAGTATAAGAAAATAAAAAAGACTAGTCGAAGAATGAATCCGGAGAGTCAGTGGATGTTTATAAAAGTTCCTCGTATGATAGAAGATGATCTTTTTAATCGCGCTGGGCAAAAACTCAAAGAGAATTTCTCTCTTATGGGCAGAAATAAGAAAAATGACTACTTACTTGCAGGCAAGATTTGGTGTACTTGTGGAAGAAAAAGAGCTGGTGAAGGTCCACAACATGGCAAGCATCTTTACTACAGATGCACTGACAGAGTTTATAGTTTTCCCTTACCTAGAAGTTGTAATGAAAAGGGGATTAACGCCAAAATTGTTGATAAAACAATCTGGGAAAGAATAAAGAAAATTATGACTACACCAGAAATAATGCGTACTTATGCGGAGGATTGGAAGAAAAATCATGAGGTAGAAAATGCTAATAGGTCCATGATTAATATTGAAAACACTAAAAAAGAATTGTCGAAACTTAAGAGCCAGGAAGATAGGTACACTAAAGCATATTCGGAGGGTGTTATTACCCTTGAAAAGCTAAAGGAGTTCCTTGCTCCATATAAAGATAAAATATCTTTCCTGGAAAAGAATCTAGCACAGGCTTATATAGAGCAAAAACCAAAGTTCGATACGGTATTACCAAATAATGACGAGATAGGAGTATTCACCAAAGAAGCGATAGAATACCTAAAGGATTCCTTGAGTTTCGAGTTAAAAAAAGGCATAATGCGTAAAGCCATTACTACGATCTATTCAAATCAGAAAGATCTGCAAGCACATGGTTTTATCAATTTAAACGAAATCTATGTCAAGTTCTTCATTAACGATAGGAATCGTTGGGCTTCCAAACGTCGGTAAATCCACGCTTTTTAATGCGCTTACGAAAAAGAGCGTGCCAGCAGAAAATTATCCTTTTTGCACCATTGATCCATCAGTAGGTATTGTGCCTGTGCCTGATGAGAGAGTCGGCAAACTTTCAGAATTTTCTAAATCAAAAAAGACAATTCCGGCAGTTATTGAATTCGTGGATATCGCGGGCTTGGTTGCTGGCGCTTCAAAAGGTGAAGGCCTCGGTAATAAATTTCTCACAAATATCAGAGAAGTGGATGTTATCGCTCATGTTGTCAGAACTTTTCAGGATAATTCTATAATTCACGTGGCTAATAAAGTTGATCCGATGCAAGATATCGGAGTCATTAACCTTGAACTCGTTTTGGCTGACATGGAAGTTGTCTCAAAAAGGATTTCGGGTTTGAGTAGGGAAATTAAAAAAGGAGATAAAGAAATAATTCTCGAAGACGGCATTTTAAAAAGAGTTGAGAAAGTTTTAGAAGCGGGACGTTTTGCCGTTGAAGCAAATTTAAGCGAGGAAGAGAAGTTAAAAATAAAATCTTTGAATTTACTTACTTTGAAACCAGTGCTTTATGTTTTAAACACATCACAAGCGAGCGAAAATATAGAAATAAATTTATCTGGTCTTTCTGTGAAAGTTGATCCTGTGTTTGAATCTGGTTTTGATGATTTGATTAAGCAAAGTTATAAACTTTTGGGTTTAGAGACATTTTTTACGACAGGTGAAGATGAGACGAGGGCTTGGACCATAAAAGCTGGTTCCACTGCGCCATTGGCTGGTATGGCTATTCATACTGATTTTAAAGAAAAGTTTATTCGCGCGGAAGTTATTTCTACAGAAAAGTTATTGGGTGCTGGCTCATATGCAAAAGCGCGAGAAAAGGGATGGGTCCGCACTGAAGGTAAAGAGTATATAGTAAAAGACGGCGATGTGATAGAATTTTTAATATGACAAATCAAATTAAAATTTTTTATTCAAAAGACTGGGTTGACTATGAACTTTTAGATACTGGTGACAGAGAAAGGCTTGAACGTTTTGGTAAGCATGTTTTTGTGCGTCCGTATGATGATGCAGTTTGGTCAAAGACTTTGTCGGAAGAAGAATGGAATAAAACTAATGGTAAATTTTGGAGTTCTAAAGAAGGAGCAAAAGCTGGATGGGATTTAAAAAAGAAAATTGAAGATAAATGGGAGATGGAATATAAGGGAATTAAATTTCTCGCCAGTCCTACTCCTTTTCGTCATTTGGGATTTTTCCCTGAACAGGCGAGTCATTGGGATTTTATAGAAGAAAAAATAAAAGGAGCAAATAGGCCTATCAAGTTTCTCAATTTATTTGGTTATACTGGTGTAGCCAGTCTTTTTGCTTTACGCGCTGGAGCAGAGGTGACGCATTTGGATGCTTCAAAACAAACTTTGAATTGGGCAAAAGAAAATCAAAATGTTTCTGAATTGGGTAATTTACCGATGCGTATCATAGAGGACGATGCAATTAAATTTCTTGAAAGGGAAGAAAAACGTGGCAATAAATATGATGCGATAGTCATGGATCCACCTAAATTTGGTAGGGGGCCAAAAGGTGAAGTTTGGAAAATAGAAGATATGTTGCCCAAATTGCTTTCTTCCGTGCATAAAGTTTTGAGTGATAAACCTCTTTTTGTTATTTTAACTTCTTATGCCATAGATTCTTCTTCTTTATCACTTGGCTATTCTCTTTCTGATATGATGAAACCTGCCTCGCCGAGTCAAGGCGGGGATTTCAAGGGCGAGGTAGAGTCCGGCGAGCTTTGTGTTTTAGAGAAGTCCAATAACAGAATTATTCCGTTGGCAAATACAGCCGTTTGGAGTGCAAAAGTTTAATAGACTTTATTAATCTAGCAGTTATAATATAACTATGAAAGAATTTATAAAGAAGAATTTTGCTATCTTATTGGCTTTTTTATTACCAATTTTATTAATAATAATTGTCGCTCTTACTACTTATCTTCCATCATTTTTTATTTCAACAAATTATAATTTTATATACACTTCTTGCACTGATAGTACAAATTATTATTCTTCTCCTTGCGATAATTATTTACAGAAACGCTATTCAGTTGTAGATGGAAAGTTGGTTGTAAATACTGTTGATTTAAATCAAGATTCTAATAAAGACGGAGTTCCAGATTATAAAAATTATACTGCACGCATTTTTTTACACGACACAAAAAACAATGAAAGCAGGGAAATAAGTCTTAAGGAAGCGCAGGCTTTGACATTAAACGATCTTTTAACATCTCCGGATGGTGTTAGTGTTGGAAGTGGCTATAGCTACAACGGGGGAGGGTGTGGCCTCTTTCTTTTTGGCGGTTGCGGAGGTTCATCTTATGGATATTATCTTACAAAAGGTAAAAGCAAGAGCAAGCTTAATCTTATAAACAATACTGATCAATATTATTATCAAAATAATTTTCAATTCCTTGGATGGGTTTTACCAGGAAGGAATTAATATTTTTTATGACAAA
>CAIVBM010000024.1 GCA_903904195.1 uncultured bacterium
ACGGCGAAGCAAAACCAAAAAATTCCTTTCCATTTCTTTTTCCGCTTCGCGGCGGAGGGGTGGGGGGAGGAGGCGCGAGAAAAATGCAAGGAAATTTTTTGGTTTTTGCACACGCGAGTCCGCGAGCGTGTCCGAGGCGCGCATCATTGGTCGTCAGGGTTCAATTCAAAATACATTCGAACTTCGTTCAATACACACCGCATTACGAGATTTTTATCGCACAAAGCGTTAAATTCTCTTTGTTTATCAATAGTTTTAAGAGGTTCTAACCGTTTACTAATTGCGTTTACCTCTTTTGAAACTCTTTTAATAGGAAAGAGTGATTTCTCTATATCAATACTAAGTATTTTATCTTTCAATATGAGGTCCGAACCTAGAGTTGAAAGTATTGAGCGTCTCGTCTGAATCGTTCCATTTTCAAATTTATCTTTTGCGTTTTCAATAAAGGTAAACATTTCGTCAGCAGTATCTAACCATCTATCTACTCTCTTACTGGTATCACCAAAAAGACCATCAAGCTGTTTCTTTTCAGCAAGGAATTTTATTTTCCTTTCAGCAAATTCTTCCGCAGATATTTCTCCACCCGCTCTCATATCGGTTAAGCCATCAATCTTCGCTAGACAAGCCTTGTAGGCTTTCTCATTGGCTTTTATAACAGCATTGCGACCGTCAATTTCTTTCTCGTTTTCTTTCTTAAACCATTTCATAGCAAAACTGTGAAATTCTGGCGGGATTTCTATGCTTTCAATTTCAGCTATAATCTGTTCTTTGAGTGCTTTTTCTTCAATAGACCCCTGTGTACAGTTAGGGTTTATTCTTTTTGTACAGTGATAATAAACATAGGTGTGAATGTTCCCATTTTTTTGCCTTTTTATTTTTGTCTCGGCGGTGATGCTTGCTCCACACTCTCCGCAATGTATCATTCCCGTGAAATCAAATATGTGGGTCTTTGGTCTAGGCTTACCTTTCTTCCCAAGTAAATACTGAATCTTGTCGTATTCCTCCGCATTCATCATCGGAGTGTGAATACCGTCATACCATTTACCACTTCCGAGCGGATACTCATATCTTCCGTAATAAAAAGGGTTTGAGAAAATTCTATAAACTGTGGCTCGGCTAATCTTTTTTCCTTTTGGCATAGTAAAGCCCCATTCATTTTTTGCGATTCTCCATATCTCCGCCACAGTATAATTTCCTGTAAGCATTAGGTCTATCATTTGTCTGACCAAAGGAAATCTCTCGTCATCTACCAAAGGAACTTTATTGCCTTTCTCTGCGTACTTATCGTTTTTATATCCTGTAGGTGCTGAAGCAGGGTACATTCCAAGACTCGCTTTTTTATGAAGTCCTCTCGTCACATCAACACCCTTTTTATCATTCTCCATTTTTGCCTGACTGCACTGGAACATAAACATAAATTTATCTAGCGGAGTATTTTTGAATGTTTGAGCTGGTGTGACTATTTCAATTAACTTACCTTTATCTATGAGGTCAATAAGCAAGGCCGAATCCATAGCATTTCTTGAAAGTCTATCTGCGTGCCAAACAATGACTCCGTTTATTTCTCCATTCTCAATCATTTCCAACATCTGTTTAAATTTGGTTCTCTTTCCAGTTACTTTTGCTGACTTAGATTCTGAAAGCATATGTTCAGGTCTAACTTTTATACCTAAACCATCAGCAATTCTTTTACCCTCATCAATTTGAGAATCAATAGAAAGAACCTGTCTATCCTCTGATTCGGTAGACTTTCTTTGGTAGCCACCATATATCATTTTTACACTTTTATTTTCCATTAGTTTTTGCTTTGTTCAAGAAACTATCAAACTCTTTTTTATCAATTCTAAATTCCTTACCGAGTTTATATGCCTTTAATTTTTTCGCATCTATGTAACGATAAATAGTCATTATATTTACTCTTAGTTTTTCCGCCAACTCTTTGGC
>CAIVBM010000025.1 GCA_903904195.1 uncultured bacterium
GAAAATTTTTCGATAAATGAAATAGTAAGTTGTGTAAATGTTTTTGATTACGCTATTGAAATCGGATATTTGCCAGGAGTAACTGACAATGTTGGAAATACAGCAAAGGAAACCCTCACTGATTTTTTACATTTAGAAAAAAATTCAAACTTAAAAGTTTATTCGTCTAAAATATTTTTGGTTTCTGGCAAAGTAAAACTAGATGACGCTAGAAAAATTTCACTATCACTTCATAATCCTTTAATAGAACGAGGAAGTGTTTTGTGTTTTAAAGAAGTAAAAAAAGAAAGAGGTTTATCATTAAAGGTTCCGGAAGTCGTTTTGGAAAAAAGAACGCCAGTTTCTATTGTTTCGCTTAATGTGTCTGATGAAGAACTCATAAGAATTGGTAAAGAAGGTATAAAAGATGACAGAGGTGTCAGACGAGGGCCACTTGCACTTGATTTAATCTCAATGAAAGTAATCCAAGAATATTTTAACAAACTAGGCAGAGACCCAAAAGATATTGAGCTTGAGGCATTAGCTCAAACATGGAGTGAGCACTGCAAACATACTATTTTTGCAAATCCGATTGATACGATAAAGGATGGCTTATATAAAACGTATATAAAAGGTGCTACTAATTTAATTAGGAAGAATAAAGGGGATAAAGATTTTTGTGTTTCGGTTTTTTCTGATAATTCTGGAGGCATTATTTTTGATGATGATTTTTTAATTACACACAAAGTTGAAACTCACAATAGCCCTTCTGCGCTTGATCCATTTGGAGGAGCCATCACAGGCATTGTAGGAGTAAATCGCGATACTATTGGGTTCGGTCTTGGGGCAAAACCTGTTGCTAATGCATATGGTTTTTGTTTTGGGAATCCAGAAGATGAACGAGCCTTGTACCGAGATAAAGAAAAGAAGCAAAAGATGTTTCCACCGAAACGTATTATGGAAGGAGTCATAAAGGGGGTTAATGTCGGTGGTAATTGCTCTGGGATTCCTACAGTTTCTGGTTTTGTAAAATATGATGATAGGTTTCGAGGAAAGCCTTTGGTTTTTGTTGGAACAGTTGGTTTAATTCCTAAAAAAATAAACGGAAAGCCTTCTCATGAAAAACAAGCCCAAGTAGGTGACTATATAGTAGTCGTAGGGGGAAGAGTTGGTGCTGATGGAATACATGGTGCTACATTTTCTTCAGTTACTATGGATTCTTCAAGTCCAGCTACTGCTGTGCAGATAGGAGATCCGATTACTCAGAAAAAATTGAGTGATGCAATTGTAAAAGAAGCACGAATGATGGATTTATACAGTAGTATCACAGACAATGGCGCAGGAGGAATTTCTTGTTCAATTGCAGAGATGGCGAAAGAATGCGGGGGTGCGGAAGTAGATCTTGAAAAAGTTCCACTAAAATATCCAGGATTACAACCATGGCAAATTTGGATTTCAGAATCCCAAGAGAGAATGACATTATCTGTTCCAAAGAAAAAGTGGGAGGTATTTAAAAAACTTATGGATAGTCGTGGGGTAGAGGCAACCGTGGTTGGAGAATTTACAAATTCTGGGAAATGTATAGTGAAATATGGTGGCAAGATAATAATGAATATTGATTTAGAATTTTTACATGAAGGATTGCCCGAGCGTCCACTTGAAAGTAAATTTATAGAAAATAATTTTCCTGAACCAAAAATCTCAAAAGGTACAAGAACAAAAATTCTAGAGGAATTGATTTCTAATAAAAACATTAGTGGATTTTCTTTTATTAGTGAGCAATACGATCACGAAGTTCAAGCATCTTCTGTCCTAAAACCTCTTTCAGGGCGTGGACGAATAAATACCGATGCACAAGTTTTTCGTCCTGTTTTTTCTTCTAAAAAAGGTGTTATTTTATCCTCTAGTCTTTATCCATCATATGGAGATATTAGTACTTATCACATGGCCGCATCGGCACTTGATACGGCAGTTAGAAATGTAATTGTAAGTGGTGGAACGTTGTCAGAGCTAGCTATTTTAGACAACTTCTGTTGGTGCTCTTCTTATGACAAAAATCGTTTATATGAGCTTATAGAGGCCGTAAAAGCCTGTTTTGATTACTCTGTAGGTTATGGAACACCTTTGATTTCAGGAAAAGATAGTATGTTTAATGACTTTAGGGGATTTGATGAAAAAGGTAATCCTGTTGCAATTTCAATTCCGCCCACACTTTTGATTTCCACTATCGGAGTAATTCCTGATTTTAACAAAGTTGTTTCACCTGAATTTAAAAATGCTGGGGATTTTGTATATTTATTGGGAGAAACAAATAATGAACTTGGTGCAGGAGAATATTATA
>CAIVBM010000026.1 GCA_903904195.1 uncultured bacterium
AAAGAAATTGAAAAGATGGAATATATATTACAACAATCTAGAACATTGCGGTTTAAACGGCAAAACACCAAACGAATTTTTGCTGAATTATCAATTAATTAAACCGCCAAATGTCTGTGCCTAAAACATTTGGGCGATATAGTTAAAATACTTGTTATTTAATCGTTTTTTACCTATAATCTATTTTGTTGCCCGAGTGGCGGAACTGGTATACGCGCACGACTTAAAATCGTGTCTCGCAAGGGATGTGGGTTCGATTCCCACCTCGGGCACTGGGAGTTATGTAAGAGATAAGTTGCTTAAAATTAAATATTATATGCGCCCATAACTCAGCTGGTAGAGTAGCTCCCTCTTAAGGAGAATGTCGCAGGTTCGATCCCTGCTGGGCGCACAAAGCTAATCACTTAGCTTTTGCGAGGCGGAGCGCGACGGCGCGAGCCAGGGTCGTGCAAGTTTTCAACAGAAAACTATGCCTGACCACAAAGTATGAAATCATTGAGGCAAGGTCATGAAATTTTTTGAGCGACGGCGAGAAAAATATTCGGGACCACAAAGTGCGATTGCATTGGGCGAGTGGCGGAACTGGTATACGCGTTAGTCTTAGGAACTAATGTCGCAAGACTTGAGGGTTCAAATCCCTCCTCGCCCACAATACGGCCTGGTAGCTAAGTGGCATGAGCATAGCGAATATGTCATTCCTCTGTGCAGAGGTTATAATAGACAAATCGTTTAGTATAAATAAAAATATATATGGCCTGGTAGCCAAGTGGTAAGGCATTCCTCTGCAAAAGGAATATACGGCGGTTCAATTCCGCCCCAGGCCTCAAGTTTAAAGCTTTATTATTCTCTTAATAGTTCGTCAATTTTCTGTCTGTGTTTTTCTCCTAAATCAATAGCAATATCAATAAAAGGTATATTTTTTGTGGTCATAACTTTTTTAAGGAATTCTCGTAGTTCTCCTCTTTTTCTTTTTGCAAATTCTAATGCTGTCTTTTCTTTTTCTATTGGGAATACCGTGATGAATATAGTCGCACGTTTTAGGTCAGGGGAACAAGTGGCAGAAGTCACAGTGATGAGTGAGGTTCTATTATTTTCTCGTCCCAAAAATTCTGCAGTAAGCTCTTTTAGATAATTTGCGACTTTTTCTTTTCTTTCACTCATTTTATTTCTGTGCTATGGAGAATAATTCTATAATGTCGCCTGAAGCAACTTCAATCTTTGATTCAATCATCATACCAAACTCAAATCCTTCTTCTACGATGCTGGTTTTTACTTTATTTTTTTCAAGGTTCACTATTTTTCCTCGGCCGATTTCAAATTCTCGACGCATGATTTTAACTGTTCCGTTTAAAAGCATACGACCCTCTATTACTTTTCCGCCTATTATTTGGCGTTCTTTGGTACGGCTAAAAGCTCTGATTATCTTTGCTCGGCCTGTCGTTTCTACTGTTTCTACTCTTGGTCTTCTTTTTTCCATTTCTTCTTCAAGCCATTCAGTCATTTTATAAATAATGTCAAAAAAGGAAATAGTTATACCTCTTTTCTTTGCTATCTCAAAGGCGCTTTTGTCGGTTTTTACATTAAATCCAATCATTATTACGTTTTCACTATCAGATATGTTTTTAATATCTGACTCAGAAATTGGGCCCACGCCTTTTGATATTATTTTAAACTCAGCGCTATCTACTTCGCCTTTGCATTTTATCTTTGCTATTTCTTTTTCAATAGCTTCTAGAGATCCAGAAACATCAGCTTTTAGTAATATTGGGATTATCTTTTTATTTTCATTTATTTTAGAAGCAGAAACGGTATTTTTTATTTTAACAGCTCCATTTGATTTTTTTGTTTTTAATTCTTCTACATATAACAATGCGTCTTTTTTGTTTTTAAAAGTTTCAAATCTAGCTCCAACTTTCGGTATTTTATCAAAACCACAAAGTCGTATTGGGGAAGAAAAGGATGCATTCTCTATCATAGATCCTTTAAAATCTTGGATTATGCGTGTGGAAGTTATGCTGTCTTCTACGGCTACAGTCATGCCTTTTTTGATAGTTCCATTTTTTATAATTAAAGTAGCTTGGATGCCTCGTTTTGAATCAAGGTCAGATTCTATTACAAATCCAGAAGCATTTTCTTCGGCATTTCCAGTAAAGTTTTCCATTTCAGATAAAATTAAAATCAATGATAGAAGGCTATCAATTCCTGCACCAGTTTTTGCGGAAATTTCAACAAAAGGAATTTTCCCTCCATAGTTTTCCAAGTAGATTTCATTTTCTGCTAATTCTATCTTGGTTTTTTCTATATTAGCATTTGGTTTATCTATCTTATTTATTGCGACAATAGAGGGAAGTTTCATCTCATTTATCGTTTTCCATGCCTCAATAGTTTGAGGTTTTACCCCGTCTTCTGCGGAAACTATCAAGATAGCTATGTCAGCGATGAGGGCTCCACGTTCACGCATTTTTGAAAAGGCTTCGTGTCCGGGTGTGTCTAGGAAAGTTATTTTTCTGTCTTTGCCTTCTTCGTCTTTGTGCAATACTTCATATGCAGAAATATTTTGAGTAATTCCTCCAGTTTCACTTTCTGTCACATTTGTTTTTCTAATATAATCGAGCAAGGTGGATTTACCATGGTCAATATGACCCATGATGACTACGACAGGTGGGCGGGGGATTATTTTGTTTTCTTTCTTTTCTGTTTTCATATATGTGAATTTTCTTTTATTTAATTCTTGCTTTATTTAGAGCTTCTCTTTCTTCGTTGCTTAATTCAAATTCTGATTTGTTGTTTTTGATGGGTTTGGCAAATATACTCATCCTATCACGGTAGTACAAACTTGAAAGAACTAGACCGTCTCCTTCTTCGTCTAACATTCCTATTGCAAAGCTTTGATTGCTACCTTGATCAGAGAAAGGATTAAAACGAATAGTCTCAAGCCCACGAATACTCTTTTTGAGTTTTGTATTTATTGTGATAATGTCTTTTTGTATATTTTCTCTGGATTTCTTTAGGTCAGAAATATCTTTTTCTAAGTTGATGATAGTATCTTCTAGATCTTTTGCTTTTTTACCAAGGAAAAATCTTTTCAAACGCTTTTCAGTAATGAAAATCCAAACAGCGCCAATCAAAATAGCGATAAAAACAAAAACAAAAAAGGCCAAGATAAAAATATTGTCGAGCTTTATATTCATGTATTCATAATATATACTATTTTTATGCCCAAATCAAACAAAGGGTCCCAAAAAAGAGTAGATAATATATATATGGATTATGCTGCCAGTGCAGAGGCGAATCCGAGTTCAATACATTCTATGGGAGTAAGTGCAAAAATGAAGCTACAAAATGCGCATAAAGATGTCGCTAAAGTTTTAAGTGCTCACTCTGATGAAATAATATTTACGAGTGGGGGAACAGAGAGCAATAATCTTGCTATACAGGGTGTTTTGCTTGCGGTAAAGGAGCAAATGCCACATATCATAACTACAAACATAGAGCATCCATCAGTGCTTGAGACTTTTAGACTTATGGAAAAAAGAAAGCTCGCAGAGATTTCTATCGTGCCAGTTGAATCAAACGGAATAGTAGACCCAAAAAAAATAAAAAAAGAAATAAAGAAAAATACTATACTCGTCTCTGTAATGTATGCGAATAATGAAATAGGTACGATACAGCCAATCAGAGAAATAGCAAAAGAAATCAGACACTGGAAGAACCTCACCCGCTTTCAGCACCCTCTCCTTAATAAGGAGAGGGCTAGGGAGAGGTGTATTTTTCCTCTTTTTCATACTGATGCAGTGCAAGCAGTAAATTATTTGGATTTAAATGTAGAAAAGCTTGGTGTTGATTTGCTTTCATTGTCTGGATCAAAGATAGAAGGATCGGGGAGGGTGGGAGTTCTTTATAAAAAGAAAAACGTTCAATTGGTAAATATATTTGGCGGGGGAAATCAAGAATTGGGACTGCGTCCAGGGACAGAAAATCTGCCGGAGATTTTAAAATTCTCAAAAGCTTTAGAGTTTACGCAGGAAATAAAAGAAAAGGAAAAAAAACGTTTAACAAAATTGCGAGATTACTTTACAGCAAAACTTCTTCGAATTTTTTATCCCCGAGGGTCCCACTCCGAAGGAGAAGGGCGCAGGGGGAAAAAATTTGAAGAAGTGAAGCTTTTATTTAATGGTGATTTAGAAAACAGATTGCCCAATAATATAAATATAACGATTCCAAATATTCCGAGTGATCTTTTAGTTATAGAATTATCAGCTAATGGAGTAATGGTTTCTGAAAAGAGCGCTTGTGAGTCTGGCGATGGAAAAACTTCGTATGTTATAAAAGCAATTCGTCCAGACACAAAAGAAACAGATGGCTCTTTGAGGTTTTCTTTGGGTAGGGAAACAACAAAAAAAGAAATTATTTACACTATTAAAACTTTGTCTATTATTTTGAATAAACTAAAAAAGTGGTATAATTAAACCATGGACATGAAAGATCTAAATAAATCACAATTAATACTCCTAGCAGTTCTTCTTTCCTTTGTTACTTCTATAGCCACAGGTATAACCACCGTGACTTTGATGCAACAAGCACCTGCGTCTTTTACTGTTCCTGTAAATCGTGTCATCAAACAAACAGTTGAAAAGATACAGCAAGTGGAAGGCAAGACTACTGTTCAAACAGTGATAGTAAAAGAAGAAGATTTAGTGGTGGATGCTATCGCTAAAAACAAATCTGCTGTTTTTAATATAATTAAAGAAGTTATTGATCCATACGGAAAAATTACTGAAGTAAGTGCTGGATTAGGATTTGGTATTTCCACTACTGACAGTGTTGTCGTAGTAGATGCTACTCTTGTTCCAGATAAAGGAACTTATTATTATGTAAAAAATGATAGTGGAAAATTTAGAGCAGATTTTATGTCTACAGATAAGGCAGGATTTTCTTTGTTGAAAATAGGGGATCCAGTAGATGGTAAAAGTAAAGTTTCTTTTACAGTCCCAGCTTTTGGAGATATGAGTAAGATGAAAGCCGGACAAAAGATTTTAGTATTAGGTAATTCTATTTCTTCTTTTATTTTTGATGGAAATAAAGATTTAAAAATGAATGTATTAAAATCAAATGCAGGAGCGATGGTCTTAGACCTTGATGGAAATGTTTTAGGTATTGCTTTATCTGGAGACAATTCTTCTTTTGCACCAATAGATGCTATTACCAATGCATACAAGCCTTCTACTGATTCTTCAAATACCTTACCTGCTAGTCCTATACTCGCGCCAACTGGGGGAACTACTCAACCGTAAATGCCACCATTAAATAAATTTACAACTAAATCAAAGGATGCAATTAAAAAGGCTCATGAGTTGGCTATTGAGCGTGGCGTTAACCATGTTTCTGCACTTCATTTACTAGCTGCACTTCTTTTACAAGAGGAAAGCATGGTGAATTCTATTTTAGATAAATTGGAAATAGATACGATGCTTTTGACTGATACTGTTTTGGAATTGATTGAATTACCAGAGTCTAGAAATACTGTTTCTCCTTCGTATCAGATATATTTAAATCCTGATCTCGCACAAGTAATAGAGCAGTCAGCTAAATTAGCAGAATCAATGAAAGATGAATTTGTTTCTACTGAGCATCTTTTTATTGCAATATTAGAAGTTACGTCTGAAGCTCGTGAGACTTTGGCGCGATTTAGAATTCACAAAGATTCAGTTGTAAAAGTTTTAGAAGAATTACGTCGTCAAAATATTACTGATTCTTCAGAACCAAAAAAGTTTAAATTACTTTTGAAATACACCAGAAATCTTACTAAATTAGCAAAAGAAGACAAGCTCGATCCGGTTATCGGCCGAGATACTGAAATAACTCGCATAATGCAGATTCTTTCTAGAAGGACAAAGAATAATCCTATTTTGATCGGTGAAGCTGGCACGGGGAAAACTGCGGTGGTGGAAGGTCTCGCTCAAATGATTATAAAAGGCAATGTTCCTGAATCTCTAAAAGACAAAGAGCTCGTTTCGCTTGATTTAGGTTTGCTTGTGGCTGGTACAAAATATCGCGGAGAATTTGAAGAAAGATTAAAAGGCATTATGAAAGAGATAGAAAGGTCAGATGGCAAAGTAATTCTTTTTATTGATGAGATTCATACCATCGTCGGTGCTGGAGGTGCAGAGGGAACGATGGATGCTTCAAATATGTTAAAGCCAGCATTGTCTCGTGGAGAATTGCGGGCTATCGGCGCTACGACTTTGCGAGAATATCAAAAGCATATAGAGAAAGATCCAGCTCTGGCTCGTCGTTTTCAGCCTGTTTATATAGATGAACCAGGAACTGAAGACGCTATTGCGATACTTCGTGGTTTGAAAGAAAAGTACGAACTTTTTCATGGTGTGCGGATTACTGATGATGCTATTATCGCAGCAGTAAATCTTTCTGCTCGTTATATCACCAATAGATTTTTGCCAGATAAAGCTGTTGATTTGATAGATGAAGCTTCTTCTTCTTTAAAGATAATGCTTGAAAATAAACCTCCAGTTTTAGAAGACGCACATAGAAAAGTGATGCGACTTGAGATTGAAAAAGAAGCGTTAAAGAAAGAGATCGCTAGTTTGAATTCAAATGTAGGAAAAGATAAAGAAGAAAAAGCAAAAGCAAAAGAAAAGCTTGGAGAAATAAAGAGTAGATTAAAAGATGTAGAAAGTGAAATAGGTAATTTGCACGAAAAAACAAAAGAGCTTGAACTCAAGTGGCAAAATGAAAAAGCTATAGTTATTGAAATTCGTGCTATTAAAAAAGATTTGGAAAGTTTACGTTTAGAAGCCGAGAGCGCTGAGATGCGAGCAGACCTTTCAAATGCAGCAGAGATACGCTATGGCAAAATACCTACCTTAAAAAAAGAATTAGAGACAAAACTTTTACGATTAAAGAAATTGCAAAAGTCTCGCAGAATCTTGAAAGAGGAAATTACTGCTGAGGACATAGCTGAAGTAGTGGCTCGTTGGACTGGCATACCTCTTACTAAAATGCTGGAGGAAGAACGTGAGAAGCTCGAGAAAATGGAAATGGAATTAAAGAAACGAGTCATCGGTCAAGATGAAGCTATTTCTCGTGTTGCTGATGTCATAAGACGTTCTCGCGCAGGTATCGGAGATCCAAACAGGCCAATAGGTTCATTTATCTTTTTGGGTCCGACGGGAGTAGGAAAAACAGAGCTCACAAAAACTCTCGGGCAGTTTATGTTTAATGATGAAAAAGCAATCATTCGTGTAGATATGTCTGAATATATGGAAAGACATTCTGTTTCAAAACTTATTGGTTCTCCTCCAGGATATGTCGGTTATGATGAAGCCGGACAATTGACGGAAGCAGTCAGACACAGACCATATGCTGTGATACTTTTTGATGAGATAGAAAAGGCTCATCCAGAGGTTTTTAATATGCTTCTTTCTGTTATTGATGAAGGTAGATTGACAGATGGCAAAGGCCGAGTCGTGAATTTCAAGAATACAATCATCATCCTTACTTCAAACATTGGTTCACAGTTTGTGGAAAAAATGGAATCAATTGGATTTTCAAATAATTCTAAAAAAGAAGATTATGGAAATATGAAAGAAAAAGTTTTAGAGGCGTTGAAAGATAATTTCCGCCCAGAATTTTTGAATCGTTTGGATGAAATAATTGTCTTTGATATTTTGAGTGAGGAAGCCATAAAAGGAATAGTTGATTTGAGAATAAAAGTAGTAAAGGATCGTTTAGCTTCTAAGGGTATAGGTTTGGAAATAAATGAAGAAGCATTGTCGCTCTTGGCAAAGGATGGATATAATCCGCACTATGGCGCGAGACCTCTCAACCGTTTAATACAAAGTAAGATTTTAAATCCAATCGCATCTTACATTATTGGAAATGGAATTAAAAAAGGAGACGCTATAAGTGTGTCAGTAAAAGAAGGCGAGCTCGCTATTGAAGCGAAAAAATCTAAAGTTAAAAGTTCTATTCGTATTAGATCTCGTTCTGAAGTTTAGATTACTTTGTGCGTCGAGAGGGATTCGAACCCCCGAAGCCCGAAGGCAACACGTTTACAGCGTGTCGTATTTGACCACTCTACCATCGACGCATTCATTTAAATTAACATAAAAAATACTTTTTTGCATCTTTATTACTTCATGAAATTTTCACTTATACTATAATAAGATAGATAAATATGAAAAAATTCGTTTTATCTTTATTTGTTATAGTGTCTTTTGGATTTTATGTTATCTACCAAAACATGGGTAATTCTTCTGTTAGTTTTACAGCGCCAGTTGTTGCAAATAATACTACAAAAAAGCTTTCTAAAAAAACTATTGCAAATACTTCATCCGTTCCTGTTCAAGATAATTCTTCTACACAAGTTGCTGTTGTCCCAGTTATTACTCCATCTAAAAAAACAGGAATATATAATGACGGAGAATATATCGGTGATTCAGTAGATGCATATTATGGATATGTTCAAGTCAAAGCTGTGATTACAAATGGCAGGCTTACGGATGTGGTTTTTTTAAACTATCCGCAAGATAGAAGTACTTCAGTTCGTATTAACTCACGCACTATGCCGATTTTGAAACAAGAAGCCATAACTGCGCAAAGTGCAAATGTGAATGGTGTTTCTGGGGCATCTGAAACCAGCCCAGCCTTTATGAAATCTTTAGCATCTGCTTTGAGTCAGGCGAAAGTTTAAAAACATTATGAAAGAAATTAGAACGATAATGGGAATGCCTGCAAAGATAGAAATCATAGATTCAAATGCGACTAAAGAAGTCTTTGAAGAGATTTTTAATTACTTAATTTCTATTGATGAACATTTTAGTACATATAAGAAAAATAGTGAGATAACTTTATATAATGAAGGAAAAATTGCTGAAAAAGATTTAAGTAGTGATATGAAAAAAGTTTTCAAACTTTCGCAAGAAACCAAAGATCAAACTGATGGTTTTTTTGACATTAAATATAATGGCAAGATTGATCCCTCTGGGTTAGTAAAGGGTTGGGCTATTTATAATGCTTCCGAAATTTTACGTAAGAAAGGATTTAAGAATTTTTATGTAGAAATAGCGGGCGATATTGAAGTTGTAGGATTAAATAATGAAGGTGAGAAATGGGCCATCGGTATACGTAATCCATTTAATAAAAAAGAAAATGTGAAAATAGTTTATTTGAGTAATTGCGGAATAGCTACTTCTGGCACTTATGAAAGAGGAGATCACATTTATAATCCTAAAGAAAAAAAGTTGGCGAAAGAAATAGCTAGTCTGACTATAATTGGGCCAAATATTTATGAGGCGGATAGGTTTGTCTCAGCTTGTTTTGCGATGGGTAAGGCCGGGGTTTATTTCATTGAGAAATTGTCAGGTTTTGAAGGATATATGATTGATCATGACGGTATCGCTACATTTACAAGTAATTTTGAAAAATATGTTAAAAATAATTGATGATTTTTTAAATAGAACGACGATGTATAAAGTGGTGTTGTATTACCTCTTGGCTCTTTGGGTGATAGCATTTGTATTTTCTTTTGTTGGTATTTTGCCTTACACGCCATTTTCAATGGTTATTTCTCTTTTTATTTTACTGGGAGTTTCATGGGCTACGAATAATATTTTCTCTTATGTTTTTGAAGTTCCAGCTAACATTGAATCAATTTATATTTCTGTTTTTATTTTAGCTTTAATCATCACTCCAGCCCTTACTCCCTCTGAATATATCTTTTTAGGCTGGGCGGGGATTTTAGCAATGGCTTCAAAATATATTTTTGCCATTAAACATAAACACATATTTAATCCAGTGGCTTTTTCTGTTGCTGTCACTGCTTTTTTCTTAAATCAAGGCGCCAGTTGGTGGGTGGGGACTGTTGCAATGGCTCCGTTTGTCCTTGTGGGTGGATTAATGATTGTGAAAAAAATAAAAAGAAAAGATCTCGCTCTTAGCTTTTTTATTGTTGCTCTTATTACTATTTCTTTTTTTACTTTATTAAATAAAGGAAACATTTTTAATTCTTTATATAATGCTTTATCCTATTCACCAATTTTGTTTTTTACATTTATTATGATTACCGAACCGCTCACCACTCCGCCTTCTTCATTTTTGCGAATTTTATATGGGACGCTCGTTGGATTTTTATTTGCGCCACAAATACACATCGGGACATTTTATTTAACTCCCGAACTTGCTCTATTGTTCGGAAACATTTTCTCGTATTTAGTTAGTCCAAAGAAAAGATTAACCTTAAAACTTAAAAGGGCTGTGCAGATTGCTCCAGATACGGCTGAATTTATTTTTACTCCAGATTCTAAATTGAATTTTAAGCCAGGACAATATCTGGAGTGGACATTGGGTCATGAAAAAGTAGATAGCAGAGGTAATAGGCGATATTTTACGATCGCTTCTTCTCCCACAGAAAAGGAATTACATTTAGGTGTTAAATTTTATCCAAATGGAAGCAGTTTTAAAAAAGCATTAGCATTTATGGAAGATGGCGACAAGATTATCGCTTCACAACTCTCTGGAGACTTTGTATTGCCAAGAAATAGAAAAAAGAAATTAGTATTTATCGCTGGTGGTATTGGTATTACTCCTTTTAGAAGTATGATTCAGTATTTGATTGATACAAAACAAAAAAGAGACATTGTTCTCATCTATTCTAATAAAACAAAAATAGACATTGTGTATAAAGATATTTTTGATAAGGCTAAAGATTGTTTTAATTTTAAAACAGTTTATACATTGACTGATTTGAAAGATGGACAAACAAACTGGATGGGTAGGAAGGGATATGTAGATGGAAAAATGATTTTAGATGAAGTAAAAGATTGGGATGAAAGAACTTATTATATTTCTGGTCCACCTTCTATGGTTTCTGGAACTGAACAGGTAATTAAAAACTTAGGTCTTAGTAGTAGGCATATCAAAACCGACTTTTTCCCCGGATTTGCATAGGGTATGTGCTTCATGAAATTTTCACTTTTAGGTGATATCATATAAATATGAAAATATTAGTAGTTGAAGATAATAAAAAATTAGCGGAAAATTTGAAACAAGGCCTTACCCAAGAAGGTTATGCTGTTGATGTGATAGAAGATGGAATTTCTGCGGAGCGTAGGATTTTGATAAATCGTGATGAATACGATTTGATCATTTTAGATAGATTGCTTCCTGGAAAAGACGGAGTTTCTGTTTGTAATAATTGGCGAGAGAATAGTGTAGTTATTCCTATATTAATGCTTACGGCGCTGGACACTATAGATGACAAAGTGGTCGGTCTTGAAGCAGGGGCAGATGATTATTTGGCAAAACCATTTGCTTTTAAAGAACTTCTCGCCCGTATTCATGCTCTTCTTCGTCGTCCAAAACAGACTTCACCTATTGTGCTTGCTTCTGGTAATATCAATATGAATACGACAAACAGGACGGTCACTTATAAAAATAAAACAATTTCTCTCACCCTAAAAGAATTTATGGTGCTAGAATATTTGATGCGTAATCCAGGTAAGGTAATAACACGAGATGAACTTTATTCTCATGCTTGGGACTTTGCGGATTCGTCATTTAGTAATACTGTGGATGTACATATAAAGAATTTAAGAAGAAAAATTAATGATAATGCAAAAATTATACAAACAATTCGTGGAGTCGGTTACAAAATGGAAAACTAGTTATCGTGTTGATGAGTTTTTTATCGCGCGAATTAGGCTAACTTTTTATTACTCTATTATTGCAGTATTTATTTTGGGCGGTTCAAGTATTGTGCTTTATAACACAATACTTTTTAATCTTACACAATCAATTTTAGAGCAAGACATACTTGACCCACAAATTTCTCAAGCAATCATAGACAGAACTCAAGATATATTACTCAATCGTTTTATGACTATAGATTTAATCATCATATTTTTTATAGTTATATTAGGATTTTTTCTTACTCACAAAACATTACAACCGATTCAGTCCAATATGAAAAAGCAAAAGAGGTTTATCGCTGATGCGTCTCACGAACTTCGCACTCCGATAGCAGTTATTATTTCTGGTCTTGAAGTAAATTTAAATAATAAAAAATTAGATCTTGGTGGAGCGAAATTAACTTTAGAAAAAACTTTAGATGAAATGAGGGAATTTTCAAAACTTAGCAATAGTTTGCTTGATATATCAAAATACGACACTCAAATACAAATACAATACGAGTCCATAGCTATAAATGAATTGATAAAGAACATTATAGAAAAGAATAAAAATTTAGCTCAAAACAAGCAGATAAATATTGAAACAAAAATAGAATCAATGGCCGTTGTGATGGGGAATAGTATTGAGTTAAGTCGTGTATTTTTTAATATTTTAGATAATGCTATAAAATACACCAAATCAGGTGGATCAATAGTTATATCAGATAAAATTAATTCTAATAAATATGTAGTGACTATCAGCGACACTGGCATCGGTATTCCAAAAGATGTTATCGGTAAAATTTTCGATTCATTTTTTAGGGGCGATGTTGCGCGTAGCACAGAAGGCGCAGGGCTTGGGCTTACTATATCAAAAAAGATTATAGAAAATCATAAAGGAACTATTTCCATAAAAAGTCAGGTAAATAAAGGGACAGAAGTGATAATTTCATTACCTATTTCTTCATAAAGATTTCATTTATTTAATTTACTATGTACTTATACATTATGGTCATAATGTATAAGTATTATTATTAATTTTATTATTTATGAAATATAAGAAACAAATAGCTACTGGCGCACTCGCAATATCTTTGTTGGTGGGAGGTTCTAGCGTTTTTGCTTCATCTCCTCAAGATATAGGTATTAAAAATGTTCAACCAACTTATCAAAAGCAAAATAAGAATGAAAAAAATTCTAATGCCACAAATAAGGCAAACGGTAGCGTAGTTGGGACCATTGGAGCAATTACAAGCACAGGTTTTACTGTAGAAGTAAAAGATTTGAAGAAAAAGGCTGTTTCTGAAGTAAGTGTCACAACAAATGCTTCAACTACTTATAGTAAAAATGGTGCTAGTGCTACAGCATCTGATTTAGCTGTTGGACAAAAGGTAATTGTCTCTGGCAATTTAGACAAAACAACAAATACTATAACTGCTAAAACAGTAAAAATAGTTATCGCTGTTGCTTCTAAAAAAACATCTACAAAAGCAAATATAAAAACAAACAAATAAAATAGATAAATTTTTATTTCGTTTGAAACAAAAACTGACAAAACTTAAGGGTCAGTTTTTGTTTTTATTTTAGCTTGAAATATAAAGCACAAAATAAGAAATTTGAGGATATACCAAAAATATGATATATTTATTTGTATATGATACACAAACACATTAAATCGTTACCGCATCATCCTAAAAGAGTAGTTATTATATCTTTGGTTGTTGCTGTTCTTGTTGGTTTTGGTGGATATATGGAAATTAATAAAAAAATATTAAGTCCTGAAATTATACCGAGCTTTGATACGGTAAATTCTTTGACTTCTCATGATCTATCACTTGGTTTTCTCGCTGGTGGTAGAATCAAAACAGTTTCAGTCAAAGCTGGAGATAAGGTAAAGACTGGCCAAGTACTCGCAGCCCTTGATGCTGGGAATACAGAAGGCGCATTGTCTCAAGCAAAGGCTGCTTATGAAACAGCTGAGGCTAATTATTTGAAAGTTGTAAATGGAGCTACGAGTTCTGCTATTGATGTGGCAAAAGCTGCAGTAAATACAGCACAAGTTAATCTAGATGGAATTACCAAACAACAAGCACAGCTTGTTCAAAACGCTCATAAAAATTTATTAAATTCCACTCCTGAAGCATTACCAATTTCTGGAAATAGTGATTCTTCTGCTCCGACAATAAGCGGTAATTACAATTTAGATACCGAAGGTCAGATAGTTATCTCTGTTTATTTTACTGGAAATGGTACTGGTTTTAGTGCGAGCGGTATCGTGAGTGGTAGTGGAATTGTTGCTACATCAACACCTCAACCAATAGGGAATTCTGGACTTTATATTAAATTTCCAAGTACTAGCAACATAAGTATTACTGAATGGACTATTGATATTCCAAACAAGAAAGCTTCAAATTATTTAACAAATTACAATGCTTATCAATCTGCTCTACAGATGCAAAGTCAAGCAGTTGCTGGTGCTCAAGCTCTTCTTGATCAAGCCCAGGCTTCTTTAGCTGCTCTTGTTTCAACCGCTCGTCCAGAGGACATAGCGATAGCTAAAGCTCAAGTAGACAATGCAGCTGGCGCCGTACAGATAGCTTTGGCTGCTTATAACAACACTGTTATCACCGCTCCTTCTGACGGTACCATATTATCAGTCGCTATTACTCCTGGACAAATTGCAACACCAAATACTCCAGCAATAGAATTTATAAGTAACTAAATAAAATAATATGGAAAATAAAGTAGAAGAGAAAAAAGAAAAAGAGAGTATCTTTAAAAAGCCATGGGTGCGTAGTTTGGTGTATTTTATTGTTATATTTGGAGCACTTTTTGTATTTTTATTTTGGCAAGTAAACAAAGACACTGTTTTCATTGAGAATTCTCTCTTGGATGCGCCAATCATAAATCTTTCTCCGACATTACCAGGGACATTAAATGCTTTATATGTAAAAGAGGGGGATCATGTTCTTGCAAATTCAGAAATAGCGCTTGTTGGATCTCAAATTATTTATACCAAAGATGGTGGTATAGTGTCTTTCGCTCCGGATGTTTTGGGTTCTTATTTTTCTCCTGGTCAGACAGTAGTTTCTATAGTTAATGTTAATGAGATGAAAGTTGTGGGCCAAATAGAAGAAACAAAAGGATTGAGTAGTCTAAAAGCGGGTCAACGTGCGACATTTACGGTAGATACTTTTTCAGGTAAAAATTATGAAGGTATAGTAGATCAAATAAGTCCGGTTTCAAGCAATACTGGTGTCGTTTTTTCTATTTCAGACAAGCGTCCTGTACAGAAATTTGATGTTAAGGTCCGTTTTAATGTTGCAGATTATCCTGAATTGAAGAGTGGAATGTCCGCAAAAATAACTGTTCACACTAAATAATAAGTATGGAAGAAAATGGTAACGGTAAGGGTTCGAGCTTGCGTTGGTGGATATTGCTCACAGTTATAGTGGGGACTTTTTTAGGGCGTTTAGACCAGACGATAGTCAACCTCGCTCTTCCAAAAATTATTAATGATTTCAGCATCACTGTCACGGCTGCAGGGTGGATTGCCACTGCTTATATTTTAGCGAATGCTGTCTTTGTCCCGATCTGGGGAAAGTTGGGAGACACTATTGGAAGAAAAAAGGTTTACATTTTAGGTTTTGCTATTTTTATTTTAGGTTCAGTTCTGGCTGGGCTTTCTTGGAATCTTTCATCTATGATAGTTTTCCGTATTATTCAAGCGATAGCTGGTTCGGCTGATTATCCCACAGCGATGGCCATCTTGGCTGTTACTTTTAGAGAAGGAAAGGAACGCGCACAAGCGCTTGGTATTTGGTCCTCATCATTTGCCGCAGCGATAGTTTTCGGACCACTTTTAGGAGGACCTTTGATTGATAATTTTGGTTGGCGTTCGGTTTTTCTTATAAACCTTCCTATAGGTATTTTGGGTATTTTGATGGCTTTGCGTTTCATAAATGAATCACGTGATGAATCATTGGCTCAAAAAGATAATAATTTTGATTGGTGGGGCGCAATTACTTTGGGAGCCATGTTGTCTGCCCTTGTTTTGGTTTTAGACAGGGGGTCTGATTGGGGATGGCTTTCAGCTGGAAGCATGATTTGTTATTTTTCAATTATTACTTTTCTTGGTCTATTTATTAAGATTGAGCATAAAGCACTTGAACCTATTGTTGATCTTAAATTTTTCAGAATTCCTGCATTTGTCAATGCGCTCGTAAATAATTTCGTTGTTTTCATGGGTATGATGGGTGGAGTATTTTTGATACCGGTTTTTGCCCAAACATTTTTAGGATATACTGCCACTGAGTCAGGATATCTTTTTATGCCTATAGCCGTGGCGATAATGATTGCCTCTCCGCTTGGAGGAATGCTTTCCGGAAAAGTGCAATCTAAATATGTGATATTCGTAAGCACACTCGTAGCGGCGCTGGGTATTTATCTTTTTACAGGACTTGATGCAAGATCAACTGCTTTTGACATCATGATTCCTTTGACAGTTATGGCATTTGGCCTTGGTTTTGGTATGGCTCAGCGTACCAACATTGTTGCATCGGTTGTTCCAGAAAGTGAAATAGGTATAGCTTCATCTATTCTTGCTTTAGTAAGAAATATTGCAGGAGCATTTGGTATAGCTATTTTTGCCACAATATTAACCAATAGAATTGATACTAACGTTCTTGTGATTAATGGTTTTAGTAAACTTTTTTCTCATGTTCCTTTAGTAATTCAAAAATATATTGTTCTTATAACACTAAAAGCTCAGATAGATGCATATAATTATGTATTTCTTATTGCCTCAATTATTGTCTTTATTGGATCATTTACAATACTATTCATGAAGTTGGAAAAAGAACGAACAGATATCAAGGTGCAGGTAGAATAAGAGCTTGTTATTTATTAAAAATAATGTTATTATTAAAAGACGCTCAGAATTCTTTTGGGCATTTTTTTATGGAAATTAGAAACATAGCAATAATAGCTCACGTTGACCACGGCAAGACCACTCTGACCGATGCTTTAATGAAGCAAAACGGAGGACTTTTAGCTGAAGGAGTTTCAATGGATTCAAATGCCCTAGAAAAAGAGCGAGGTATTACTATATATTCAAAAAATACTTCTATCTACTATAAGGATACCAAGATAAATATCGTTGATACCCCTGGCCACGCTGATTTCGGAAGTGAGGTAGAGCGTGTCTTGCGCGCTGTGGATTGTGTTCTTTTGCTCGTAGATGCAGTAGAAGGCCCAATGCCCCAGACTAGATTCGTTTTAAAGAAGTCTTTAGAGCTCGGACAAAATCCGATAGTGGTTATAAATAAGATAGACAAGCCTGCTTCTGATCCCCACAGAGTTCACGAAGAGATTTTGGAATTGTTTTTTGAATTAGGCGCATCTGAAGAGCAAGCAAATTTTGAAACAATCTATGCTATCGGACGACAAGGAACAGCTTTCAAAAAACTTGGAGATGATTCAAAAGATCTTTCTCCTCTTCTTGATTTAATTCTTGAAAAAGTTCCTCCAGCCTCTACTAAACAAGATGCAAAAATGTCAGCACAAGTTTTTAACCTTGGCTATGATAATTTCTTAGGAAGAATGGCGGTGGCTAGAATTTATTCTGGGACGATTTTATCTGGAAGCACTATTTTTATCAAAGGAGAAAAGGAAATACGTAAAGGAAAGATAACAAAACTCTTTACTTTTGAAGGTATCAATAGAAAAGAAGTAGAAAAAGCCACATCAGGAGACATAGTTCTCTTGGCTGGAATTCCAGACATATATATAGGAGAGACATTATGTGAAGACGAGAGCGTAGAACCTTTACCACATATTGCTATTGATGAGCCGACACTTTCTTTAAACTTTTTGGTTAACGATTCTCCGTTTGCTGGTAAAGAAGGCAAGTATGTGACTTCTAGACAAATCAAAGAAAGACTTGAAAAAGAACTTGAAGTCAACGTCGGCCTGAAAGTTGATTTCACCCCGGATCAGGGAGAGAAGAAATCAGGACCTAGTTTTTTTAAAGTGTACGGTAGGGGTGAACTTCACATCGCTATACTTTTGGAATATATGCGTCGAGAAGGATTTGAAATGCAAGTTTCTCAACCCGAAGTTATCATCAAAGAAAAAGATGGAATAAAGACAGAACCATACGAAGAACTTGTGATAGATGTTCCGATGGAGTCTTCTGGTGGTGTGATTGAAAAGATAGGCAAGAGACGAGGTATAATGAAAGACATGGTGGAAAAGCAAGGTATTGCAAGGATTATTTTTGATATACCTACACGTGGATTACTCGGATATCGTGGTGAATTCATTATTGATACAAAAGGAGAGGGAATCATGAGTTCTAGAGTTACTGGTTTTCGAGAATATGCCGGAGAAATAAAAAGACGAGAGTATGGAGCTATGACTTCGATGGTTTCTGGCAAGGCAGTAGCCTTTGCGCTTGCAAATTTACAGGAACGTGGTATACTTTATGTAGGTCACGGAACGGAGGTTTACGAAGGTATGGTGGTTGGCAATGTTTTGAAGGGGGATGATATGGCAGTGAACCCCACAAAAGGAAAACAGCTTACCAACATGCGAGCTTCCGGCACTGATGAAGCAATAGTTTTGAATCCTGTATTTAGTTTGAACATAGAGCGAGGTCTTGAGGTAATGAATGAAGACGAATATCTTGAAATTACTCCTAAATCTGTCCGACTTCGCAAGAAATATCTTACTGAGTTGGATCGAAAAAAGAGTTTTATGCAGCAATTTTAAAAAATATTAAACAAAGCTATTATGTCAACAATAACTTTCAAACCAAAAAAAGTAACTAAAAAAATAATTTCAGAACTTGCACCTCGTACATACGATGTGATAATGAATCGTTTTGGTTTGACCCCAGATGGAAAGAGAAAAACTCTCGAAGAGATTGGTGACAAATACAACATCACCAGAGAGCGTGTTCGTCAGATTGAAGACTCAGCTCTATCTTCCATTAAAAAATCTGGTGCATACAAAGCAGAACAATTAGTCTTTGAAGAACTCAAACAACTAATGCACAAGCTCGGCTCAATCGTAGCAGAGCATGAACTTTTGCCATACATTTCAAAAGACAAAGCAACTCAGAACCATATTCACTTTTTCCTTACGCTGGGAGATTCTTTCAAGAAACATCGAGAAGATGATCATTTTCATACTAGATGGAGTGTTGACGATGGGATGGCTGATAAAGTACACGATTCATTAAAAAAGCTTTATGCTGGTTTAAATGACGAAGATCTTATTCCTGAAACAGAGATGATAAAGAAATTCCTTGAACATATGAAGGATACAGCTGAAGAATTTAGAGATGAAGAGATGGTAAAAAGATGGCTCTCTATGTCAAAGACTGTGGCTAAAAATCCTCTGGGTGAATGGGGTAAAGCCTCATCTCCAAATATCAGAACTCGTGGAGTAAAAGACTATGCTTTCTTAGTCATGAGACGTCATGGCTCACCTATGCACTTTAGAGAAGTCGCTGATTCTATTTCAAAAACTTTTGATAAGAAAATACATTACGCTACTTGTCACAATGAACTCATAAAAGATCCTAGATTTGTGTTAGTAGGCAGAGGAATGTACGCTCTTTCTGAATGGGGCTACAAGAAAGGTATTGCACGAGAAGTTATTGCTGATATTTTAAAGCGTGAAGGTCCTCTAGGGAAAGACGCTATAGTAGAAAAAGTAAATAAAGAAAGATATTTCAAAAAGAACACTATTTTGGTTAATCTTGCAAATCCAAAGTATTTCAAGAAGAACAAAAGTGGACTTTACACTACAGTTTAGATAAAATAGAAGTATGGTTAATGCAGTGCTAGATTTTATCTATAAAGTTATCGTGACTATTTTGCCGTTCTTCGGTGTCTTATTGCTGGGACGTATTGCATGGATATGGTGGGTTCATTATATACAACAGGATTTTATCTCTGGTATTGATTTTGTTTTACTTGAAATCACACCACCTCGTGATGTCTTACGCAGTCCCAAGGCCATGGAGCTTTTCTTAACTAATGCTCTTTATCATTGGAGTATGAAAGGAGGTAAAGAAGAATATTGGCAGGGAGCAGTTTGGTTTTGGTTTTCTTTGGAAATTGCTTCTATTGATGGGCAAGTGCATTTTTATATTCGTACACCGTCGCGTATTAGGGGGTTGATTGAGACTCAGATGTATGCGCAATATCCTCAGGCGCAGATAAAATTAGTGGAAGATTACACTTTGGCAGTTGATAAGATTACTCCAGATAGCGCCTGGAATGGTTGGGGTTGTGAATTTAAATTAGTAAAGCCTGAAGCTTATCCATTAAAAACTTATGTGAATTTTGGATTAGATAAAGATCCAAAAGAAGAATTTAAAGTTGACCCTATTTCTCCAGTGGTAGAACTTTTTGGTTCTCTTCAAAAAGGAGAGCAGATGTGGATGCAGATTGTCATCACACCTTCAAAGAAAACATGGCATACTCATGGCACTTGGTTTGGGCATCATGACTGGGTAGAGGAATCAAAACAAGAGGTGATGAAAGTTTTAAGGTTGTACAGACGAACAAATGAAGATAAAAGTCATCCTGGAACATTTAGTTACGAATATCGTGTCCCAGACTTTTTGAAAAATTCGGTTACAGCTATGAATCTTAAAACTGCAAAAATAGGCTTTGAGGCCGGTGTTAGAGTATTTTATGCAGCCAAGAAAGAAGTGTTTAGTATGAGTAGCAGAAGGAATCTTCGTCTTATCTTTCGTCAATATGCCATGCCTGATTGTAATCAATTAATGCGTTTTAATTCAACCCAAGGAGATGCTTTTGGTGGAGTCTTTATGATTTCTAAAGAAACAATTATGCTTTTAGCCGATAGAATGCTCAATGAATTTAGGGAACGTTCATTTTTTCACGAATCTTTAAGACAGAAAATTCTCTCTCAACACACTGTTCCTTGGCCATTTTCTAGCATGTTTCATCCAGTCTTTTTTCATCCCTTAACTTTTGTTTTAAATGTTGAAGAAATAGCAACTATGTGGCATTTTCCAGGTCAGATACTCAAAGTTCCTACTTTGGAACGTATCGAATCAAAAGAAGCTGCTCCACCTACGAATTTGCCTATATAAAATATTATGGATTTTTTTAGAGCCAACAGAAATTTTTTTTATACAATTGGCGTAATCTTTTTTTTAGTATTTTTTTATTATTTCTTTTTCAATGCGCCAGCAGATTTTCCAGTTGGAACAACTATTAACATAGGTGAGGGCTTAAGTTTGCATAGTGTGTCTTTAGAATTAAAAAATGCGCATATCATACGATCTCGATTTGTATTTGAAACATTTGTATTTATTTTAGGCAGACAAAGGCATTTAATAGAAGCAGATTATTATTTTGAAAATAGGCTTCCGGTTTTTGAAATTGCAAGACGCATATTAAAAGGTGAACGACACATCGCACCTGTTTCTGTCACTATTCCAGAAGGATTTAATAATACTGAAATTGCAGATGTCTTCGCTTCTAAACTAGCAAATTTTGATAAAAATAAATTTTTAGCTCAAGTTAAAGAACTACAAGGATATCTTTTTCCGGACACTTATTTATTTCTTACTACTGACACAGAAGTGGAAGTGGTAAAGTCAATGAGTGAAAATTTTAATAAAAAGATTTCGCCCGTTATTTCCGAGATTATTCAATTACAAAATACAACAAGGAGAACAGAGAAAGAAATCATAACAATGGCTTCAATAATTGAGGCAGAAGCAAAAGGTGATGCAGACAGGGGATTTATTTCTGGAATTTTATGGAAAAGATTAAAAATAGGTATGCCACTTCAAGTGGATTCTGCGCCAGATACTTATAAAACAAAAGGTTTACCTAAGAGTCCTATTGGGAATCCTGGAATAGCTGCTATAAAAGCTGCGATGTATCCGCAAAGTTCACCTTATTTATATTATCTTCATGATAAAAGTGGAAACATACACTATGCTAAAACATTCGCACAACACCAAGAGAATGTGCTAAAGTACCTAAAATAATTTTATGAAGAAAAAAGTAGTGTTTGTCGGGCTTTCAGGAGGGGTAGACTCTGCTGTCAGTGCGGCTTTATTAAAAGAACAGGGCTATGAGGTTGTCGGAGTTTTTATTAAAACTTGGCATCCAGATTTTTTAGCTTGCAATGAAGGGGAGGAAAGGTTGGACGCTATGAGAGTCTCTGCGTATTTAGATATTCCATTTTTAACTTTTGATTTTAAGGATATTTATAAAAAAGAAGTTGCAGATTATATGATTAGTGAATATAAAGTTGGTAGAACTCCAAATCCTGATGTGATGTGTAATAAGGAAGTAAAATTTGGTGCGTTTTTGAAAAAGGCTATTTCAATGGGGGCAGATTATGTCGCAACGGGGCATTATGCTATTTCAAATAGTGGGCTTGTCTTTTTTGGGTCGCTGTCTCCGCGTGTTCGCGGAGCGCTGCCTCTCGGCCCGTCGGCCTGCGAGACACCCAAAAAAGACAAGCCCACTATTTTTTTATTAAAAGGTGTTGATCCTTCAAAAGATCAAAGTTATTTTCTTTGGACACTAAAACAAGAGCAATTGAATAAAATTTTATTCCCAGTCGGTCATTTAAAGAAGACAGAAGTTAGAAAGCTAGCAGATAAATTTGGTCTTCCAGTAGCAGAGAAAAAGGACAGTCAGGGTATATGTTTTTTGGGTGATATAGATTTAAAAGAGTTCTTGAAACATTACATTAAATCTAAAAAAGGGAAAGTGTTAAATGAAAAAGGAGAAGAAATCGGATATCATAATGGCGCAGTTTTTAATACTTTAGGAGAACGTCATGGTTTTACTGTCACTAAAAAAGGTCCGACAGATGGGCCATATTATATTGTTGGTAAAGATATTAAGAAAAATATTTTGTTTGTAAAACAGGGGACTCACAGCTCCCTAAATTCTT
Source organism: uncultured bacterium (assembly GCA_903904195.1). GTDB lineage: Bacteria > Patescibacteriota > Minisyncoccia > Phycocordibacterales > UBA9973 > UBA9973. The sequence continues at coordinate 22,650 of CAIVBM010000026.1, forward strand.
CAAATTCTATTCTTGCCCTTAAAGATGTGAATTGGATTTTTAAAACTCCAGAATTAAACAAAAAATACACAGCACAAATTCGTTATCATGGAGAATTTTTATCATGTACAATAAAAGCTGAAGGCCTTGAGCAAAAGCGAAGGGCGGAAATAATATTTGATAAGCCGGTTTTAGTCGCTTCTGGTCAGTCTTGTGTTATATATGATAAAGATGTTTGTCTTGGTGGTGGAGTTGTAATTTAAATTTATGAAATTAATCTCAATTAATATAGAAATAAATAGGCATTACGATACAGTTTTAAATTTTCTTAAAAAAGAAAAGCCTGATGTTGTTTGCCTCCAAGAAGTTTTAGAAGATGATCTTCCATTTCAGGTTGTGGATTTTTTGTTAAAATCTCTAGATTCTATGCCAGAGTTTGTTCTTTGCGGTGATACAAATGCTCCTCGTGGAAATGAAACATTTAGTCGTCTAGCAACAAAATATAAAGATAATATTCCCGCAGAATATAAAACCAGTATTGATCAAAAATTACATAGAGTTAAAGGCATAATGTTTATGGTAGATGGGCTTTTTACAACTTCTTCTTGTATTGCTTCAAACGTTAGATTGCAGGATGGAGTGAGTGATCATATGGCTGTCTTGGCTGAAATTGAAAAAAGTAGTATTTGCTTCTCTTTTTGTTATTTTTATTATAGAATATCTATATGAATGAATTTTTTACACAAAATGGTGAGGTTATTATAAGGTTAGTAATAGCAGTAGTTTGTGGATTAATAATAGGCGCAGAAAGGCTTTTGGTGCACAAGGAAGCTGGCATGAAAACGCATGCACTCGTAGCTATGGGCTCGGCTGTATTCGTTTTGATTTCTGAAGCCTTGGTGCAAAAGTATATAAACTTACCCGGATTAAATCCTACGATGATTCCTTCACAAATAATAGTTGGTGTTGGATTTTTGGGTGCTGGGGCAATAATGCTTCAGGACTCTAGGTTAAAAGGTCTTACCACTGCTGGTGGGCTTTGGGTTACAGCTGGTATAGGTATGGCAGCTGGACTTGGCTTTTTTAATTTAGCTTTAATTTCCACAATACTTGTATTGTTTGTTTTAATTATTGTTTATAGATTTGAAGGACCGATTAAAAAGATTTCCAATGAGATAGATCCGAGTGAAAAATAATTAAAAAAAATGGATTCCAGTGAGATTAGATCAAGATTTTTAAAATTTTTTGAAAAACGAGGGCATAAAATAATTCCTTCGTCTTCGCTTGTACCCGGAGATCCGACAGTTTTATTTACGACTGCAGGGATGCAACAGTTTAAGCCTTACTATACAAATCCAAAAGACGCAGACAAAGATTTTGGTAGTAGAAACATTACTACTGTTCAGAAATGCATTCGCACGGGGGACATAGATGAAGTGGGTGACGCTACGCACCTTACATTTTTTGAAATGTTGGGTAATTTTTCTTTTGGCGGATATGATAGAGGTGATGCTATTACTTATGCTCATGATTTTATTACAAAAGAATTAGGATTAGAAATTTCCTATGTGACTTTTTATAAAGGTGAAGGTGTCGTACCGAGAGATGAAGAATCAAAAGGTATTTGGACTTCGCTAGGGGTAAAGGATATACGAGAAGATGGTAAAGACGTTTTTTGGGGGCCGACAGGGGGCTCTGGTCCATGTGGTCCAACGACTGAAATTTATTGCAAAAATGCAGATGGTCAAGATGTGGAAATTTGGAATATTGTTTTTAATGAATATTTTTGTGATGGTTCAAGAGAGAAATTAGACAAAGGTGAAGCTAAACTGAAAAAATTAGATGTGCTAGGTATTGATACTGGTATGGGTTTGGAAAGATTGCTTGCAACTGCTCAGAAAAAGAAAAATGTTTATGAGACTGATTTATTTAATAATGAGCAGGCCAAGGATGAACGCATTGTGGCTGATCATATCAAGGCCGCATTATTTATGATTTCTGATGGAGTAATACCAGCAAATACAGGCCGAGGATATATTTTGCGAAGATTAATCAGACGAGCAGTTAGATTTTCTAAGCAATCGTTGGTTCAAGAAATTGAAAAAATTAAAAAAATATATAAAGGCGTTTATGAATTAAATGATAAGGGAGAGATAGAAAAAGAGGAAAGCAAGTTCAGAGAGACGTTGAATAAAGGATTAAAAGAATTTGAAAAGAATACTGATCCTTTTGTTTTATTTACTACTTACGGTTTTCCTATAGAACTAACTCTTGAACTTGCAAAAGAAAAAGGCAAGACAATTGATCTTGAAGATTTTAATAAAAAAATGGCTGAACACCAAAAACTATCCCAGACATCTTCTGCTGGTATGTTTAAAGGTGGCATGGCAAATCATAATGAAAAGACCATTAGACTTCACACTGCGCATCATCTGCTTTTGGCTGGATTACAGTCAGTTGTCGGTTCAAGTGTAAAACAAAAAGGAAGTAATATTACCGAAGAACGTTTACGTTTAGATTTTCTTTTTGATCGTAAATTAACTGATGAAGAAAAGAAGAAAGTTGAAGATTTTGTTAACGAAAAGATAGGACAGGGTTTAGATGTTGTACGAAAAGAAATGCCACTAGAAGAGGCAAAGAAAATAGGAGCAGAAATGGAATTTGGAGCAAAATATCCAGATATTGTGTCCGTTTATTTTATAGAAGATAAGGATGGAAAGTCTGTTTCTAAAGAATTTTGTGGTGGTCCACATGTTAAAAGTACCAAAGAATTAGGTCATTTTAAGATTCAAAAGGAAGAAGCCGTCGCAAAGGGGATAAGACGCATAAAAGCTGTACTCATATAATTCAGCTATGGTATAATTAACTAGATGAGATTTTTTTCGAAGGGAAAAAAGAAAGATAAGTTAATTTTGATTTTTGATGTAGGTTCTTCATCAGTAGGAGGGACGATTTTTTGGGCACAGAAATCAGGAATTCCTAAAATAGTTTTTTCAATACGTGAACCGATAGCTTTAGAAGACAATATTGAAGCAACTAGGTTTTTGTATTTAACTATGAAGTCTCTAGAGGTGGTCGCCAATAAAGCCCACAAGTCCGGTATTGGAGCACCAGATTCCATTTATTGTATTCTTTCCTCACCTTGGCATGTTTCTCAAACTAGAGTTATTAGGGTTGAGAAAAATACACCTTTTACATTTACTCCAAAGCTCGCTGTTGATTTGATAAATAAAGAAATATCTCTTTTTGAAAATGAATATTCCGCAAAATATAATGACAATGGAAGTTCTGTCAGATCAATTGAATTTAAAAATATTAAAACTATGTTAAATGGCTATGAAACATCAAAGCCATTAGATCAAAAGACTAAAGAATTAGAAATGACGATTTTTGTTTCAATAAGTCCAGAACAAGTTCTTAAAAAAATAGAAAATACGATAATAAAATATTTTCATACCAAAGAAGTAAAGTTCTCTTCTTTTACATTGACTTCCTTTGCTATCGTTCGTGATATTTTTGTAAATCAAGAGAACTTTCTTTTGGTTGATATTGATGGGGAGATGACCGACATCTCAATGGTAAAAAATAACATATTACATGAATCAATTTCTTTTCCTTTAGGTCTTAATTTTATGGTGCGTAAAATTGCTGCTACATTTCATAGTTCACTTGATGAAGCTAAATCCATTATTTCTCTTTTTAAAGATGGACATGCGACGCTGTCTGAAGTAAAGAAACTCTCACCTATTATGGAAAGTTTAAAACAAGAATGGCTAATAAAATTTCAAGAATCTTTGGCTAGTCTATCCAAAGACATTTCTGTTCCCGCAAATATCTATCTTGTGTCTGATAAAAAGATGGCTGATTTCTTTTCTGAAACAATTAAAACAGAACAGCTCAACCAATACACCCTCACTGAATCAAAATTTAAAATTGTCTTTTTAGACACAGAAATTTTCCACGAAATGGCAACATTTAAAGGTGATATAACTCGTGATCCTGGTTTAACTATTGATTCCATTTATATTAATAGATATTTGGTTAATCCAGTCTAGTTTTGTTACTAAATAAAATATTATGTCAAAAAAATTACTGCAAGATATGGTAAAAGTGAAAAGTGTCAGTCGTAAAGTACAAGCTATTCCTAAAAGAGAAGCTGATGTTTCTTCAGAAAAAAGCTATGAACCTAGCATTGTATATAATATTTCAAACAAAAAGAAAAAGGGTGGATCCAGATATATGCTTTGGCTCGTGGCTTTTGTGTCTATATTATTTTTTCTTTATAGTATTTCTCTTCTTTTTTCAAATGCAGAAATAGTAGTAAATCCAAAAATTAAAGATGTAACTTTAAATGAAAATCTATCCGCTGTAAAAAATGCTAGTGGAGAGGCTTTGCCTTTTGATTTGGTAATGTTGTCAGGTGAAGAAACAAAGACAGTAGTCGCCACAGATAGTAAAGATTTATTTTTAAGTTCAAAAGGAAAAATTTTACTTTACAATAATTTTAGTGCTACTCCTCAAAAACTCAACATAAATACTAGACTAGAGGGTTCAAATGGAAAAATTTATAAAACATTATCAGCTGTAAATATCCCAGGGAAGGTTGGGAATATCCCAGGTAAAGTAGAAGTAGGAATATATGGTGCAGTGCCTGGTGTAGAATACGATAGTACGCCACTTGATTTTAAGGTTTTGGGATTTAAAGGAACTCCTAAATATTTAAAGTTCTTTGGAAGAGGGGAAGGTAATATCTCCGGTGGCTTTAAGGGTAAATCTCCTGTAGTTTCAGACGCTATAAAAATAAGCACGTTTACAGAATTAAAGGCATCATTAATGGTAAAACTTCTACAAAAGGCCACAGCCCCTGGCTTTATTCTATTTAAAGATGCAGCTTTTTTGAACATAGATGGAGAAGATGTTCCTTTTGTTACTGGTGGTTCTACTAGTGTGCCCATAACTTTAAAAGGTACTCTGTATGGTTTCCTATTAAATGAAAATAAGTTAGTAAATAAAATAGTTACAGACAATATAGATAAATATGATGGTAGTGATGTATATATACAAAATATTAATAATTTAACTTTTTCTCTAACATCTCCTCAGATAGATTTTTCTGCTAAAGATAATTCTTCCATTTTAAATTTACAAAATATAAATTTTAGTTTATCAGGTACTGCAAAGATTGTTTGGAAAATAGACGAAAACAAACTCATAAATGATCTTCTTGGTAAATCAAAAAAAGATTTTAATCAGGTATTATTACAATACCCAAACATCAGCTCAGCGCAGTCTACTTTTAGTCCTTTCTGGAGAATGTCTTTTCCTGATAAGAGTAAGAGTATAAAAGTGATAACAAACTATCCTCAGTAATATGACTTATTTCCCGTCTCTATAAATTTGACATTATCACTTTATTTTACTATAGTTATATTCTAAATGAGCGATCTAAAAAATGAAAAATTATTGACGGCGAGGGGAGTTATCACTGAAGCGTTGCCTTCTACCTTGTTTAGAGTAAAAATACCTGCCTCGACGCAAGGTGGGGAAGACAAAAATGAAGGAGAAAAGGAAATTTTGGCATATTTGGGTGGAAAAATGCGTATGCATAGAATAAAAGTTTTAATAGGTGACAGTGTTGAAGTTGTGCTTGATCCATATGGAGGAAAAGGTAGAATTATAAAAAGGTTATAAAGGGGGTTGTCTTTTATTTAATAATAGTGTATTATAGTCATACGGTTTGAAAAAAGGAATATGTTGAAAAATAAGGGTTTTTTCCTTGTTTTTTTCTTTCGTTAAGTATTTTAAATAATATGAAAATTAGATCAGCAGTAAAAAAAATTTGTGATAATTGTAAAATGGTAAGGCGTAAAAGGCACTTAAGGATAACTTGTTCTAACCCTAAACATAAACAAAAACAATAATTAAATGAGAATACTTGGAATCACAATACCAAATGAAAAAAGACTTGAAATTGGCCTAACCTGCCTTTATGGAATAGGTATTCCTCGTGCTCGTAAGATTCTAGACCAAGTCGGTATCGAACGTGGTAAGAAAGCAAAGGATTTGACCTTGGATGAAGAGAATAAAATCCGCGTAGTTATCGAAGGATTTTTAATAGAAGGAAACTTAAAGCGAGAAATTTCTGCAAACATCAAAAGATTGAAAGATATAAAGAGTTACCGAGGCATCCGTCATATGAAGAGGCTCCCAGTTCGTGGACAAAGAACAAAGACAAATTCTAGAACAGTCAGAGGTAATGTCAGAAAGACAATGGCATCAGGTAAGAGAAAAGAAAGTAAGACATAAAAAAAATGGCAAAAGAAAAAACAGAAATTAAAAAAGAAGAAATCGTAGCAGAAGTAGACACAAAAAAAGCTGCTCCAAAAACTCCTAAGAAGAAAGTGACTTCAGGTATTCTTTCTATCGAAGCTACCTTCAATAATACAAAAGTTCTTTTTTCGGACAAAGGAGGTAACACATTATTTTGGTCAAGCGCAGGAAGTTTAGGATTTAGAGGTGCAAAAAAGGGAACACCATTCGCAGCTTCAAAAGTTGGCGACATAATCGGAAGCAAGGCAGCAGTATTAGGAGTAAAAGACGCAGATGTTGTGGTGTTAGGAGTTGGATCTGGTCGTGAACCCGCAATCCGAGCATTTATGGCTCATGGGATTGAAATCACTTCCGTTGCTGATGCGACACCAGTTCCACACAATGGACCACAAGCTAAAAAGCCACGAAGAGTATAATAATTTTTTAATATTATGATATCTAAACCAAAGTTTAAAATTTGTAGAAGATTAGGTCCTGGAGTTTATGACAAATGTCAGACTTCAAAGTTTAAAGCTTCCACAGCTAGTGGAGCACCAGGCGCACGCCGACCAAAGGCTCCTTCTGAATACGGAGCACAACTTTTTGAGAAACAAAAGATTAGATTTTCTTATGGTATAACCGAACGCCAACTTTCAAATTATGTTAAAAAGGCTTCCTTGGTAAAGGGTGCAGGTACAGCAGAAAGATTCTTTGAAGAGCTAGAATCCCGTCTTGATAACGTAGTTTATCGTATGGGTCTAGGAGTCAGCCGTAGAGCAACCAGACAAATGGTCTCTCATGGACACTTTGTTGTAAATAATAAAAGAGTCACTATTCCTTCATATGAATTGAAATCCGGAGACATCATCAAGATTCGTGAAGGTTCAAAAGGAAAAGGAGTTTTTAGTAATCTAGCAGAAAAAATTAAAGATTATAATCCTCCAGCATGGTTGAAATTTGATGTCAGTACTATGGAAGGTCATATTCTAGATAAGCCAAAGAATACAGAGAGTTTTATTGATTTAAATGCAGTGCTTGAGTTTTATAGTCGTTAAATTTTATTAAAATTATTAAAAACTAATTTTTTAAAAATATGTCTGAATATAATATAGTTATGCCTTCAAAGCCAAGAATCGTTTTAGAAGAGGGCAATAAAGGAGTATTTGAAATAGACGGTCTATCTCCAGGATATGGCCACACACTAGGAAATTCTCTAAGAAGAATCATTCTTTCTTCTTTGCCGGGCGCTTCTATAACATCTATCAAAATTGATGGCGTGAGTCATGAATTTCAGACACTTGAAGGTATCAAAGAAGACGTAATCGTGATGATTCTCAATCTCAAAAAGGCACGCTTCAAGATGCTTTCTGATGAGCCTCAGACTGTCAGCCTTTCTATCAAAGGACCAAAAGAAGTCACAGCAGCAGACATAAAAATAGGTGGACAAGTAGAGATCTTGAATCCAGAGCTTCACCTTGCTGAAGTCACAGGTAAGATTAATTTAAATATTGAAATGAAGATTGAAAAAGGTCTTGGATTTATTTCCAAAGAAGCTTTTCAAAAAGAAAAAGTTGATGTCGGTACTATCGCTGTGGATGCTATCTTCACACCTATCCGCCGAGTTTCTTACGAAGTTGAAAACATGCGTGTCGGAGACAAGACCAACCATAACCGTCTTCGAATCGCCATTGAAACAGATGGTACTTTGACTGCACGTGAAGCTCTTTCTAGATCAATTGAAATCATGATAAATCAATTAAAAGCAATCATTGATTTTAAAGAGCCTGAAGTTTCAGAAGAAAAAGACGTTGAAGTTAAGGTGGGAAAAGAAGAAAAAGGCAAGAAAGATGAAGAAGGAGAAGATAAAAAAGGATCTGATTTTGCTGATGTATTAAAAACTCGAACAGACAGTCTAGATCTTTCCACTAGAACATTAAATGCTTTGACTGGTGCAAATATCCGCACATTGGGTGGTCTTGCTCGAAAAAAGAGAGAAGATTTGCTCGAAGTTGAAGGAATCGGAGAAAAAGGAATTTCTGAAATTAAAAAAGTTCTTGGTAAATTCGGCCTTAATTTAAAAGATTAATATATGAGACACGGAAATAATAAAAGAAAATTCGGCAGAGTTAGAAAAGTCAGAAAGGCATTGATGAATTCTTTGGCTCTCAATTTGATTATACGTGGAAAGATTAAGACCACAGAACCAAAAGCAAAAGAATTACGTCCATTTATAGAAAAGCTCGTAACTGGAGCAAAAAAGGGTGACATGGCTACTCGTCGTTTGATAATCGCTAAACTTAGCAACAGACGTCCTGAAATCAAAAAGCTTTTTGATATAATCGCGCCAAAATACAAGAATACAAAAGGAGGATACACAAGGATATTAAAATTAGGCGCCAGAAAGGCTGATGGAACTCCTATGGCAGTAATAGAATTTATATAATTATGAAAAAAGAAGTGAAACAAGTTAAAAAAACAGAAGTAAAAGTGATAGATGCACAAGGTAAGATCTTGGGCCGAGTAGCGTCAGAGGCTGCTATGACTTTGATGGGTAAGACCAAGGCTTCTTTTGAGCGAAATACATATTGTGGTTTCCCTGTAAAAATTATCAATGCTTCAAAACTCAGCATCACTCCTAAAAAATTAACACAAATATATCACACCAGATATTCAGGTATTCCAGGAGGATTGCGTGTTTTACCAGGTACAGAAACAGCGATGAAGAAAGGATTGAAAGAATTGATAAAGCTTGCAGTTTACAAAATGTTGCCTTCAAATAAACTACGAAGGACAATGATGAAGAGTTTAAAGATAACAGATTAATAATATTTTATGGATAAAGAAACAAAAGGAAAATACATAGAGGCTATAGGAAGACGCAAGACTTCAACTGCACGAGTTCGTATTTCAGAGTCTTCAAAGGCTAGTTTTAAGGTGAACGACATGGACAGCAAAGAATACTTTAAAACCGAAGGGGAGCGTCGTTTGATTTTAGACCCTATGGTAAAAGGACAAAAGACTGGCGAAGGTAAAGTCGCTTTGAAATGGAATGTTGAAGTGCATGTTGTCGGTGGAGGAGTCCATAGTCAGGCTGAAGCTATCCGTCACGGACTTGCTCGTGCTCTTGCAGAATTTAATCCAGAAAACAGAGCTGAGCTTAAAACTTTAGGATTCCTAAAACGTGATCCAAGAGCAAAAGAAAGACGCAAATTCGGTCTCAAAAAAGCCCGCAAGGCACCACAGTGGTCAAAAAGATAAAATAAATTCAACCCCCTATAATCCCCCTTGTCAGGGGGATTTGGTTTTTCTCCCCTGCTAAGGGGAGATGCAAGAGGGGTCTTTTTATGTTATATTTTATTTATGCCCGACGACGAAACCAAAAAACCCATTGAAAACATTGAACCAAAACCAGATACCTCTGAGGTTCTTGAATTTGAATTCAACGAAGATGGCGAAGAAGATTTAAAGAAGACTTTAAAGAAATTAAGGGAGGATTTAAAGGTGTGCAAGAAAGAAAAGGAAGAATACTTACTTGGCTGGCAAAAGGAACGAGCCGAGTTCGCTAATTATAAAAAAGGAGAAGACAGCAGAAAGGCGATGTTTTCAGAATCAATGCGGGAAAGAATCTTGACCCGTTTTTTGACCGTGCTTGATAGTTTCAATATGGCTTTTGCAAATAAAGAAGCTTGGGAAAAAGTAGATGAAAACTGGAGGCGTGGAGTGGAATATATTTACGGTCAGATGAATACAGTTTTTGAAGAATACGGAGTAAAAGAAGTAGGCGTAGTGGGAGAAATTTTTGATCCAAATATTCATCAATCTATTGAATTAGTGCAAACAGATAAAAAAGAATTAAACCACACAGTTTCAAATGTCATTCAAAAAGGATACAAGTTGGGTGATCGAGTAATCCGAGCCGCCCGTGTCAATGTTTATGAATACAAAGAATCAGGAAATTAAAAATTGTGTTAACTGTAAGAAAGACTTTACAATTGAGCCGGATGATTTTGGTTTTTATGAAAAAATAAAAGTTCCTCCGCCAACTTTTTGCCCTGAATGCAGGCTAAGAAGGCGTTTGACATGGAGAAATGAAAGAATTTTATATCGTAAAGAATGCAAATTATGCGGAAAAAATACGTTGACCACATTTAACTCCGACGATATCACCACATATTGCCAGTCGTGCTGGTGGAGCGATGAATGGGATCCATTATCTTATAAACTTGATTATGATTTTTCTAAAACATTTTTTGAACAATTCAAAAATCTTATTTCTAAAGTTCCTTTTTGCGGCCTATTTAATTTGAATTATGTTAATAGTGATTATTGCAACTATACATTTGAATCAAAAAATTGTTATCTGAATTTTGCCAGCGACATGAACGAGGATACGGGATTTCTATATCACTCGATAGAGAATAAAAATTCTTTTGATATGCTTGGCTCCCGAAAAAACGAAAATTGCTATGAACTCATAGATTGTGAAAAATGCTACGGAAGCAGTTATTTGTCGCTTTGTGAAGGGTGCGTAGATTCTAAATATTGCTATGACTGCCACAATTGCTCTGATTGCGTTGGCTGTTTTGGGCTAAGAAATGCAAAATATCATATTTTTAATGAAAAATATTCTCCTGACGATTATAAGAAAGAAATTCTTAAGTTTGATTTGAATAAACACGCTAATAATTCAAAAATCGGTGAATCCTTTAAAGAATTACTAAAAAAATATCCTAGAAAGTTTTTTAATTCTCGCCACGCGGTCAATTGCACCGGTGATTATATTAAAAATGCGCAGAATTGCATAAATTGTTTTGATATTGAGGGTCCGGCAAAAGATCTGAAATATGCAATTTATGCGGTTACAAACATACACGGTTCGCAAGATATTTATGCATTTGGTGTAAACGTTGAAAATTGTTATGAATTTCTTGGGGGCGGTGATGGTATTCAAAATATATATTTTTCCATGTATGTTTTTAATGGTTGCTACGATTGTAATTACTCATATTATTTAAATAGTTGTTCCAATTGTTTCGCCTGCATTGGTTTAAGAAATAAAAGCTATTGTATTTTAAACAAGCAATATACGAAAGAAGAATATGAGGAATTGATACCAAAAATAAAAAAGCATATGGATGAAATGCCTTACGCAGACAAAAAAGGACTAATATATAAATATGGAGAATTTTTCCCATCAGAATTAAG
>CAIVBM010000027.1 GCA_903904195.1 uncultured bacterium
CTTTGCCACATCAATTAACCTAGCTTCTTTCTTCACTATCGGCAATATCCATTTTAGCTTCTCTTCTTTGATTGTTTTAACCATATGTACGCTCATTCCTCCATTGTAGGAGAAACCGCCATATGTGTGTGCACATTACCAAGTATAATTGACATTTTTTTGAAATATAGTATTGTAAAACGCAGGTCACTGCTGTTCTTTGATGTGACTGGTAACAACAATTTTAGAGGGGCTGTCTGTTGTTCTGGCAGGTAAATTGATCGTCTTCGTGAGGCTCTATTAAGTTCTAGTCTTAGCGAAGAATGGAGATTCACCTCCTAGGTCAGTTTACGGATGGACGAGTTCCATCCCTCTCACTTTTTTACATTTCATTAGATAATAAAGAGGAGATCTATTATGACCGTAATGTATTTCGTAATGAGTGTTCTAGAAAAACTCCGGAAAATATCGTTGGATTTGTTCATGGTCGCCTTTGTTCCTTCTATGTTCGTGAGCGCGGTACTCGGCCTTGCTTGCGTAGTGCTCACCTTAGTTGCTGTAGTCACGGGCATTTCCTTGAACCAGTTCCTTCCAAACTTTCTGAGATAAACTTCGAGCTCTTAAGCTCATCCACCCTCGACCGGAAACTCTGGTCGAGGGTTTTCCATTTTTAATTTAATGTGATATTCTTTTTATAGAGTCGTGCTCTTTCAGGCGACTTCATAGGTCCAAAACCCAAGTAACAAAGGAGGGAGTTGCAATGAATCTGACCAAGCCCCAAATACGGTACTTAAAGCATACTGTTGCGGGAAAGTTTCATCTCAATCGAAAGAGGCTGAGATGGGATTCGAAAGACGGAATCCTTCGCCACTCTGATACTGATACTGGTACTGGTCTACCAGTAGAGGAGGCTACCAAAGCTGTGATTTTCAAGATTTTGGAATCGATGCCCGGCGGTATCAAGAAAACGGTGACGGAAGCTCCTCCACGTTTGGATTGGTGGCAACGATTGTTCCTTCACTTGCCAGTAGTAGAAGGACATGAATGATGTTCGCCTTGAGGGCCCTCGCGTACCGAGTGACGCGAGGGCCCAGGGGAAAATAGTTTTGGTTTCCGCCTCGTGAGTGTCTCACGAGGCTGCTTTTTTCATAGGCTTTGTGATATAATTTTAATAACAATTATTAATAACTGATTTATAAAAAATATGCTTTCAAAGACACCGATTGATTTAAAAAATGTTTCTATGGAGGACAGTGATAAGGAAATATTGCGGTTGGGTATGATCGCGGAATTAGACGCAGTCAGCCTTTATGAACAGCTTGCTTCTACCACTAAAAACAAGAATCTTAAAACAATGCTTTTAGACATAGCCAGAGAAGAAAAGACTCACATGGGGGAATTTCAAGCATTACTTTTAAAATTGGACAAAGAGCAGGTAAATGAACTCGAAGCCGGCAGAAAAGAAGTGGAAGAAAAAACGGAATAAATTTTCCGACATGGAAAAGAAAAATATTTCACAACTCGCACTGCAGTTTGTCATAATTATCGGAATAGTAAATCTGTTCGCTGATTTTACTTATGAAGGAGCAAGGAGTATAAATGGAGCATTTCTCGCAAGTCTAGGAGCTAGCGCAGTTGCTGTGGGTTTTGTTGCAGGTTTCGGTGAGCTTGTCGGGTACGGCTTGCGTTCCATAACCGGTTTTTTTGCCAGTAAAACTCACAAATATTGGATATTTGCTTTTATTGGTTATGCGGTAAATATGCTGGCCGTGCCGGCTCTTGCTCTCGCAGGCAATTGGCCTGTTGCAGCGATGCTAATGATTGCCGAACGCACAGGCAGAGCTATCAGAAAGCCAGCAATGGAAACGATGCTTTCTTTCTCTGGTAAGCAAATAGGAAGTGGATGGGTTTTCGGTTTGAATGAATTTTTAGATCAATTCGGAGCGACAGTCGGGCCACTCGTAGTGGCTTTTGTATTATTTATGAAGGGTAGTTACCATGATGGTTATGTTGTGCTATTCGTTTCTGCTTTGTTATGTATAGGCGCACTCATTGTTGCTAGAATTTTATTCCCTAAACCACAAGATTTAAACAAACAAGAAGCTGTCTATCTGCAAACCAAGGGATTTTCTCGCGCTTTTTGGCTTTACGTACTGGCTGGCGGTTTTGTCGCAGCTGGTTTCGCAGATTTTTCTCTAATTGCTTTTCATTTTCAAAAGACGGCATCGGTGGCAACACACTGGATTCCAATTTTTTATGCGTCAGCTATGGCAATGGCGGGCGTGAGTTCATTATTTTTTGGCAGATTATTTGATAAGATAGGATTCAAAAGTTTGCTCGCATCTTTTTTTCTAGGATCCTTTTTTGCTCCATTTGTATTTTTTGGAAATTTTTTATTTGCTTTAATTGGTATGTTGCTTTGGGGTATTGGTATGGGAGCGCAAGATTCCATACTCAAAGCAGTCTTATCTAATACAATTTCTTTAGAAAAGCGAAGTATGGCTTTTGGAGTGTTTGATACGGGTTTTGGAATTGCTTGGTTTTTGGGTAGTGTTGCGATGGGATTCATTTATACTAAATCAATTCTTGCATTGGTTGTTTTTTCTATGTTACTACAACTTGTAGCCTTGCCTATTTTTATTTTAGCGATGAAACAAGAAAAAACTACCTAGAAAGATAATTTAACATTAGTTTTCTTTAGATATTTTTTTCAAAAGTGCTATACTGATCTTATGTTAAACGCAATAATAATAGTGGTTCTTGTTTTATTGGCATTATCATTAAAGGTTGTAAAGGAATATGATCGTGGTGTTATATTTTTTCTAGGTAAATGTACGGGAGTTCGCGGTCCAGGGCTCATAATTTTGATTCCAATTTTTGAGCTTATGACCAAAGTTACCTTACGTACGATTACAATGAATATTCCGTCACAAAAAATTATTACTAAAGACAATGTCTCGATAGACATAGCTGCAGTGGCTTATTACCATATTGTCGATCCTAAAAAGTCGGTGGTAGCGATAGAAAATGTGTATGATGCAGTCAATCAAATCAGTCAGACGACAGTGCGAAATGTTGTGGGTCGTTTTTCTCTTGACCAATTACTTTCTCAGACGGGCGAGATAAATATTCAAATCAAAGATGTTATTGATTCGCACACAGAGCCATGGGGTGCTCAGGTTACTGCGGTAGAAATCAAAGATATTATTTTGCCTGACAATATGCAGAGAGCTATGGCAAAAGAAGCCGAGGCTGAACGTGAGCGTCGTGCCAAAATCGTCGCTGCTGAGGGGGAATTTCAAGCCGCCGAGAAGTTGGGACAAGCCGCCGATCTTATTGCTGCTCATCCTGTAGCATTACAATTACGCACACTTCAGACGATGTCCGAGATTGCCACCGAAAAGAATTCCACAATTATTTTCCCAGCTCAATTTATGACTACTGTCCAAGAAGCCTTTGCTACACTACGGGGGGATTCAAAGGCTAAATAACAAAAATTATAAATTCTTACACAGTTTGCGTGACTATGATGGATTAATAAAGTATAATAAAGACATGGTAGAAAAAATAGGGACAATGACATTTAGAAAAATTGAAGAAAGAGTAGAGAAGTGCAGATGCCTCTCTTGTGGCAAGGTGGTGGAAGTAAAGTTAACAGATTTTGGGGGTGCTTATGTAGCTGATTGTCCAGAATGTAAAAAGCTTGCTTACAATGGAGATGGCAAGGAGGGTATTATAGTTTAATTATATTATCAATTTTCTTCATTAATTCTTCATAATACAGGAATTAAAATTCTAATGTATTGTAGTTTTATAAATGGTCGAAAAAATTATTATAAAATAATATAAAAATATCATGATTAAAAAATCTTTAGTTATTTCAGGAATGTTACTAGCATTATCATTGGCAGTAGTTCCAGTATTTGCTCAAACGACCACGACAACTTCCACTCCAACAGTAGCAACCAAAATAGCATGTGTCGGAGCTGCGGTAGCTGTTCGTGAAGCTGCGATAAGTACTGCGGTCGCTGCTCATGCAAAGTCTGTGTCAGCTGCATATGCTACTCGTGCAAATGAATTAGCTGGTGCGTACTCTAATACAACAGAAAAGACATTAAAAGTCGGAATTAAGACATCTTGGGCTGATTTCAACAAGTCAGTCAAGGCTGCCGCTACTACATGGAAGACAAGTAGAAACGCTGCATGGTCAGCATTTAGGACCGCTGTCAGTGCATGTAAAGCTTCAGCTTCTATTTTCTCCGATTCTTCAAATTCTTCTTCTGAAGTAAACGGACAATAAAAACTAAACTATGTTTTTAAATAAAAATCCCTATTTTAAATAGGGATTTTTATTTTTTAATTTATGTGCTATGATGTCGTCATGGCAAAAAGAGGTACAACACTTAGTCCTAAAACAAGGTCAAGACATTCTCACAAGACCAAAAAGCGACTTGAGGTCAAAAGACTCATGCTTGCAAAAAAGGCACTAAGGAGAAAGAATAAATAATATTATTTGTGCTATAATAAGTGCATATGGAATATATAAAAAAGTATAGCGTTTTTATTATTAGTGGCACGGTATTAGTTTTCTCTTTAGTTTGTTTTTTTGCGGCTTATAACTTTTCAAAACAAGGGTCTTATGTGGAAGTGAAAGGTTTATCAGAAAAGATAGTAAAAGCTGATGTTGCCATCTGGTCAATGAACTTTGATGTTAAATCAAATAACATTGATGCGTTGTATGCAGATATAAATAAAAATATTTCCTCAATTAATTCTTTTCTTACAGATAAAGGTTTTGAAGCATCAGAAATAAATGTTGCTCCAGTAAATATTTACCAAGACACATATAAAGATGCTTTGTTTAGGTATAATTCTACCACTCAGATGTCTGTATATACTAAAAAGGTTGATCTAGTCAGATCTGCTTCAAAAGACACTTTGCTTTTAGTGAAAAAGGGAGTTACTCTAAGTCAGAATTCTATTGAATTTCAGTTTTCAAATATCAATAGTGTAAAACCAGAAATGTTAGCAGAAGCAATCAAGAATGCAAAAGATGCTGCACAGCAGTTTGCTTCAGAATCAGGTTCAAAATTGGGTGAAGTGTCTAGAGGTAGTCAAGGAGTGTTTGATATTACAGACAAGGACCCTGGTTCACCTGAATATAAAAAGATAAGAGTAGTTTCCACACTTAGATTTCTGTTAGATTAATATCTTTTCTGTAAACAGCCGAAGTATGATTAAGAAAAATCAATCAAAAAAAAGTAAAAAAGTAGTTATGGTCAGCGGGGGATTTGATCCAGTACACATCGGACATGTTCGCCTTTTTGAAGAAGCCAAAAAGCTGGGTGATGAGCTCGTGGTAGTTATAAACAACGATAATTGGCTGAAATTAAAAAAGGGATATGTCTTTATGCCACAGCATGAAAGAAAGGAAATCATTGAGGCTTTTCATGCGGTAGATAGAGTTATTCTAAGTAGTCATGAAGAAAATACTAAAGATATAAGTATCAGTAAAGATATTTTAGCTCTTCGTCCGCACATATTTGCAAAAGGTGGGGACCGTCATGTCGGCAATATTCCTTCTCCTGAAGTTTTAGTTTGTGAGGAAATAGGCTGTGAGATAGTGAACGATGTCGGCTATGGTGGCAAGGTTCAAAGCTCATCAGAATTAGTAAAAAAGGCGAAAAAAGTCAAAAGTAAAAAATAAAATGTTACCAGATAAAAAAATCGTATCTTTTGATTTAGATGGGACGCTCACGGTGAGCAAGTCTCCCATAACTAGAGAAATGGCGTCCCTAATAAAAGAGCTCATGAAGCAAAAGATGGTCTTTGTTATTAGTGGAGGAAGTTTTAATCAATTCAAAACTCAGTTTCTTCCATTTTTTACAAATGATAATTCTTTTTTGAATTTTATTCACAATTTGATATTGTTGCCTACTTCTGGAAGCCAGAGATATGAATATGATGATATAAAAAAAGATTGGATTCTAACCGACAAAGAATCATTAGATGGTGTTGTAAAAGATAGAGCAATAAAATTATTACAGGGAATAATAGATTCTAATCTATACGACATACCACAAAATCCAATTGGGAAAATTATAGAAGACAGGGACACCCAGATTACTTTTACACCAAATGGGCAACAGGCTCCAATAGAAATAAAAAGACTTTGGGATCCAGATCGTAAAAAAAGAGAAAAAATAAAATCAGCGCTTGCTCCAAAATTACCCGAGGTAGATCTCCTTATAAACGGTAGTTCTAGTATTGATATTCTTGCAAAAGGATTCAATAAAGCTGTCGGACTCATGCGATTACTTGATAAAATAGGGCTAAAAAAGTCGGATATGGTTTTTGTTGGGGATGCGCTTTTCCCTGGGGGAAATGATTATTCTGTATATGAAGTAGGTATTGAAACCATAGCAGTAAAAGGCCCAGAAGAGACTGAATTACTAATAAAAAAATGGATTAGTTAATAACTTTTCAACGTTTCCAAGGTGGGTGTGTGATATAATGTGCTCAAGCATGAAGACGCTTATTGTTAAAAAACCTTGGGGGCAATTTGATCAATTTACGCATGGTGAGACGACCACCGTAAAGATTCTTTTGATTAATCCAAAGAGTTCTCTTAGTTTGCAAAAGCACACTAAACGAACAGAATTTTGGAGGGTTATTTCTGGACATCCCATTATCACTATTGGTTCAAAGGTAATCAAAGCAAATCCAAATGATGAATTTGTAATACAAAAAATGGAAGCACACAGGATAGAGGCTATAGATGACAGTGTTCAAGTTTTGGAAATATCTAGTGGAGATTTTGATGAAAATGATATCGTGAGAATAAAAGATGAATATGGCCGTGCCTAAAAAGCCCCGACGCTTAAATGGGTCAGGGTCCCGATTGAAAACATCGGGAAAAAAATCAATAAAAAATTCGGGAAAAACTCCTATAAAAAAGAAGGTAATAAAAAAAGTTACCAAGAAAAATACTGTTCTTGATTTAAAGAGATCAAAAAAGAATCCAATAATAGAACCGACTCCAAATAAATACTGGGAATCAAAAGCAAGTTTTAACCCGACTGCTATTTTACATGGTGGTAAGGTGCATGTCATATATCGTGCTATAGGAGAGACGGATAATTCTGTTTTAGGATATATAAAAAGTGACGATGGACATAATTTTGATAAAGATTCAAAAGAATTAGCTTATTATCATAAAAATACCCAAGTTGTTTGTGGGACATTACCGCAGATAAACTATTGTTCTGGTGGTGGATGGGGTGGTGGATGTGAAGACCCTAGAATGACGATTATAGATAATACGGTGTATCTGATTTACACAGCTTTTGATGGCTGGGGTTCTGTCCGGATGGCACTCACTTCTATAAGTTTGGATGATTTTATTTCTAGACGTTGGAATTGGAAAAAACCAGTCCTCATTTCTCCCCCTCATGAAATTCATAAAAATTGGGTTCTTTTTCCAGAGAAAATAAAAGGAAAGTTTGCAATTCTTCACGGCATCTCTCCGAAAATCATGATAGATTATTTTGATTCTTTAGATGAACTAGATGGGGACAATTTTATTTATAGTGTTCATCAAGGGAGTCGTCTATGGGGGGCTAGAGATAGGTTAATACGAGGTGTTGGTCCAGCTCCACTTAAAACCAAGTATGGTTGGCTTGTTTTATATCACAAAATGGAGAAACATGATTCTCATAGATATAAATTGTGGGCTATGGTCTTGGATGAAAAAGATCCGACCAAGATTTTATATAATTCTAATCAGCCAATTCTAGAACCAGATGAATGGTATGAAAACGAAGGATACAAAAGCGGTGTTGTGTATTCTTGCGGAGCAGTAATAAAAGACGGAGAGTTGTTTGTATATTATGGTGGCGCAGACAAAGTTTCTTGTGTTGCTACGGCAGATTTGGATAAATTTATGAAAGAGTTGGTAAACAGTAATGCTTCTAAATTAGAAAATAAAAAAATCAAAATTTAATTTATGTTTGTTGTAAAAAGATCTCACCATAATCCGATTCTCATACCTGATAAAGACCACTATTGGGAAGCTTTTGCTACTTTTAATATGAGTGTCATCAAAGCTGGCAGGATGTTTTATGGCGTTTATCGCGCTATCTCTGCAGTAGATAGATTGCGAAATCCACAACAATTATCAGTGATAGGTATAGGAAAGAGTAGAGATGGTAATAATTTTGAAGAGCGTGAGCCTTTCATTACTCCTATTGAAGAATGGGAAAAGTATGGCTGTGAAGATCCACGTATTACTTATTTTGAAGGTAGTTATTATACATTTTATACGGCGCTTTCTCGTTATCCATTTGAAGCTAGTGGAATCAAAGTGGCTGTTGCTATCTCAAGCGATTTAAAGAAAGTTAAAGAAAGACATTTAGTGACACCATTTAATGCAAAAGCGATGACTCTTTTCCCCGAGCGTATTGGTGGAAAAATTACTGTGATTTTCTCAGTTAATACAGACATGCCCCCTGCAAAGACAGCCATAGCGCAAGTGGATAAAATAGAAGAATTATGGGATCCAAAATTTTGGGAACAGTGGTATAAGGATATTGATAAACACATTATTGATTTAAAGAAATCTCCTTATGACCATATTGAAGTCGGTGCGCCTCCAATCAAGACTGCTTCAGGTTGGCTATTTATTTATTCCCATATTCAAAATTATTTTCCTTCTTCTGAAAATTTAGATCGCATATTTGGAATTGAAGCTGTGATTTTAGATTTTGATAATCCACTCAAAGTCCTCGGACGTACACATGGACCGATTTTAGCCCCAGAAGAATCATATGAACTCTTAGGTCATGTTCCCGATGTAGTATTTCCAACTGGCGCTATTTTAAAAAAGGAAACACTTTTTATTTATTACGGCGCAGCTGATATGACCACTTGTATTGCCCACGTAAATCTAAAAGACCTTTTGGGAACTATGCGAAAAGACACAGATGAAAAGTGGCATTTTAAGCGTTCACTTCAAAATCCAATTATTGTGCCGAACAAAAGTCATCCATGGGAATCAAAAGCAACATTTAATCCAGCAGTTCTACGGATAAGAAACACAACACATATACTATACAGAGCACTTTCTGATGACAACACTTCTTATATTGGTTATGCATCTAGTAAGGATGGAGTAAATATTGATGAGAGATTGCCTGAGCCAGTATATGTTCCTAGAGAGGATTTTGAATTAAAAAAGATTTCTGGAGGAAATTCTGGTTGTGAAGATCCACGCTTAACAAAAATAGGGGAGACTATTTACATGTGCTATACGGCATTTGATGGTATTGGTCCGCCAAGAGTCGCCATCACATCAATAAAAGAAGAAGATTTTTTGAAAAAGAATTGGAAATGGGAAACTCCTATTTTGATTACTCCTGCGGGTTTTGACGATAAAGATGCTTGTATTATTTCCGAAAAAATAAAAGGAAAATATTTTGTCCTACACCGTGTTGGTGATGAAATCTGCGGGGATTATTTAAAGTCTCTTGATTTTAAGACGGAAACAATTAAAAAATGTATCAGAATTATCGGACCAAGAATAAACTTTTGGGATAGCTCAAAAGTTGGTATTTCTGCTCCACCAATCAAAACTAAAAATGGTTGGTTGCTCCTTTACCATGGTGTTTCAAAAAGTCACAGCACTTATCGTATCGGAGCAGTATTGTTAGACATAAATGATCCTGCTATTGTCCTTTCTCGTACCACTGACAGTATATTTGAACCACAAGAATTATATGAAAAAGTCGGAGTTGTAAATAATGTAGTTTTCCCATGTGGTATGGCAGTTATGAATGGTCTTATTTACATATATTATGGAGGTGCTGATACGGTGGTAGGAGTGGCGACGATGGAATTGGATATTGTTTTGAAAGCTTTAACGCGAGATATTAAAATTAAATAATTTATTATTAATGTTATTTTAAAGTGGAAGCATGATATAATAAACCTATGCAAATAAATTTACAGGGCAAAAATTTAGAATTAACAGAAGCTATTAAGGATTATGTTTTAAAAAGAGTCACAAACTTGGGCAAATTACTTACCAATATTGAGGAAAGGGGAGGCGAAGTACTCGTTCATTTTGAAGTTTCTAAAATTTCCAATCATCACAAATCAGGCGAAGTCTTTCATGCGGATTGTATGATCAGAATAGATGGAAAAGAATTTTATGGCAGTGCTGATAAGCAGGATTTATACGAAGCCATAGATGCATTAAAAGACAGTTTGTATTACGAAATAAATAAAAATAAAGACCGCAGACAGACTCTCCTTGTCCGCGGTGCTCGCAGTATCAAAAAGATGATGAAAGGTTTTTCTAAGAGAAATCCTTTTACAGCTAAATACTAATTTCTAACAAATTCCTCGTATTTTATTTCCTTTTTACCTTCTGGAAGAACTTTTTTGATTACAAATTTGTTATCTTCCAGCGTTGCATCGGTGATTATTATTCTCTTTCCGTCTTTGAAGAAAAATGTACGGGGCCAGAAGGCGTATGCTCGGAATTTATTGTAATTTTTTACTGCGTTGCCGTTTAAGTCTAAGAGCCCGTCTTCTTTTTTTATTTTCTTGCAGAAAGTTGCTTGCGATTCATCTTGTTTTTCTCCCCCTGTTAAGGGGGAGTGGCCATCGGCCGAGGGGGTCTTTAGTATTTTTATCATGAGTTCTCCTCCGAGCTTTATCAGACGTTTGCGTAATTCTGGAGCTTTTTCAGTAGGCAATATCTCCACTTTTTCTTGCGCAATAATTGGTCCAGAATCCATTTTGTATGCCATTTGTTGGATTGTGACACCTGTAACTGTGTCGCCGTTTAAAATGGCGGATTCGACAGGTGAAGCACCACGGTATTTTGGCAAAAGGGAATAATGGATATTTATAGAGCTGAGTCTTGGTATGTTTAAAATTTCTTCAGGAATTATTTTTCCATAAGCGACCACCAAAAACAAATCTGGGATATTTTGCTCACCACAAAAATTTTCTGCATCCAGTTTTTCCGGTTTAAGACAATCAATATAATTTTCCTCTGCAAACACAGAAACAGGTGAAGCGGTCATTTCCAAGCCTCGTCCCTTTTTTGCATCTGGTGAAGTGACGATAAGGGAAGGCAAATAGCCATTTGTTTTTAGAATTTCTAAAGTTTCGGAAGCCACGTCTGGTGTTCCAAAAAATACAAAATTTAGTTTATTATTGTTTTTTTTCATGTTATTTGTTTGGAATTTCAGCTTTGATTTCTTTGGCGTGGTCGATAAAAAGTATGCCGTTTAAATGATCTGTTTCGTGTTGAAATATTTGGGCTAAAAGATCTGATGCGCCTCGTTCAAACTTCTTACCATTTTCATCATAGGCTGTTATTATCGCCTTTTTTGATCTATATGTTTTGCCATAGAGTGGACGAACAGAAAGGCAACCTTCAGGTAGCCATTCTTTATCACGGGAAAGTTTTAATATCTTTGGATTTATAAAGACGAGATCTTTAGTGACAGAATTTCTTGGACGAGGTGTCTCGCAGTCTGTCGAGCCGAGAGGCAGCGCTCCGGAAGCATCCGGAGACAGCGACCTCGTACGAGAAGATTCTGTCACGAAAGATAAAATTTTCCCAGACACCACAAAGATTCGTAGTTTGTATCCTATCTGTGGTGCTGCGATAGCCACGCCGTCGTCTTGGCTTTTGAGTGACTCGGACATTTCCTTTAATACTTTTTTTATTTTAGGAGTTTTGATGTCGCGAACAGGCACTTCATCTGCTATTTGATGTAAGACTTTTTCATTTTTCTGAAGAATTTTCTTCATTTTTTTGTTTTCTACTTAAGCTCTTTTAAATATTCCAAAAGCTTATTTAGTTTTACTGTGTTTTGTGATCTGTTTGACATATCACGCACTATTACAGAATTATCTATGGCTTCTTTGACCCCAAAGATAAGAGCGTAGGGGATGGCGAGCTTTTCTGCTATTGCGAGTTGTGAGCCTAGACTGTCTTTTGAAAGTGATTGAGCTATTGGAATGTGAGCTTTGCGTAATATTTCTATTACATTTAAGCTTTTTAGTTTAGCTTCAGAACCAAGTTGAATAAAATATATTTTTGGTTTTTTCAATATGCGAGGAGAAAGCTTTTTGTACCAAGATGATGCGACTATTCGGTCTACACCGATAGACATCCCTACAGCTGGCACATCTTTTTTCCCTCCGATTTGGCGAGCGAGGTAGTCATAGCGTCCACCACCAGCGAGAGCGAGAGGGGAACCATCTTCTCCCGCATTTTGTTCTACGATTTCAAAAACTGTACGAGTGTAATATGAAAGTCCACGTACTAGATTTTTATTGATATTGTATTGTATTCCCATTTCTTCCAGATATTCCAAAACTTCTTTAAAGTGTTTCTTGCAAGAAGGACATAGGAAAGAAACAGAGTCCGGAGCATTCTCATTTAATTCTTTTGTTTTCTCTTCTTTTGAATCCAAAATACGAAGAGGGTTTGTCTTTAAACGTTCTCGGTCAACAGCAGGGAGCTGGCTTATGTTTTTCCTATAATAGTTTGTAAGTTCTTTGATATATCCATTTCGGCATTCTTTGTCACCGATAGAATTGATATCAATAGAAAGATTTGGCGCACCGGCTTCTTCTAGGATGCTTATGCCGGTCTTGATCACGAGTGCATCCATGATGCTTTTGTCATTTCCTAATGAATCTAAATCAAATTGGAAAAATTGTCGGTATCGTCCGCGTTGAGGTTTGTCATGTCTAAAGACTGGACCGTATTGATACAGCATCACTGGCTGAGGCATCGTCTGCATTCCGTGTTCTATATAAGCTCTGACTGTGGGTGCAGTGTGTTCTGGTCGTAGTGCAAGATGGTCGCCGCCTTTTGTCTTTAATGTGTACATTTCTTTATCTACGATATCTGTGCCTTCGCCTATGCCCGTAGTAAAGATATCTTCTTGTTCTAATATAGGAGTGTCAATTGGTTTGAAGCCATAATAGACCGCTATCTCTTGAGCTTTTTCAAAAAATCCTTGGAAGGCATAGTATTCCTCATTCATCAAATCCCTCATTCCTTTTGGTGAAGATATTTCTGCTCCTTTATTTTTATTTGTTATTTTTTTCATTTTTTTATTTATCTTTTAGTTTATTTTACTGTCTATATTGTCCTGGTAATGCTCCTATCTCATTTATCGGTAGTAACCGCAAGAAGACTTTTCCCACGAGGAGGCTTCTCTTTACTGCTCCCCAATATCTTGAATCAGAACTTCCGCTTCTATTGTCACCCATTACAAAATACTCATCTGCTTTTAATTCAAAATGAGTGGTGTTGTTTGCAGTATTTGTTACATAAGGTTCATTTAAGACAAATCCTTTTGGATTTGTTGCATTTGTTATAGTTACAGTGCTACCATTTATGTCTACTGTTTCGTTTGGAAGACCGATGATTCTTTTGATGAAGAATTTGGTTTGATCATTTGGATATCGGAAAACTACGACATCATCTCTTTGTGGATCGCTAAATTTATAAGATATTTTATCTACTATTAAATAATTAGCATTTTGAAAAGTTGGGACCATTGAGCTTCCTGAAACCACGAATGGTTCAGCGACAAAGGCTCGGATGGGGATAACCACTATCAAAGCTATAAATGCAAAACGCACTAGCTCCCAAAACGATTGCTTTGTGGACTGGGTCTTTATCTCGCCCACAGGGCTGTGTTCTAGGGGGTTTTCTATTGCTTCTTTTTCCATATGTAGCAATACTATAGCACAAAAAATCCTTGACAAAGAGTAATAATTCGTGGTTTAAATATTTCTACTAAAGTGAGTTTGTGTGGTACTATTGTGATATGAAATTAGTCGTTGGGTTAGGAAATCCGGGCGCAGAGTACGAAAATACCAGACATAACACTGGGCGTATTATGGTTGGCTTGGTGGAAAATAAAGTAGAAGATAAACTTAAAATAAAGTTCATCACTCCTGATAACTTTATGAATAATTCTGGCAAAGCTGTCGCTCCGCTCGTAAAAACAAAAAAAGATTTAGAAAATCTTGTTGTTATTTATGATGATATTGATTTACCATTAGGTAAAATTAAAATTTCTTACAATCGTTCTTCTGGTGGGCATAATGGCCTCGGTTCTGTTATCAAAGCATTAAAGAGTGAAGAATTTTTGCGTATCCGAGTCGGTATTTCTCCAGCCACTCCAAAAGGTGTTGTAAAAAAGCCAAAAGGAGAGAAAGCAGTGCTTAATTTTCTTTTAGGAGAATATAAAAAATCGGAATTAGACACAATCAAAAAACTTTCCAAAACCGTCGCCGAAGCAGTGGAAACTATATTTACGGAAGGCAAAGAAAAGGCGATGAGTTTATATAATTAAAGTTTTTATCTTCTATTTTGTGTTTTTAGATCGTTAGTTTCTTCTTCTCTTTCTTCAGCCAACCATACTATTCTTGCATATTCCTCTTCTTCGGTTAATTTCTCACCTTTCCCTCTTTTTTCTAAAATTTTTTCTCTCAATCTTTGCTGCCTTGCTAATTCTAGTTGATCAAGTTGCTTCGATTCATTTCCTTTTCTAAACATTTCTGTTATCATATATTTTATTTTATAGAAATTAATTAATAAAATTTAAACCTCTTTTATCGCTTCTATTATAATGCTCTTTTCGCCGTTGCGCAAAGAGACTTTACCGGAAAGGGCAATGCATTTTTCTGCGACTAATATGTCAGCATGTTCTTTGTATAATGAAGGAAATACTACGGCTTCTATGGAATCAGTGAAGTCTGCTATTTTCAAGAAAGCCATCCTGTCATTATTTTTTGTAATCACTGGTCTAGAACTCTCTATTATTCCAGCGATAGTTATCGGCATTCCATTTTTTAATTCTTCTTTTATTTTTTTTATATTTATATCTCGTTTTTCTAATTTCTCTCTGATGCGGTCGAGTGGATGTCCGGAAATATAAAGTCCAAGCAGTTCTTTTTCCCAAAGTAATTTTTCGGCTTGAGTCGCTTGTGGTCCAGTTTTGATTTGATAAGTAGGTTCTACTGAAGATTTTAAATCTCCAAAAAGAGAAACTTGATTTTTATCTTGTTTATTTGTTTCCTTATTATATTCGAGCATTTCTTCTAAATTAGAAAGCAAAATTCCACGATCTTCCCATTCATCCATGCATCCAGACTTGATTAATGCTTCCATTGATTTTTTGTTTAGATTTTTGTGCTTAATTCTGTTTAAGAAGTCGGAAATTGATTTAAATTTTCCGTTTTCTTTTCTTTCTTTTATGATTGCATCAGAAATATCGGTACCTAGATTTTTTATCGTATAAAATCCAAATCTTATCTTTTCACTTTTATTTTTTTCGCTTATTTTTGTGTCTTTATCTTTTGGCTCGCCTCGATTCGGCGAAGCGGGCAAGCAAGTGAATCCCCCATAACTTTCATTTATGTTTGGAGGAAGAACTGCGATGCTCATATTTTTACATTCATCAATTATTTCGGAAATTTTTTCCACATCACCAGACTCGGCAGTGAGTATCGCAGCCATGTATTCCACAGGGAAGTTTGCTTTCATATAAGCTGTTTGATAAGCGACCTTACCATAAGACGCAGCATGCGCTTTGTTGAAACCATAAGCTTGGAACGGTTCAAAAAGCTTCCAGAGTTTTTCTGCAAATTCTGGAGTTTGTCCATTTGTAATTATTCCTTTAGTAAATTTTTCTCTCTGGGCAGCCATTTCTTTTGGTATTTTCTTTCCGACAGCCTTGCGGAATTTATCGGCTTCTTCCCAGTTGTAACCAGCGAGTTCTATGGCGCAGAAGAGAAGGTCGTCCTGATAGACGATGAGTCCGTATGATTCTCCCAAGAACTTTTTCATTCGGGGATCTAAATATTTAACGAGTATTGGATTATGTTTTCGTTTGATATATTCAGGAATAGAATCCATAGGACCGGGACGATAGAGGGCCACCATGGCGTTGATGTCGTGAATAGATGTGGGTTTCAATTCTTTTAAATATCTCGTCATGCCGGAACCGTTTAGTTGAAATAGTCCTTCGGTTTGGCCTTTTGCCAAAAGAGAGAAAGTCTTTTTGTCATCAAGAGGGATGCGTTCTATATCTATATCAATATTATAAAATCTTTTTACTAGATTTACTGCGTCTGCCAAGATCGCCAAGTTTCTGATTCCCAGAAAGTCAAATTTTAAAAGTCCAGCTTCCTCAATATTGTACATATCATATTGAGTGATTATTTTCCCAGAACCGTCTGTGCCTCCTTTCGGGTCATATTGAAGCGGAACATATTCCACGAGGGGAAGAGGGGAAATGACAACTCCTGCAGCATGCACAGAGATATGTCTGACACATCCTTCTAGTTTCTTTGCCAGATTTATTATTTCTTTGGTGTCTTTTTCTTTTTCATATGCGTCTTTTAATTCAGGTACTATTTCCATCGCATAATCTATGGTCATCGGCATACCTTGTGAACCCATTGGAATCATTTTTGATATTCTGTCACCGATAGTATAAGGATAGCCTAAGGCTCGAGCCACATCTCGCACTGCACCCTTTGCCATCATCGTTCCAAATGTTCCGATTTGCGCGACTTTATCTTCGCCATATTTGCTTTTTACGTATTCAATCATCTCATCTCTTCTGTTGTCGGCGTAGTCCATGTCTATATCGGGTGGTGACGGACGAAATGGATTTAAAAATCTTTCAAACGGAAGTTTGTATTCTATAGGATCTATTTTTGTGATGCCCAAGAAATATGTAACCATAGAACCCGCGACAGATCCTCTGATCGTGGTAAAAATACCATTTTCTTTTGCGTGACGAAGAAGGTCACCGACGACGAGGAAATATGGAGCATATCCTTTATCTTTGATGACTTTGAGCTCGTATTCTAAACGTTCTATCCTCTCTGGAGTTTCTTTGATTCCGAGATTTTTAAAACCAGCATAAGCGAGTTCGCGAAGTTTTTCATTATAAGTTTTTCCAGCTTCAATATGAAAATCAGGAAAGACCCATTTTCCAAGCTCAAGTTCTAGATTGCACATATCTGCGATTTTTGCTGTGTTTTCTACTGCTTCTGGAATATCCTTAAATATTTCTAAAGCTTTTTCTGTGCTGATGAAAGAAAAGTCATCATTTGAAAATTCAAATTTAGCTCCTTCTTTTGCATCACCCTGAGTATTTATTTGGAGTAATGTATGGTGCGCATTGTGGTCTTCACTACATTGATAATGTGAATCTTGGGTGGCGACTACAGGAATGTTGTGTTTTTTTGCGAGAGCTATCAGTGCCGAGCGGACTTCTTTATCTTTTTCTACTGATGGATGGCATTGAATTTCTATAAAATAATTTTCTTTACCAAAAATGTTTTGATACTCTAGTATGAGCTCATCTGCTTTTTTCATATCACCTTTCAAAACTGTTTGTGATAATTCTCCACCGAGACATCCCGATAGAGCGATGATACCTTTTCCATATTGCCTCAATATTTCTTTATCCATCCTCGGTTTGTAATAATATCCTTCCAAGTTTGCGATGGTGACTAGCTTCATCAAGTTTTTATATCCTTCTAGATTTTTTGCGAGCAAGATTAAATGGTAGTACCTTTTTGTGCCGCCGTCTTCTATTGTCCTGTCTTTACGATTTCCAGCAGTCATGTATGCTTCTACTCCGATGATGGGTTTGATGCCTTCTTTTTTTGCGAGTTTATAAAATTCTATCGCTCCATACATGTTGCCGTGGTCAGTCAGAGCCACAGCTGGCATCTTGTGTTTTTTGGCAAGAGCGACAATATCTTCAAGCTTTGAAAGCCCGTCTAGGAGGGAATAATGGCTGTGTGTATGGAGATGTATGAATTTAGTTTCTTTTTCTAGCATTTTGCTTATAATAGCATATTTTCTTTTGTTGTTTACTTCATTATTTTAATAGCTTTTGATATAATAAAAATATGAAAACAATCAAAGTTGGAATCAATGGTTTCGGAAGAATCGGTAGGGCGTTTTTAAAAGTGGCATGGGATAGGCCTGAGATTGAGATAGTAGCAGTCAATGATTTGGGAAGTGTGGAAAATATGGCATATCTTTTAAAATATGACACAGTTTATAGACAGTGGAAGCATGACATAAAAGCAGAAGGACAAGAGATAATAATAGACGGCAAAAAAATAAAAGTTTTGGCTGAGAAAGAACCAAGCAAACTTCCTTGGAAAGATTTAGGTGTTGACGTCGTCGTGGAATCAACCGGACTTTTTGTTACTTTTGATAAAGCAAAAGCTCACCTTGATGCTGGCGCTAAAAAAGTTGTGATTTCCGCTCCAGCCAAAGAAGGAGACGGCACAGTCAATGGTGAGACTATTCTACTCGGTGTTAATGAAGACAAGTTTGGTACATGCGACGTCACTTCAAATGCGTCTTGCACAACAAACGCTGCTTCACCACTCATCGCTATTATGGACGAGAGCTTGGGAATTGAAAAAGCAATTTTAAATACAGTACATGGATACACCGCTAGTCAGAGTATTGTGGATGGTCCAAACAAGAAAGATTTTCGTGAAGGACGAGCTGCAGCGCAAAACATCGTGCCTTCTTCTACTGGTGCAGCCATCGCAGTAACTAAAGCATTTACAAAACTCTCTGGACTTTTTGATGGTATTTCAATGCGTGTGCCAGTACCAGCTGGGTCTATTGTGGACGTTACTTTTATTTCAAAGAAAATCACAACTGCCGAAGAAGTTAATCGGATTCTTAAAAAAGCGGCGCAAGATAAAAGATGGAAAGGGATTTTTACCGTCACTGATGAATGCCTTGTTTCTTCTGATATATTAGGCAGTTCTTACGGTTCTATTGCCGACCTTAAACTCACTCGTGTCGTGGGAGGTAATTTAGTAAAAGTTATGGGCTGGTATGACAATGAAATGGGGTATACATATACTCTAGTTGATCATGTTATCAAAACAGGCGCGACGATAAAATAAAATGAAAATATTTATTGGGACAGATCATGCCGGTTATGTGTTAAAGGAATTCCTTGTATCTTCTTTGAAAGCATCTGGGCATGAAGTAGTAGACAAAGGAGCATACGAATACAATGAAGGAGACGATTATCCTGATTTCGTTATTCCAGTTGCAAAAGAAATTTCAAAAGATCCTGAAAAATCAAAAGGAATTATTCTAGGAGCGACAGGAGAAGGTGAAGCCATAGCTGCAAATAAATTCCCGCATGTCAGAGCAGTGGTGTATTATGGTAAATCACATAGTGTGGTAGATGATGAAGCAGACGTCCTCATCCGTTCTAGAGAGCACAATGACGCAAATGTCCTTTCTCTAGGAGCTAGATATTTTACCGAAGAATCAATGATGGAGGCCGTAAACACTTGGATTAGTACTCCTTTTAGTGGCGAAGAACGTCATGTTCGCAGGTTGGCAAAGATAGATAAGATTGATTTATCTAAATAATTTTACTAAATGCAAGATAACTTCAGAAAATCCAAGGAATTAAAGGTGGCGATAAAGGCTGCACTAAAAGCAGGGAAAATTATTGAAAAATATTTTGAAACAGAGATTTTAAAAGAATTTAAAGAAGATAAAAGTATCGTCACTCTGGCTGACAAAGAATCTGAGGATGTAATTAAAAAAATAATATTAAAAGCTTTCCCTGAACATTCTATTTTAGGTGAAGAGACTGGTATGACGGGGAAAAAGAGCGAATTTGTCTGGCATGTTGATCCAGTGGATGGGACGAGGAATTTTGCGCATGGTATTCCGATTTTTGCGGTCTCTATTGCTCTTGTTTGCGATGATAAAGTAATTTTAGGTGTGGTTTATAATCCTGCTTCTCGTTCTCTTTTTTATGCGGAATTAGGTAAAGGAGCATACATGAACGACAAAAGAATTTTTGTTTCAAAGGATGGTAGAGAACATTCTATGATGACGATATCTCCAAGTAGAAAAGAAAATGATAAAAATCTAATGCGAGAATTATTTTATTCTTTACCAAAAATCGTTGGTCCAACACGTAATTTAGGAAGTACTGCAATAGAACTCGCATACGTTTCTCGAGGAGGATTGGAGGCTAATATTCAGCTTGGCTTGGAAACTTATGATTTTGCGGCAGGAACTTTATTAATACAAGAGGCTGGGGGAAAGATAACAACTCTGGAAGGTAAGCCTTGGAAATTTCCTAATAATTATTTTATCGTTTCAAACGGAGTTTTTCATGATTTGCTAGTAAATGAAGTCGTGAGACAAAAAGAAAAATTAAGTATAAAATAGAAATATGAGTGAAATAATTCCGGCAATTTTAGAAAAAGATTTTGATGAAATAAAAAACAAACTCACAGCGTTGCGTGGGCAGGTAAAATGCGCACACATAGATATCTGTGACGGTATCGCTGTGCCTAGTGTCAGCTGGCCTTTTAGCTCTGGTGGAATTGATGATTATAATTTTCATAAAATAATGAATGAAGAAGAGGGGATGCCTTTCTGGGAGGAGTTTGATTTTGAATTTGATTTGATGGTGGCTGATGCAGTAGAGAATTTTGATTTATACATGAAGCTCGGAGGCAAGAGAATGATTTTTCATCCGGATATGAAAGGGGATGTAGAAGAATTTGAACATTTTTTGGAAGGATTAGATATGTATGTAAGGGATAATGTAGAAATAGGCGTCGCCTTTAGGCCCAGTGATGATTTGTCTGTGGTTTCTCGTTTGTCCCACAAGGCAGATTTCTTGCATTGTATGGGTTCCGATAAGATTGGTTTTCAAGGTGAAGCTTTTTCTGAAAAAGCTCTGGAAAATATAAAATTTCTTAAAAAAAGTTTACCCGGAGTTGTGATATCAGTAGATATAGGTGTGAATCTACAAAATGCACAGAAAATACTTGATGCTGGAGCAGACAGGCTTTCTATAGGTTCTGGTATCTGGAAAAATAAAGACCCTATTGGTGCACTCCAAAGCTTTGAAAGTTTGTTATAATTAGATTAATGCTTTTAACTGATGAAAAAATAAAAGAGCTAGAAACAAAAGCGAACGATATTCGCAAGAGCATTATTGAGATGCTTTTAGAAGCGGGGAGCGGACACACAGCAGGGCCTCTCGGCATGGCGGATGTTTTCACACTTTTTTATTTTCATATCTTAAAACACGATCCTAAAAATCCCGAGTGGGAAGAACGTGACAGATTAGTTTTGAGCAATGGCCACATTTGTCCTGTCCTATATTCTACTATGGCTCATGCCGGATATTTTCTGGTAGAAGAACTGAAAACTTTGAGAAAATTTGGTACTAGGTTACAAGGGCATCCACACAGAGAATATCTGCCTTATGTGGAGACTTCTTCAGGTCCGCTCGGGCTCGGGCTTTCACAAGCTGTGGGCATGGCTGTTGCTGACAGGATGGATGGAAAAGACAAAGACAGATTTATTTATTGCTTTATGTCTGATGGCGAACAAGACGAAGGAAATACTTGGGAAGCTGTCATGTTTGCGGGGAAAAATAAACTGCGAAATTTGATTGCAGTGGTAGATAGGAACAATATTCAAATAGATGGTTTTACCGAAAATGTAATGCCATTAGAGCCATTAGCTGATAAATGGCGAGCTTTTAATTGGCATGTGATAGAAGTTTCGGGTCATGATTTTGTGGCCTTAAATGAAGCAGTGGAAGAAGCGCAGGCTGTCTACGAAAAGCCCGCCTCGACTCGCGAAGGCTCGCCAGCCTCGCCGAGTCTAGGCGGGCCGACAGTTATTATTTCGCACAACATTCCGGGCAAAGGTGTGCATGAATTTGAGAGGGATTATAAATGGCACGGCAAGGCGCCAAATAAAGAAGAAGCAAAAATGGCTTTGGATGAATTGCGTACTTTGGGCGGAAAAATTAAATCAGAACATCAATAAACTTGGTAGTCGGAGTACCAAGTAACTAAATTTCTAAAGCTTTTTTTCTTTCTTGAATATCTTGCCATGATTCTTGGGCGAATTTTAGGTATTCTTTTTTATTTTCAAACTGTCCCAAAACTATTTCTGTGTTGCAAATTCCTTTTTTATTTTCGGTGTATTCTTCCAAGCTGGATTTACTCAACTTGGTAGTCGGAGTACCAAGAGAATTACGGTTATTCATGTTTATATATGCGCTTAAATGCAATAAATATCTATTATCAGTAGCGATATGTTTTGATTTAAATTTTCCTTGGAAAAGTACCCCGTTTCTTTTGTATTTTTCGTTAAAGTATCTTGTGTATCCTCCAATTTTTTGCATAAATTTTTCGACACCTTTTTCCACTAGGGGAGTAATTAAAAAATGAAAATGGTTTGGATTGATGCAATAGGCTATTATTGAAACCAGCTTCGACTTGGTAGTCGGAGTACCAAATTTCTGTTTCAGAAAAGATAATTCATATATGCTTCCTATTGGTTCAATAGCATTAAATTCTTGCATACTTTTTAAAAAACGATACAAATCGTATTGATCTAAAACCGTTTTTCTCTTATCAACCCCACGATTATATATATGATAATATTCACCGATTACAAAATTATGTTTTCTCATTTTGAAATTATATCACTTGGTAGTCGGAGTACCAAGTAGCAATTGGTATAAAGGATTAAATTATGAAATATATAGTATACTAATTAAGTAAAATTAAAATTAGAAGCGAACATGAGTAAAATTATTTTTAGAATTTTTTTTATAGTTTTAATGTTAGGATCTTTATTTTTAGTTTATAAAAATCCTACAAATTTAGTATTCTTCTGTGTGGCTTTCATAATTTTAGGTTTAAGTAATCTTTGGGCATGCTATGAATCACAACAAAGAGGTTATACTGGGAATAGCCCCTTTAATAAGTTTGGTTCCATAGGTTTAATCTATAGAAGTATTAATCCTCATGATTTTAATTCTATCATGAAGGCAAGGAAAATCTTTGGTACAATTTTCATTTTCATAGGAACACTTTTTCTAATATTAAATTATTATATAATCTACACTATTAATAATAGTAAGTCAGAAATTAATACAGCTAATAAAAATATATTCAATACAGATAATCAAATTAAACCTAGTTCAACTAATATGTGGAGTTTTTATCATGACGAAAAATATGGATTTGAATTTAATTATCCCCCAAATTGGTATTTAGAAGCAGGTTTAAATACTTATATTATTAGAGCTATAAATCTAGCCCAAAAAATAAAGTCCGATACAGATCAGACACGGGATATTTTTATAATAAGAGAAGATACTAATTGTAAAAATTTTGATTGGCAGATTGGCTTTGGGGATGCTTTTGGAAAAACAATTTGTAAACAATCCGGTATTTCTATTACCATGATAGCATTAACAGATAGTTCAAAAACTATAGAAAATAATATGTTAATTTCTTTTAAAGAAAAATCACAAATTAAATAAAATGCTTAACCCAAAATTAAAACTTAATCCGAAAATTTTCAACGATGATGTTGAGCAAGTGCCGATTCGTAAGGGTTTTGGAGAAGGGTTGCTCAAGGCGGGCGAGGCGGACAAAAATGTCGTGGCTCTTTGCGCGGACTTGACCGAGTCCACTCAAATGAATTTTTTCAAAGAAAAATTTCCGGAAAGATTCGTGGAAGTTGGTGTCGCGGAACAAAACTTGGTCACAATAGCTTCAGGAATGGCGGCGATGGGGAAGGTTCCTTTCTGCGCTTCATACGCGATGTTTTCTCCGGGAAGAAATTGGGAACAGATACGGACGACGATTGCTTATAATGACCGGCCGGTAAAAATTGCCGGCTCTCACGCTGGCATTTCCGTCGGTCCCGATGGTGGCACACATCAAGCTCTTGAAGACATTGCTTTAATGAGAGTGATTCCAAATATGGAAGTATTTTCTCCTTGTGATGCTATTGAAGCAAAGAAGATAACAATTGCATTAGCTAAAAATAACAAACCAGCTTATCTACGTTTGGCTCGTGAAAAGACCCCGATCATAACTACAGAAGAAACTCCTTTTACTCTCGGTAAGGGGGAGATTTATTGGATGCCTGATGTCGGTCTTGCTCAAGTGGGAATAATTGCGACTGGTGGATTGATGCATCGTGCATTAATTGCCGCCAAAGAATTAGAATCTGAAGGAATAAAAACAAAAGTTATGAATTTGTCTGCAGTAAAGCCGATTGATGCGAATGCAATTATTGCTCTCGCGAGAGAAACAAAAGGAATTGTGACGGTGGAAGAGCATCAAGTGATGGGCGGGATGGGTTCGGCTGTGGCTGAAGTCCTCGCTCAAAATTATCCAGTGCCCGTGGAGTTCGTTGGAGTTAAAGATAAATTTGGTCAAAGCGGTACACCGGATGAACTCATAGAACATTATGGTATGGGCAAAGATTCTATAAAAGAAGCAGTCAAAAAGGTGTTGGGAAGAAAAATCTAGAAAAGAAATTTTCTAGATTTTTTTCGCTTTGTAGTCTGCAGGTGCGTTTTTGAGATATTCTTCTATTTTTTCTTGAGAGAGAAGTCCTTTTTGAGCACCGACTTGTTGTACGACGGACATAGAATTGATTCCTCCCCAAGCCATAGCTTCAGGAAGAGTCTTGCCTAAAATAGTCGCAGAAATGATGGTGGAAGAAAATGCATCTCCGGCGCCGGTTCGGCTATAAGGAGGCTTTGGATCAGGATATGGTTTGATGAAATAAACATCAGTGCCGTCATATGCATATGCTCCTTTTGGTCCATCGGTGATGACTACAGTTTCAGGTCCGAGCTCGTGCATCTTTTTTAATAAATCTTTTATCTGCCTCGTCGAGTCAAGACGGGCATCTAAATCTTCTATGCCAAGAATTTTTTCCGCTTCTTCAACGTTGCAGAAGAACATTTTTGTATGTTTGTAGATTCGTGCCAGCTTTTCTTTACCTAGTTTTATTTCAAATTTACCGGGTTGAAAGGCGAGTTTTGTATCTGGATGAGCGTCTAGATAGTCTGCAAGTTTTAAATGGAAAGGAAATGCTGTTTCATTGACTGAACTAAAATAAATCCATTTTGGACTGCCTACTTCTGGCATTGGATATGGATAATTTTCGTGTTTTATCAAAATGGTGCGTTCTGCGCCATACCACAATACATAATGATAATTTGTCTTAATACCTTTATTTACTTTTATAAAATCAGTATTGATATTTTCTTTTTTAAGTTGAGTCAAGCAATCTTCTCCTTCGCGGTCGTCTCCCACGTTTGAGATTAGAGCTGTATTTAGTCCTACTCTCGCAGCAGAAACAGCAGCGTTTCCAGCATTACCGACGGCTGGAATTATAAAAACATCTTCATAAGGCACCTTGTCAGCAAAAGGCATACATATCTTGTAGCTCGCTGTGTCTGGCACTCCCACAACCTCTGCGTCCTTTAATTTAATAAATGCATCTATCACGATATCCCCAATTGCAAGGAAATCTATATTTTTTTCATTTTCGTTCATGCTAGTATTGTAGCATAATAATTTATGTCTAAAAAGATAATTTTGTTTTTAATTGTCGCCTCGTTTTTCTCGAGGTTTTCTTTTGCGCGAGCGGAAGTAGTTATAAATGAAATAGAGCTTTCTCCAACAGCAGAAAGATTTTTAGAACTTTATAATGAGAGTGATGTTGCTGTAGATTTGACTGATTGGTATATGCAGAGAAAAACTGCAAATGGGAGCAGTTTTGATTCTTTAGTTTCTAGCACGAATTTTAAAGGGAAGACGATTGATGCACATGGATACTTTGTAATTTCAAAAAATCCTTTAAATAATTCCAACATTGTTTTCAATTCTCTAACTCTTACCGAATCAAATGCGATACAGCTAAAAAATTTGAATGGCGATGTGGTAGATAAGGTAGGTTGGGGAAGTTCTCTTGATTGCGCTGGCTTATGTCCGCCAAATCCATCTGAAGGACAGAGTATTCAAAGAACAGAATCTGGTTCTTGGGTTGTAGCTACGCCGACTCCTGGGGTTGAAAATGAAGCCACAAATATTTCTTCTGCTGAAATTAGTTCAAGTGGGAGCGCTGTGATTTCAACTGGGGCTGTGGCAGAAACAAAAAGTAAAACAATAGAAGAGCAAAAAATAAAAGTTCAGATTATAGCTAAACCAGTTGCTTTGGTCGGGCTTCCTGTGACTTTTGAAGGTATTACTACTGGCATAAGTGGAGAGAAAATAAATTATGGAAAATATTTTTGGAATTTTGGCGATGGTGATTCAAAAGAAGTGAGTATCAACGGGATGGGTAGCTTGCAGAAATTCACTCACACCTATTTTTATTCTGGCGAGTACGAAGTGAGTTTGGAATATTATATGAATTATTACGGAAACATTCCTGACGCATCATCCAAGATGACGGTCAAGGCTGTGGGTGCAGACGTTTCTATATCATCGGTAGGGGATGCAAATGATTTCTATGTGGAACTGACAAATAATACAGGCTACGATGCGGACATTTCAAATTGGGTTTTAAAAAGTGATACAAAAAGTTTTTCTTTTCCAAGAAACACAATTCTTAAATCAAAAAAGAAAATTATGATTTCTTCTCAAATTACTAATTTATCTATTTCAGACAAAAATTCTTTAAAATTAATGACAGGGCAGGGGAAAATAGTTTTTGATTATAGAGCTTCAGTTTTTACACCAGCTATTATATTATCTTCATCAAAAAAAGTAGTTCCAAAAGTTGCCACACTAGTCTCAGATGTTCCTGTTATTATTCCCTCAAAAGTTCAAGTGCAGGATTTGTCAGCCTCGACTAGTGCGAGCCTAGACGGGTCAGCTTCTGCCGTATCTAGTGACACAGGAAAAAGTAACGGAGTCCGCACATATATTTTAACGACTATTTTTACAGTATTTTTGGGTATGAGCGCTGGTTCGGTGTATTATATTCGCCAAAAGAAAGTAGTTCATAATGCAGGAGATGATTTTAAGATTTTAGACGAATAGCTTGTAAAGAATATATAAGTTTAAGTTTTACTATTCCTCTATGTATTTGCACGGCGATAGCATTTTTTGTTTGTCCAGTTATTAGAGAAATTTCTTTAAGTGACAAATCTTGAACATATTTCATACGCATTACTTTTTGATAAGCGAAAGGTAAACGAGCTATCAATAAAAGCGCCGCTTTTCCATCCAATATATTTAAAATATGTTCTGGCGTTTCTTTTGCGCTTGGCTCAAAACCTTTTTCAATCATCATATCAAGAGAAGCCGTCTTCTTTTTTCTATATTGATCTATAATTAGATTATTTAAAATGTGGTAAAGGGAAGCTTTCATTACGTCAATTTTCCCTCCTTTTAAAAGATAGCTCCATGTTTTTATAAAAGTGTTTTAGGCACAGACATTTGGCGGTTTAATTAATTGATAATTCAGCAAAAATTCGTTTGGTGTTTTGCCGTTTAAACCGCAATGTTCTAGATTGTTGTAATATATATTCCATCTTTTCAATTTCTTTTGCAAATCAGAGA
>CAIVBM010000028.1 GCA_903904195.1 uncultured bacterium
TGCCGACGTTGCCGTCGTTTCTTACATACAACAGAGACGTTGGAGTACTGTTCGTGACATTTAACGC
Source organism: uncultured bacterium (assembly GCA_903904195.1). Taxonomy (GTDB): domain Bacteria; phylum Patescibacteriota; class Minisyncoccia; order Phycocordibacterales; family UBA9973; genus UBA9973. The sequence continues at coordinate 68 of CAIVBM010000028.1, forward strand.
ATAATTACCAGAGGTTGCATCGCTTCCTTGAACCACTAATCTGCCCCCGGGGGACGTGTTCCCGATGCCGACGTTGCCGGTATCCAAGACGGTTAAATTTTCGGCTCCTAAATGATTCAAAACAGAAAACCTGTCCGCTGTGTCGGCTGTGAAATGTGTTCCAAATCCCATTGCATTCCCACTGCCACCGGACGCTTTCATAAGCGCGCTAAGCCAGCCTGTGTATCCGGTGCTCGGCAATTGCATCACCAAGCTCTGCCCGTAGGCATCATATCCGGTGATATTCATCACGCCGGTATTTCCGGTTCCGGACTGCCCGACAACTTGTAATTTTACGCTTGGGCTGGCAGTGCCAATGCCCACATTTCCATTTTGCAACAGACTCAACACTCCTGTGCCGGAGGCATTGTCAAAATCAAGCTGATTGGTGCCTTCATTTAATGAATCAACTTGCTGATACCATTTTGTGGCATTTTGTCTTTGGAAATAAATTGCGGGACCATAGCCTGTGGCGGATGAAGTATCAAGTCCCACACCAACACTAGAACCATAGATATCTAAATTATTTACAGGGCTCGCCGTCCCGATGCCGACATTATTCGTGACGGTGAGGTCATTCGTGGCGATGTCGGTGGCCCAGAGTTTCGCCAGCCGTGCGCCTGTGGCGCCGATAGTCTGCGCGACGGTCTGATCTGTGAGAACTGCGCCGAGAAGAGAAGTGAGCGGAGCGATGACGTTACAGTTTCCGCTCGGGTCGGTCGGCAAGCATTCAGGATTTAACGTCTGCCCTGGCGTATAAAAACCGCCGTTCCATGCGGCAAAAACCACTTTTGAGAAAAGCGAAAGTAAAACTATTAGAATAAGCGGAATGATTTTTTTCTTATTTGAAAGTTTCATTCTGTTTTTGATTTTTTCTTCCTATTTGGTCTCTAACAGGATAGAGATACCACATATATTATACAATATATAAGGGTGGAAAATCAGTAAATATGGGGATAACTCCGAGTTTATTCCCCTCTTTGAGGGGTGGCTCGCTCGCGAGACGGGGTGGAAGAATTCATCCACCTCCCCCGCCAATAGCGGGTACTCCTCAAGAGGAGAATTTAATGCCTTACTTCTGTATAACGTCGTTATGTCTTGCCTAATGCAAACGCTTGACATTTTGTTTTAATTTGCTATGCTTTTAATACAAGTGCCTTCGGGCTCGCCCTTCGAAAGAAGGGAGAAAAACAAAGAAACACATCAGAAAAAACTTTTGATGTGTTTTTGTATATTAATGAATACCTCCTTGTTTAGAACTCCGATTTTTTCAGAAAATCTCTTTGTATCAACTACTTTTATTTGTGAAAGAATTACCGTCGCTTTTTTCTCTTCAATCAATCCAATAGGGATTCTGTATTTGTGTTTTTGGAGAGAAGTAGTAAGTGGCGCGACTAAACAAATTTTACCAAAAGCTTTCAAAATAAGAACAGGCCTCTCAAAATCTACATCTTTTCCATCTTGTTCGTAACCAATATTTAATCCTAAACGACACCACCAAATATCACGAGGATGATAAAATTTATTTTCTCCTGAGTTATGTATTACCTTTTTTTGATTATTCCAATTATCAAAGTCCTTCTGCATTGGATTATCATATCATAAAAAACAGTTATCTCACGATTGTGTGGAAGAATTCATCCACCTCCCCCGCCAATAGCGGGTACTCCTCAAGAGGAGAATTTAATGCCTTACTTCTGAATTTTTGAAACTAGAAGCCCGAGGAGCTTTTTGACGCTATTTTGAGCATCGGCTTGAGTCTTGCTAGCAGTGAAACTTTCCCATTCGGTCATTATTTCCGGATCATTTAAATCACGAACTGCGTTCTCTAGAGAAAGTCGTGTGTCAAAATCTACTGAAGTATTGGCTTGTAGGACCTTGTTGACGAACATGCCCGTAAAATTTAGAACTTTTTCATTTAGTACTGATTTAGCCTCATTTCCTTTTAAAACTTGAAGATCAGAATTGGTATAAAAGTAATTCAGCCCAAAATAAACATTGCCGATGACAAGCAATCCTAAAATTATAATGAAAAAAATTCTTTTTTTATTTACTGTTTCCATAATTCTTTAACAGGAGAGTTAATAACCTTTCCCTCCACAAATTATACATTAATAATAATGAAACAACAATCAAGAGGACAGTCCTCCAATCAAGGTCGGCAAAAAAGCCACTATTGCTACTTAATTCTATGTTTTCATGAATACCTCCGCCCTCAGTGGCGACGAATACTTTACCAATATACGAATTATAACCAGGGGCTTCCACATCAAAATAATATGAACCCTCCGGCACCAAGAATGAATATGTCCCGCTCGTATCTGTGACTTGCGGATTCTCTTGCTGATATTTCTTTGCTGGCCAAAGCTCATACTTTTTTGTGGTGAGGTTCAAATAATATAGTGAAACAATGGCAGATGGGATGCGAGTTTCTTTATTTCCAGATTTTTCATACACATAACCTTCCGGATCAATCACTGCGGTCATCGCTATCTGGCGAACACCAAGAGACGGATCTACATAATCAATGAGCGTGATAATCTGATACGAACCCGGAGCAGATGGAGCCATCACATTGGCAGTGTATATTCCGCTATGCGTAGGATCGGTGTATTCAAAAGAAGAAAGCACCATTTTTTGTTCTGGAGGAATTGCGCTCGAAGCCTTGACTACTAAATCATTCATAGAAAAAATGGCAGAAGCAGCAAGAGAAGAACGAGAAATAGAATTTGTATTTTCTGAAACTTTTGGTGTAGCCGCTTCAAAAGCAAAATATCCTGTAACGCTCCTAGCCGGACCGATAGGCTTGACCACAAGTTTCAAAATATTCCCCGGTAATGATTCTATTTTCTGAGTGACTCCACCTTTATCGTTTAAAGACAGTGCGACATTTAAATCAACGAGTTCATTATCCGCTCGAGCAAAAACGAACTCGGTCGGCAAGTTTTTCTTTTGTACTAAAGAAAAATCAGACACCGGCAAGCCTGGAATAAGGGCGATATTGCCTGTGCCCAGAGAAACGTTGCCTGGTATTTGGTTTGGATTGGAAAGTCCGGGGAAATTAATTCCCACACCGTTTATGTTGTCTATTTTAGCTAGATTTTCCGCTCCGATATTGTTTATCGTATTATTTAGCTCTTGCGCCAAACCCGGAACTTTAAAAGTCACCCCAGAGAGTTTGCTGATGTCGGTAAACCTTTCCACTCCGACGCTTTTCAAAGTATTGCTAAGTTCGGGGAATTTGGATGCTAGTGTGCGGATTTCATAAGGCAAAGGAGCAAAGACGAAAGTGTTGATAGCTTCCACTGGCAAAATATTCCAGAGTTTTCCTAAAGCCGTAGGTGCGATTTTGGGAACTTGGACTATTACGGTAGCGGATTTCTCCGGCTTAAAAAGACCAATAATAGAATTGTAAACATCATTTAAAATATTTGAAACATTGTTCACAACTGCCACGACTGGAGTCGTAGTAACAGGAGGTGAAATAATTGGACTTCCTCCATTTGAACCTCCCCTGCCACCATGACCATTTCCTTGTGTGCTCCTCAAACTCGCTGGCAACCAATCTGTTTTCACTTTAAAATCCGCCGAAGAACAAGATGCTCCGTTATTGCAATTAAAATTGATTCTGCTGTTATTTGATTTTATCGTGGCATAGCCCGAAAATTCTCCGTTTGGACTAATAGTCACTCCGGCAAAATCAATCCAGCCGAGATTTTTACCCCAAGCCCACCCTGAAAGATTTCCATTTCCATCATTTTTAACTCCGGAATTAGTTGGAGCCAGATTTATCCAACCATAATTTTGATTCCAAGCATATCCAGAGATGGCGTTATCGGCAACTTGCACATTGCAATTATCACAACCAAAATTTATCCAGCCGATGTTTTCTCCCCAAGCGTATTTATTCGTAGCATCAATCACTCCGATAATCTCCGAGGCAAATACATAAGACACAGAAAAAACCATAGAAAATAAAATTCCAAAAAGAAAAACTTTTTTCTTAACTGAATTATCTAACATAAATTAGATCAAAACATTTATATTATAGCAATTAAAGCTCTTCCTGTGAAGAAGCAATTATTTTCGCGCGCCAGAATTTAGTTTTCAACGTTTCCAAGAGAGATTTAAGTTCTTCATTTTGAAGCAAATAGAGCACTATGATAGCCACGATAATGCCGATTATACCAGAGATAAATCCTTGTAAAAATATTCCGAAAAAGGTCGTAGTGTCAAAGATAGGTGAAAGTAAATTCAAACTCAAATAAGTGGAAATCCCCAAGAAAAATGAGGCCCCGAGACTTTGAAAGAAAACTTTGGCGATAAAAGGCTCGTTTGGCATAAAATCTCTTTTCACGAAAATCCAATGTAAAATAAAATTTAAAATGGTGCCCAGAGAATATGCGAGAGGCAGCATAATAACTTCAGTACCAGAGATGTCATCTATCTTGAGCAATGACTCCATAAAATAACGGAAAAATTGAATATTTTCAAAAATTTTCAAAAATAAATAAGCGAAAACGATAATCAAAACAGAGCAGATGAAATTTATCACGAGTGGAGTTTTTGTATCACCTTTCGCATAATAAGCCCTAGAGATGAGCGCTGTCATTCCTTGCGCTAAAACAGAAACAGAAAAAATAGCCAAGGCTGCTGCAGCTAGACGAGTGTCATTCCAAGAAAAAAAACCGGAACCGAGTATGACGCGCACTATCTGCGCACGAAGCACAATAAAAAGAAAAGTCGCCGGAATGGACCAAAAGACTATAGACCTAGCGGCTGATTTTAAATGATTATTAAAATGATCGTGATTGCCAAGGGAGACAGAACGCGCCAAAGTCGGAAAAGCCGCCACGGCATAAGAAATACCAAAAATAGAAAGCGGAACGGATTGTAAATTGTAAGAGAAATTAAAAATAGAGATGGAACCAGCTGCCAAAAAAGAGGCAAAAGCAGTCATAGAAATCTCTGCGGCATTGTTGAAAGCAAGACCGAGAGTCCTAGGGAGTGAAGTCATAGCTACTTTCTTCATATCAGCAAAATTAATAGAGAGAGAAAACTTTGGTGTAAAACCGCAACTATGTGAAGCAAAAGCTTGAATACCAAAATGCATCAAGGCTCCGATAATGACCCCAAAAGTCAATCCATAGATTCCGAAAATCGGATAAAGAAAAATAACTCCGATAATGATTCCAAGATTATAAAAAACAGGGCTCAAAGAGAAAACAAAAAATCGATTAAAAAGCTGGGTTATCGTGCCAAAAAGATTTGAAAGACCCATCAAAATCGGAGAAAGGAGCATGATGCGTGAAAGATCTATCGCGACTTTCTGTAAAGCTGGAGGAAAACCCGGAGCAATAAAAAATATCAAGTGAGGCATCAAGAAGAAAAATATAACAGCAACAAAAACCATTCCTCCAAAGAAAACAGTAAAAACATCACCTAGAAATTTCTCGGCTTCTTGTGTTACCTTTCCACCTTGCATTTTGGCGGAAATAAAAGGAATGAGAACTGTGACAGAAGCTAAAGATGCGATACAGACGAAAATAAGGTCTGGCACACGAAAAGCCGCATAATAAGCATCAAGTGAAGATGATGGACCGATAAAATGCGCGATTGAACGATCACGGAAAAGCGCCAAGACTTGGGAAAGTAAAGTAAAAAGGCCTAAAAGGACGGCTGCTTGATTTATGTTTACAGATTCCTTGCTGAAAATTCTAAAAATCTTTTCCATCTGAATTCAACTATTTTTTCTTTGTTGTAACTGGGGCTGAGGTTGATTTTGTGGATGAAGAAGTAGGATTCTTTAAGGATTGAACATATTTTATCAAGTTTGGATCATTTGGAGTGATGGAAAGAGCTGTTTGCGCATAATTGAGCGCAGAAGTATTATCATTTTCACTTAATGCTACTTGAGATAAGAAAATATAAGCATCAACATAATCTGGCTTGAGAGAAAGCGCGGCATTGGCATAGTCTTTAGCATCTTGAACTTTTCCATCAGAAAATGCTGCATTACCCATTGCTAATTTAAAACCTGGGTTTAAAGGATTCAAATTGGAAGCATCTTGATAAGCCGACACAGCCTTGCTGTATGAATCTTTAACTCCCAATGAACCGATTTCTTGATATATAGAACCGAGTAATTGCGAGTTTAAATAATTTGAAGGATTAAAAGAAACCGCTGCTTGCGCACCTTTTACAACTAAGTCTAAAGTCGTCTGTAAGTTTGCTTTATCGGCGTCACTCAAAGGAGTGCTTTTCTTAACAATAGAATTTAAATCAAGTAAATAAACCTGCGCATAGGTACGCAAATAAAGATCATTTACATACAATGACAAAGCTTTGTTTATAGAATCTTCGGCAACAGGCACGGTGGAAGCTTGTATTGTCTTGCCAAAATACGAAATCGAAGAAAATCGCTCTATATATTTGAATAAACCAGCAACAGAAAAGATTATGATAAAAATAAGAGCGAGTATGGAAAAGAAACTTTTCCTGTGATCGTTTAAAAACAATACTGATATTTCTTTGTCCGGACTAGAAGTAATCAAACCGACAAATGTCCCTGTGAACGCAAATGCAAGTAGAAACATAACTGATCCAGAAGAATAAAAGAATAAAGATACGAAAAGGTAAAGAGACAACACAAAAAATGTTATCTTTTCCCAATTCACTCCATTTTTAATACTTGAGAATACAGATTTTGTGCCAGTAATTAAAAATAGAACTAAAAAGACAAGTAAACTAAGGATGCCGAGTCCACCGGTCGTAGATGCTAGAGTCGGCAATAATCCTGAACCTGAATCAAAAGAAGTGTCCCAAAACTGAGTGTTATTTATAGCAGAAGGCTTATACATCGCCCATGCAGTGGCAAACTTGTTTGGACCGATTCCTAAAATAGGATGATGAACAAGTACACGACCAGTGACTGACATAGTCGCAGGGAAAGTAGGATTTACTTCGGTGTTTTGCACTCCTAAATAACTTGGAATAATATTATCAAAATAAATCGGTCCTTTTGGCAGAGATATAAGCGGGTTCAAGAAAAATAACAAAGATATCATCATGATAACAAGGGAAATTATCGGAAAATGTTTTTTCTCTTCTCCTTCATTTATTTGAAAATTAATAGAAACTTTATAGACAAATATAACTAAACTGGAAATTCCAAGAAGAATCCAAACCAATGAAAAATTTATAGCAGTGGTCAAAAGCAAGAGAAGAAAAAGAAAAATTCCTAAAAGAATTTTTTCCATTTTTGAAATAGGAAAAAACTCTATCATTAGAAGGAAAATAAGACCGGAAAATCCAGCAAAGAGACCGAGAGCACTCCAAGAACCCAAGATATTTGATGTCTTGTCTGCCAAAATCCCCCATAAGTTTGTATTGGCAGGGAAAAATAAATGAACAATTTGGAAAACTAAAAGAACGGCTGAAGACAATATAGTACCGAGTAAGACCATCTTTGCTCGCTTTGGATTTCTAAATACAACAGAAGAACAGAGCATCAAAAGAAAAGCGGAAAAAATAAAATAAAAAGAACCTACATCAAACATCGTGCCGAATAAAGAGACTTGCGGGGTCCCAGAAAATAATGCTGAAAGTAAAAACACCAAAACTATACCGAATCCGGAAGCAAGTAAATAAGATTTTGGAAAAATTACTTTGCCGTCAATAAATCGAGCTATCGCCCAGAAAATGATACAGGCAGCTAGACCTACAACCAAGAGTAATCCCTTGGAGATTTCAATTGGAAAATTTGTAAAAGGTAAACAAAAAATCGGCAATAAAACTACGACTAAAAACAACGACACAAAAGACAACCTATCAAATATGTTTGAATTATTCATGAAGTTATTATATCAATAAGCGAGGAGCATGTGCAAGTTTATTTGCATAATGTCCGAGCGCCATTGATATATCGTAATCGATATACTATATATTAATAAAAGAACGCAATTAAATAACTATGTTGATAAGCCTGTTTTTCACGTAAATAACTTTTTTAGGGGTTCCTCCGGCGATGTGCTTCGTGACGGACTCGTTTTTCAGAGCTTTCATTTTTATTTCCTCTTCCCCATCCTGCGCGCTTATCATGATTTCCGCCCTTACTTTGCCGTTTATCTGCACAGCGATTTTTATTTCTTCGTCTTTTATTTTTGAAAGATCATACACCGGCCATGATTCGAGATTAATAGAACTTTTGTGTCCCAATATATGCCAAAGCTCTTCTGTCACATGTGGCGCAAAAGGAGATAAAAGTTTCAAGAAAGTTTCATACGCATATTGCGATATAAATTCTAATTTCCCGATTTCATTCACAAAAATCATAAGTGTAGAAATAGCAGTGTTAAATTTCATCCCTTCTATATCTTCTGATACTTTCTTTATGGTTTTCTCAATTTCAAACTCGGTATATTTTTTATTTTTTTGTATTTTGTATTGTAAATTCCATGCACGCTCCAAGAATCTTCGTGAGCCTATGATGCTTTCGGTAGACCAAGCCACGGACTGGTCAAACGGCCCCATGAACATTTCATAAACGCGCAAAGTGTCTGCGCCGTATATTTTTACCATTTCGTCTGGATTGATGACATTGCCGAGGGATTTGCTCATTTTCACTCCCCCTTCGCCCAAAATCATGCCGTGCGAAGTGCGCTTTTTATACGGCTCGCTGGTGGGCACAAGACCTTGGTCAAAAAGGAATTTATGCCAGAATCGAGAATATAAAAGGTGTAGAGTCGTGTGCTCGTTGCCTCCGTTATACCAGTCTACTGGTGTCCAATATTTTAAATTTTTTGCTGAAGCAAATTCTTTTGAATTTTTAGGATCAGTATATCTGAGATAATACCAACTAGAACCCGCCCAGTTTGGCATCGTATCTGTCTCACGTTTTCCCGGACCTTTGCATTTAGGACATTTTACATTTACCCACTTGGTTACATTTGCAAGTGGAGATTCACCACTATCAGTCGGTTGATAATTTTTGACTTTTGGAAGTTCTACTGGCAAATCACGCTCTGGCACGGGCACCATACCACAATCTGCACAATGGATTACTGGTATCGGCTCACCCCAATATCTCTGACGAGAAAAAACCCAATCACGAAGCTTGAAGGTGGTTTTTTCTTTTCCACCGACGAATTTCATAATTTCCTTTTTTACTTTTTCGGAATCAAGACCATTAAACTTTCCGGAGTTAAAAAGAATTCCAAAACCGGAATAAGTCATATCTTTTTGTAATAATTTCCAATCTCGCAGTTGTCCCAGAGGAGTAATAAATTTTTCTACTTCATCTGACGTCAGCCAAACTAATTCATGTTTATCTTTCTCCTCATTTTTTATTTCTTTTTGTTCCCCATTTTTCAATTCAAAATAGAAATTAGTAAAATGCGCAAAGCGATTTTCTTTTTTCGGTATGTGATAAAACTTACTATGCGTACTTGGTAAATTTTTTATAAATTTTAAATTAAAATAGCCTGTTTCTTCTTCTATCTCAGCTCGAGCTGCTTCCTCCGGCGTTTGTCCTTTTTCAACTCCTCCAGTAATGAAAGTTCCCCAGTTTGCTTTTTTCCATTTAAGTCCTAAATATTTATTTTCAGACCAATGCTTTACTATTACTGATATTGCATTACGTTCTACAAAAGGTAAACCCTCTTCAATTTTGTCAACAAAAAGAGGCTCAATGACATTTTTTATCGGCAAATTATATTTCTTTGCAAATTCAAAATCTCTCTCATCGTGCGCCGGCACAGCCATAATCGCCCCTGTGCCATAAGTCGCTAGAACATAATCGGCTATCCATATCGAAATTTCTTTTTTAGTGGCGGGATTGATTGCTTTCAAACCTTTCAATTCAACTCCGGTTTTTATTTTTTCTCCTATTCTATTTATTTCTGTTTTGTTCTTTGCTTCTTCTATATATTTTTCAACTTCACTCCAATTCGTAATTTGCAATTTTAAATTTGCAATTGATTCATGTTCCGGCGCTAGCACTAAATATGTTGCCCCGAAAATCGTGTCCGGACGAGTCGTGAAAACTTCTATTGGAAATTGGAAATTGGAAATTGGAAATTTTATTTGCACTCCTTCGGATTTTCCTATCCAATTTCTCTGCCCAAGTTTTATTTGCGGAAGATAATCCACATCATCCAAATCTTTGTAAAGCCGGTCGGCGTATTTTGTGATGGCGAGCATCCATTGCTCCTTTTCTCTTTTTTCCACCGCCGTTCCACAACGTTCGCAACAGCCATTGATGACCTCTTCGTTCGCAAGGCCTATCTTGTCTTTCGGGCACCAATTTATCGTCATTTTAGCCTTATATGCCAAGCCTTTTTTCAGGAATTGTAAAAATATCCATTGCGTCCATTTATAATATTTCGGATCGGTGGTATTTATTTCTCTAGACCAATCAAAAGAAATACCGAGAGACTTTATTTGTCTGCGGAAATTGTCACTATTTTTCTTGGTCACAACTCTCGGATCCTTGCCCGTTTTTATCGCATAATTTTCCGTCGGCAAGCCGAACGCGTCCCAGCCGATTGGATATAAAACGTTAAAGCCTTCGAGTCTCCTTTTTCTGGAAATAATATCCATGCCTATGTATGGCCTCGGGTGCCCGACATGAAGCCCGTCACCAGAAGGATAAGGAAACTCAATCAAACTGTAATACTTTGGTTTTTCGGATTTGTCTTTTGCATTATAGACTCCCTTTTTATCCCAAAAAGTCTGCCATTTCTTTTCTAGTTTTTTATGATCGTATTCTTTCATGTGTTATTACATAATAAACAAAAAACCGCCTTTATGCAAAGCGGTCTTTTATTGTAAAAGTTAATTATCCTGCGATATATTTCTTATTTATATTTATAGAAACATATCCAAGCCCGATAAATATAAAACCGAGAACAACTAGAGATATAGGCCAGCCAACAGAATCTGCAAAATATTCACCAGTAATATAAGAAATGTAAGACAAAAGGAAAAGAGTGCTGATTATTAATATAATACGGCTTCTAGCATATACAGAGTAAGCAAATCCTCCGATGACTAAGATAAGGAAAAACATCTGCCAAGGAAATGATCCATAAATCTTGGAAAATGCTGAACCAAGCAAGCCAATAATTCCAAAGAAATTAAGAATATCAACTAATTTGTCGTTAAAACCGCCACGAAATGAATAAGCTAATAACATATAAACCATACCTATTACCATGGTTAAATATACATATATATCTCCATTTGAATAATAAGAACCCTTAATTAATTCTTGGATAAATATATAAACAAAAGCTGTGCCATTGATAATAGTAAGCCCTGTAAGAGCAGCATTTTTGAGATGAGAATTCAAGAATAAATAAAACACAAAAACTAATCCGAGTGAAAATAAAACCGGCCACATGGAATGATTCCATCCGTTAAAATACTGAGACAGTATTGCACCCTGAATATAAATAAAACCAAAAAAGTTAAGCACTGGAACAAGTTTAACGTTCCAACTATCTCTGAATGAATATGCAAGTAAAATATAACAAGTACCTATTATCATAGTTAGATAAGCATATAAATCTGTAGTATTATCAAGCATACCATTAGTAATAGCTCCAACTATAAGATAAACAAAAGCCGTGCCGTTTGCGATAGTGAAGAAAGTTAAGATAGCATTCTTTTGAACATAATTCATCAATAAGTAAAAAACAAAGATAACACAAAATGTCACGGCAAGTGGCCAAGAAAGATCTGTACCTAAACTGAAAAATTCATGAAGAGCCACCATAGCGCCACCAGGAATAAGTAATCCTCCAATAAAATAAAAAATAGTTCCAATATTGTCTTTGTCTGTTGATTTATCTTTTGATAAAAATATCCCGATAATGGTAATAAGAAGACCAAGACCAAGGGTAATAGAGATCCTCCCTATTGAGCCTATGTCATCCCAAACCCTATATGCAAAGAGAACCATGCCAACTACCGCGATAATTGCTCCTAAAACATAAAGCAGCTTTGTTAAAGAAAAACTTGAGGCAGTTTTTGTTTTTGTTGTAGCGGTGGAGATATTTGTAACGACAGAGGTAAGACCAAACCTATCAGCTATTTCATTTCTATTTATTTCACCGGTACTTATTTTACTAGAAAGTTCTTGTAATAATTCTTCTTTTGTCATAAAA
>CAIVBM010000029.1 GCA_903904195.1 uncultured bacterium
GCAATATACGAAAGAAGAATATGAGGAATTGATACCAAAAATAAAAAAGCATATGGATGAAATGCCTTACGCAGACAAAAAAGGACTAATATATAAATATGGAGAATTTTTCCCATCAGAATTAAGCCCATTCTGTTACAACGAAACCATCACTCAGGAATATTTTCCATTAACCAAGGAAGAAGCATTAAAACAAGGCTATAAATGGAAAGAAAAGGAAGAAAGAAACTATGCAATAGAAATAAAAAATGATGATATACCCGATGATATTGATGATGTAAATGAAGACATACTGGGCAAGGTCATAGAATGCGAGCACAAAGGTTCCTGTGGCGAGCAATGTACCGAGGCATTTAAAATTATCGGATCTGAGTTGCAATTTTATAAAAAAATGAAGTTGCCGATACCGCGTTTGTGCCCAAACTGCAGGCATTATCAGAGATTAAAACAGCGAAATCCGTTTAAACTTTGGCATAGACAATGTATGTGCGATAAAAAGAACCATTTTCACTCTGGTGGAGATTGCGAAATTGAATTTGAAACCTCATATGCGCCGGATAAGCCGGAAATAGTGTATTGTGAAAAATGTTATCAGCAAGAAGTTTATTAAACAATACCATTTTTAGACGGCCGTCCAAAAGTGGTGTGATGATAAAATTATGCAAAGCGAAACAAAAAACTGCCAAAACTGTAAAAAAGATTTCACGATAGAACCGGAGGATTTTGGATTTTACGAAAAGATGCAAGTACCTGCGCCGACTTGGTGCCCAAGATGCAGACAGCTCCGCCGTTATGCTTGGAGAAACGAGCGGACTTTATATAGGAGAAACTGCGATCTTTGCGGAAAAAGCACGGTGACTATTTATTCTCCAAATAAGCCATATAAGGTCTACTGCAACGAATGCTGGTGGGGCGATGACTGGGATTTTTCTTCTTACGGAAGAGATTTTGATTTTTCAAGGCCATTTTTTGAGCAGTTTGCGGAATTACAACGTGAAGTGCCTCGTATGGCGCTTTTGAATAAAAGAAGTATTAATTCCGAGTATACAAATCATTCCGCTGATAATAAAAATGTTTACCTATCTTTTATAGCTTTTGAAGATGAAAATGTTTTGTATAGCGACCATACATTTAAATCACGAGATTGTACAGACTGTTCCGGTATATATGAAGCCGGAGAACGGCTTTATGAAACTATTGATTCGCGCAAATCCTACCAGTGCCAATACAGCAGTTTTCTGAAAGATTGTTCTTCTTGTCTTTATTGTTACGACTGTCACGGATGTAACGATTGTTTTATGTCCTCCAATTTGCGCAATAAAAGCTATGTTTTTAGAAACGAGCAGTATTCTCGGGAAGCTTATATGGAAAAAATGAAAAATATAGAATTTTCCTCTTTTGCTGTCAGAGAAGGTTTGAATAAGGAATTTAAAGATTTAATGGATAAAGAAGCAATCCACCGTTATGTTATCAACGAAAGAAGCGTCAATTCGATTGGGTCCTCAATCTTTGACAGTAAAAATGTAACCAAATCTTTTGAATTTGTTAAAGGAGAAAATTGCAAATACATTTATGGATGTACAAAGATTAAAGATTGTATGGATATTTATCATGTAGGATGGAATACCGAACTTTGTTATGAACTTCATGGTTGCACTAGACTTTCTAATTCAAAATTTTGTAATCTTTGCTATGACAATATGGAAATTTCTTATTGCGATACTTGTCAGAACAGCCAGAATCTTTTCGGATGTGTCAGCGTCAAAAAAGGCGATTATATGATTTTTAATAAAAAATATCTCAAAGCGGACTATCAGATTTTGAAAGATAAAATTATAGAGCATATGAAAAAGACGGGGGAATATGGAGAATTTTTCCCTCCGCAAATATCGCCGGTGTGTTACAACGAAACGCAAGGGAATTTCTATATGCCTCTTACTAAAGAAGAAGTTTTGGCTAAGGGCTGGCATTGGGAAGAAAATATTCCAGGAACTTTCGGTAAGGAGACTGTTTCCGCAGGAGCTATTCCGGACAAGATAGAAGATGTGTCGGACAGCTATTTAAATGAAATATTTTTCTGCATAAATTGCTCTAAAAATTACAATATAACCAAAAATGAACTATTCTTTTACAGAAAAGAAAGTATCCCGCTTCCTAGGCGTTGTCCGAATTGCCGTTATAAAATAAGGCTGGAATTGCGTCCGAAAAGAGAATTGTGGCATAAGCGATGCATGTGTGAATTGGAAAATCACGGGCATAAGGGAATCCCACGCCAAGGCGGGGCAAGCTGTCCGAATGAATTTGAAACTTCACATTCACCAGATGATAATTCTAAAAAAATATATTGCGAAAGCTGTTATAATAAAGAAGTGTATTGATTATGAAAATAGAAACAAAAAACTGCCAGAATTGCAAAAAAGAATTCACGATAGAATCGGAGGATTTTAATTTTTACGAAAAAATAAAAGTTCCGCCTCCGACTTTTTGTCCGGAATGCCGCCTCATACGGCGTTTTGCCATCCGAAATGAAAGAGCTCTCTATAAAAGAAAATGCGACTTGTGCGGAGAAGAAAAAATACTTATTTATCCCGCCGACAGTTCCTATAAAGTTTATTGTTTCAGCTGTTTTTATTCCGACAAATGGGATGGAGAAACTTATGGTAGAGATTATGATTTCTCTCGTTCTTTTTTTGAACAGTATAATGAATTATTTAAAAATGTACCTAGACTTGGGACGATAAAACAAGGTTTCAATACAAACAGCGAATATACGAATCGTGTTAGTGATCTGAAAAATTGCTATCTCATATTTGCCAGCAATGAAAACGAAAATTGTTATTACGGAGTTTCGTATTGGGGTTCCCGCGATTCTATGGATTGCTACAATATCCATAAATCCGAACGCTGTTATGAATGCATAGATTGTTACGACAGCAACGGCCTGAAATATTCCAAAGAGTGCAACAGCTGTATTGATTCGGACTTTTTATCCAATTGCCGAAATTGCCAGAATTGTTTCGGTTGTACTAATTTAAGGAATAAAAGCAATTGTATTTTCAATAAGCAGTATTCTAAAGAAGAGTACCAAAAGAAAATTTCTGAATTTAAAATTTCAGACAGGGGTGAATTAGAGAAAATAAAAAAATTAGTGGCAGAAGAATTTTTGAAGCACATTATGCCGAGCCTTGTGGAATATCATTCGGTCAATTCTTCCGGAAATTGGATTGAAAATTCAAAAAGCGTAAAAATGTCGTTTAATTGCGATAGAGTAGAAGATGGAAAATACTTGTTCGGCGTTATGGATGCGAAAGACGTGATGGATTATACCTATTGGGGATTAGGAAGCGAGCTTATATACGAAGTATGCAACTTGGGCAGACAGTGTTCTTCGGTCTTTTTCTCCAATGAATCATGGGATCAGTTGATAAGGGCGGAGTATTGCATAAATTGCTTTTCTTCTTCAGATTTGTTCGGCTGTGTCGGGCTTCGTAAAAAGCAGTATTGTATTTTTAATAAACAATACACCAAGGAATCCTTCGGTGAACTCAGGACAAAAATAAAAGAACAGATGAATTCTATGCCATATATAGATTCAGGAGGCAGGACCTTCCGTTACGGGGAATATTTTCCTCCCGATATGATGCCTTTTGCCTATAATGAAACTATCGCTCAAGAATATTTTCCAAAAACAAAAGAAGAAGCGGTTAAAGAAGGGTATTATTGGAAAGAGCCTGAAAAAAAGAATTATGTTCCGACGATTTTGCCGGACAAATTACCAAAAGATATCGGCTCAGTTGATGATAATATTTTAAATGAAGTGATAGCTTGCGAACATGACGGTAAATGCAATCAGCAATGCACGACAGCTTTCAAAATTGCCAAAAATGAATTGCAGTTTTACAAAGCCCATAATATTCCGCTTCCGGTTTTGTGCCCGAATTGCAGGCACTACGAAAGACTTCTTCTGCGCCAGCCGATAAAACTTTGGCATCGTTCATGTATGTGTGACGAGGGGAATCATGGGCATGAAGGAAGCTGCCAAAACGAATTTGAGACGAGCTACGCTCCGGAGAGACCGGAAACTGTTTATTGCTTGGATTGTTATAGAAAGGAGGTAAATTAACTTGTCGACGTGGCAGGTTGACAAGTTTCTACTTCCCGAATGTTTCGAATAAGAATTTTTTTGTTTCTTCATCCACAAATTCTGTGACTAGAATCATCATCTCCGTAGTCAGGCCCAGATCTTTTTTTATATTTGTGAACAGGTGTTCAAAAGGGAAGGGAGAAATCCAAGCGGAATTTTTGAGGCAGACGAAGCCAGCTTTTTTCAGGAGGTAGCGCAGGCTTTCGCGTTCGCTTTTTCTTTCTTCCGGAAGATCAAGCAAAATAATTCTCCAAAACCCATCCCAAGTGGTGCTTACCAAAGTTGAATTACTATCTAACATTAAACTATTTAGTTTGTTTTTCCCCTTTGGAGTAATTTTGGCATAGTTTTGTCTTTCAGATTTGTATATTTCAGCGCAGTTTTCTTTAACTAAATTTTTTAATGCACGAGAAATGGCATAGGTGTTTTTTGCATCTCCCTCTTTCAAATCTTGTATTGAAACTGCTGGGTTTTCGGCTAGTTTTTTAAGTATTTTCTTTGAATTGCTTGACATATATGTAGCCTATCATATATACTCTTATTATACAAGTTTTTAGTGGTCGCAAAATAAATGTTAATTATTAATTTAACCATATAAAATATGAGCAAAATCATAGGTATAGATTTGGGTACAACAAATTCGGCTGTCGCTATCATAGAAGGAGGCGCACCGAAAATTATAGAAAACATTGAAGGTAATCGTACGACGCCTTCTGTCGTAGCGACTTCAAAAAATGGTGATCGTATCGTTGGTCTTTTAGCAAAGAGACAAGCTATTACAAATCCGGAAAATACGATTGCGGAAATAAAACGTTTTATGGGTCACAGATTTGATGATCCAGAAGTACAGAAAGATCGCACCACAGCTCCATTTAAAATAGAGGCAGGTGATGGAGGTGGAGTAAAAGTGAAAATGTTAGATAAGTTTTACCGACCAGAAGAAATTTCTGCGATGATTTTGCAAAAAATTAAAACTGATGTTGAAGCAAAGCTTGGAGAAAAGATAACCGAAGCAGTTATCACTGTGCCTGCATATTTTAATGATTCACAGAGAAAGGCCACAAAGGATGCCGGAGCTATCGCGGGACTAGATGTAAAGAGAATTATCAATGAACCTACTGCCGCAGCGCTCGCTTATGGATTTGATAAAAAGAAAAATGAAAAAATAGTGGTTTACGATTTCGGTGGAGGTACTTTTGATGTATCTGTACTTGAAATAGGCGGTGATGTGATAGAAGTAAAGTCTATAGATGGAGACAGTCACATGGGTGGGGGCGATATTGATAGAAAGATAGTAAAGTGGATTGCTGATGAATATAAAAAAGAGTCTGGTATAGACGTCACCAAGGATCCGCTTGCTCACCAGAGACTTCGTGAAGCTGCAGAAAAAGCAAAGCACGAACTTTCTACAACAATGGAAGCAGAAATAAATATTCCTTTCATTACTTCAGATGCGACAGGTCCAAAACATTTGCTCATGAAGATGACTAGAGCTACTTTGGAATCCCTCACAAAGGATTTAATTGATCATTCTATTGAAATTACGAAACGAGCCCTAGCGGCTTCGCCTTTCAAGATGAATGAGATAAATGAAATCATTATGGTAGGAGGACAGACCAGAATGCCAGCTATTGTGGATGCAGTCAGAAAGCTTTTCGGAAAAGAGCCAAATATGTCTATAAATCCTGATGAAGTCGTGGCTCTCGGTGCTGCGGTGCAGGCCGGAGTGCTCGCTGGAGACGTTCGTGACGTTCTGCTTTTGGATGTTATTCCTCTTTCTCTTGGTATTGAAACTCTCGGAGGTGTGGCTACAAAATTAGTTGAAAGAAATACAACTATTCCTTCTTCAAAATCTCAGGTATTTTCTACTGCAGCAGATAATCAAACTTCTGTGGAGATACATATAGTGCAAGGAGAGAGACCGATGGCCTCTGACAACAGGTCTCTCGGCCGATTTATTTTGGACGGCGTTCCACCAGCACCTAGAGGTATGCCCCAGATTGAAGTTTCTTTTGATGTGGATGCAAACGGAATCTTGAATGTAGCAGCAAAAGATAAAGCTTCCGGCAAGACTCAATCCATCAAGATTGAAGCAAGCTCAGGACTCAAAGATGAAGAAATTAAAAAGATGCAAAAGGATGCTGAACTTCACGCCGAAGAAGATAAAAAGAAAAAAGATGTCGTGGATGTGAAAAATACTGCGGAGATGATTATCTACACTGCAGAAAAAGCTTTGAAAGATAATGAAGCAAAGATTCCAGTGGAATTAAAAGATGGAGTTAATGCTAAAATCACTGCTCTTCGTGGAGTAAAAGATGGTACTGATGCGGATGCTATTAAAAAAGCTACCGAGGAATTGTCTTCTGAAATGTCAAAAATAGGCGAGGCTATGCAAAAGGCTGGCACTCCACCAAATTCTCCAAAGACTCCGGAAGAACAAAATCCGGAAGTTAAAGAAGCAGAATCTAAGGAAAGCAAAGACGGCGAAACGCCAAAGAAGTAATTCTTCACTAAAGGCCCCGAAAGGGGCTTTTAGTTTGGTTGTTATTGCTAGTTCTTTATAATATAATATGTACATGAATCGAATTAAACTTTATAGTGTTTTGGGTTTCTTTGTTTTTGGTCTTATTGGTTTATCTATTGGTATTAGGATATATGGAAGTGCTGATTCTGCGGGTCGCTATGTTTGGCTAGTGGCTTTAGTAACTGCATTATTTGGAATTGCTGTATCTATTTTATTTGCCCGCTGGATGAATTCTCGTGGTGGTCAAATACTTGAACATTTTTCTCCGAAACTTACAAAAGATCAGGTAACAATCGCTTTCACTTTGGTATTCATTATCTTTATCATATTGGCATTAAATGATCCATTTAAATCAATATTACAGACTTCAAATGGAAGTGTTTATTCAA
The DNA here is from genome assembly GCA_903904195.1 of uncultured bacterium. GTDB lineage: Bacteria > Patescibacteriota > Minisyncoccia > Phycocordibacterales > UBA9973 > UBA9973. Next base: position 7,058 of record CAIVBM010000029.1, read on the forward strand.
ATTCAACATATAATTTTAAGATTACGCCACCAACAGGATGGGTGATAAATTCAAATCCAAAAAATCTTGAGAATGCAGTAGTTGTTTTTTCTGATTCAAGTGTTCCAAGTGACCATCCTGTTATAAATTTAGAGTTAGTGCCTAGTGGTAATTTAAATCTCGATGATTATGTTAATGCCGCTATTGACCAATCAAAAGGTTTTGATAATTTTTCTCTAATAAAGAAGGAAAAATTTGGAACTGGTAGCAATAGTTATTATCTAATTGAAATTAGCCTTTCTAATAGTACGATAGGTTCAATTCATTGTCTTGAATTATTTAGACAAGAAACTAATGGAAAATTCTTTCTTATCGTTGGCGAAAGTAATGCTTCCGTCTGGGATAAGTATTCTACAATAATAAAAAACTCGTTACTTTCTTTTACTTATTGATTATAGATCGCTATCCTCAAAGGCCCCGAAAGGGGCTTTTAGTTTTTCTTGTTTTATTGTAAAATAGTAAGGTATGGAATTCCCCCAAATACCTCAAAATAAAGACATGACATATCTTGGCCTGACTACTTATCGGGACAAGAATCAGCTTTTTGGTATAAAGCGCAAAGACAGGCGCCAGCATGTTTATATTCTCGGAAAATCCGGCACAGGTAAGTCTGCATTGATGTTCAACATGATTATCCAAAACATCAAAAATGGTGACGGAGTTTGTATGGTTGACCCGCACGGAGAAAACGTAGAAGCAGTCCTTTCGGCTATTCCGCCTGAACGTGTAAAAGATGTCGTTTATTTCAACCCAGCCGATGCTGATCACCACATTGGGTTCAACGTTCTTGAACTGATTGATCCTCAATACAAGCATTTGGTGGCTTCTGGACTGATGGGTATTTTTACCAAGATTTGGGCGAATGCTTGGAGTGCCAGAATGGAATATATTTTAAACAATGCTATTTTGGCATTACTTGATACTCCTGGCACGACGCTTCTCGGTATTCCTAGAATGCTTGTGGACAAGGATTATCGTCAGAAAATAATTTCAAATTTAAAAGACCCCGTCATTAAAGCTTTCTGGGTTCACGAATATGAAGCATGGCAAGATAAATTCCGAAACGAAGCCATTGCGCCGATTCAAAATAAAGTCGGACAATTTCTTTCCACTTCCATCATCCGTAATGTCGTCGGCCAATCAAAGAGCACGATAAATATATTTGACATGATGAACGAAGGCAAGATTTTCCTAGTCAACGTTTCCAAAGGACGCATCGGTGAAGATAACTCCGGACTTCTCGGAGGTATGATTATTACCAAGATTCAACTCGCAGCTATGGAACGTGTGCGCATACCCGAAGAAAACCGTCGAGACTTTTATCTATATGTGGACGAATTCCAAAATTTCGTGACAGATGCTTTTGCAGGTATTTTGTCTGAGGCTAGAAAATATAGATTAAATTTGACCGTGGCGCACCAGTACACCGCTCAGCTCGTGGTGGACAAGAGCTCTGCAGTGCGTGATGCTGTTTTCGGAAACGTGGGGACGATGATAGTTTTTAGAGTCGGTTCGGATGATGCAGAATTTATGGAAAGTGAATTTGACCCAGAGTTTACTCCACAGGATTTAGTAAACTTGCCAAACTATAAAGCTTATTTGAAATTGATGATAGATGGCGTGACATCACGACCTTTCTCCGCTAAAACTATGCCGCCTTTGGTAAAGTCGGGAAACAGAGATATTGAAGAAGCAGTTATTAATTCTTCTCGCGCGCTTTATTGTAGAAGTAAAGAAGTCGTAGAAAGAGAGATAAATGATTGGAGTGGAATGTCACTCGGCAATGACAATGACACAGGTAGTGGAGCTCTAGAGAAATTCCCTGTTACTTGTTCGCTTTGTCTAAAAGAAAGCACGGTGCCATTTAAACCAGATCCAGGCAGAGCAGTTTATTGTAAAGATTGTATTGCAAAAATTAAATCTGGTGAAGTTAAAGCAGAAAAGGGTAGAGACGATCAGATAAAATATGATGAATCTACATATTTTAAGCCTCTTGCTGATTTGGGCATAGAATTTACGTTGAAAAGCAATACTGTAAATGAGGAAAAAGAAAGATATCCTGAAAAAGGAGAAAAGTTTGGAACTTCACCTATAGCTGTACAGTCGAAAACTAAGCCAAATTTTGCGCCATTGAAGCCTATTTCTTCATCTTCGCCAGTTAAGCCAAGTATTTTGGGTGCTATTAAAAAAGTTTTTACTTCACCCGTCACCCCTGTTAGTGTAGCTCCGCAAAAAGTGGTGGTTAACCCTGATCCAAAAACCCCAATAGTAAAAAGTACTGCATTAAGAGATATTTTAAATAAAATAAAAGAACCTGAAATTAATCAACAAAAATCTATCTCTCTTGATGCGTTAAAGAATCCATCAACACAATCAAGTAAAGGTGTTGTTACATCAAAAGACCGTTCTGCTAGTCCAGAAGATATGAATAAGTTAAAGAATTTTATTTCTGAAAAAATTACCACCCCGACTAAAGTCACCCCTCCTCAAAAAGGAGGGGAAGAAACTCCAGTGCTTAAAAAACCCAAAGAAATACCAGAGGATGTTTTACGAAAAGTCCTCGAATGACCTCTCCCCAACCCCTCTCCATTTTTTATGGAGAGGGGAAAGCAAGGGGTGAGGTGAATTTATGGAATATAAATCAAAAAATGTAGAGTGCCAGAACTGCAAAAAAGAATTCACGATAGAATCGGAAGATTTTAATTTTTACGAAAAAATAAAAGTGCCGGCGCCGACCTTTTGCCATTTATGCCGAGCGCAAAGAAGATTTGCTTTCAGAAATGAGAGAGCGCTTTACAAAAGAAAAAGTGATTTTACTGGAGAGGAAATTTTCACGATGTTTTCCCCAAAATCCGGTATAAAGATTTACGAAAGGGAAATTTGGATGAGTGATAAATGGGATCCGATGGATTATGGGCAAGATTATGATTTTTCCAAGCCATTTTTCGTACAGTTTTTTGAGTTGGTAAAAAAAGTTCCGCTGAAAGCGTTGAATGTCATCGGAGGGGTTTATAGCCCGTATGTCAATAATATAACTGACCCCAAAAATTCTTATCTGATTTTTAATGCCGGAGAAGTGGAGGATTCGATGTACGGAAACGGAGTGAATAAATCCAAATGGTGTGTTGATATATCTCACATTTCAAAATGCGAAAATTGTTATGAAGGATTTTTCCTTACTTCCTGTACTTCAAGTATTTTTTCCTCTCATTGCGAGAATTCATTTAATATAACATTTTCCAAAAACTGTGTAGGGTGCCAAGATTGTTTCGGCTGCGTCAATCTGCGTAATAAATCTTATTATATTTTCAATGTTCCATACAGCAGGGAAGAGTATTTAGAAAAAACAAAATCTTTTGACCTAAGTTCATACCAAAATCTGCAAGAAATCAAGAAAAAAGTTTATGAATTTTGGCTGAAATTCCCTAATAAATTTATAGAAGGACTTCAAAATACAAATGTTAGCGGAAATTACATAAGCCATTCGAAGGATGTAATCAATTCTTTTATGGTGCGAGAAGGACAAAATATGCACTATTGCCAATACATTCAAGAAGGCGATCCTTGTAAGGATTGCTGGGATTATTCAATCTGGGGAAACAATAATCAGCTTCTTTATGAATGTCACGCTTGCGGAATAGGTACTCAAAATATGAAGTTTTGTTTTCTTTGCCAAGAATCAGTGCATGATTTGGAATATTCTTTGTATTGTATGAGCGGATCCGAGAATTTGTTTGGGTGTGTGAGCTTGAGGCAGAAAAAATATTGCATTCTGAACAAACAATACACCAAGGAAGAATATGAAATATTGGTGCCTAAAATAAAAGAACACATGAATGAGATGCCCTTTGTAGATAAAAAAGGAAATATTTACAAGTATGGTGAATTTTTTCCAATTGAATTTTCTTTTTTCCCTTATAACACGACGCAATCTCAGGAATATTTCCCCATTTCAAAACAAGAGGCAGAAGATAATGGGTATCTTTGGGAAGATTCAGCGGACAGGAATTATAAGTTTGATCTTAAAATCGGCAGTTTGCCGGATAACATAAAAGATGTAAAAGACGATATGATAGGCAAAGTCATCGAGTGCGAACATCAAGGCAAATGCAACCAGCTTTGCACGACTGCTTTTAAAATAATCAAAGATGAGCTGAATTTCTACAGAAAAATGAATATTCCACTTCCACGCCTTTGCCCGAATTGCCGCACTTTTGAACGATTAAAACAAAGGACAGGTATGAAGCTCTATAATAGAAAGTGCCAATGTAATAATTCCTCTCATTTTCATACCGGAACACCTTGCCCAAACGAATTTGAGACAGCGTATTCTCCCGACAGGCAGGAAATAGTATATTGCGAAAAATGTTATCAGCAAGAGGTGTATTAAAACATATTTACGCCATGGCTGAAATGTGTAAATAAAAAAAATGAGTAAAGAATCAGAAAATAGAATATGTCAAAACTGCAAAAAAGAATTTACGATAGAATCGGAAGATTTTAATTTTTACGAAAAAATAAAAGTGCCGGCGCCGACCTTTTGTCCGGAGTGTCGTACCGTTAGGCGTTTATGTTGGCGTAATGAGATATCTCTTTTTAGAAGACCTTGCAGTTTTCTAGGACACAATGAATCCATGATTTCTGCTTTTCATCCGGATGAAAAGATGGTTATCTATGATTCTAAAGCTTGGTGGGGAGACGGATGGGATTCGATGAGTTATGCGCGCGATTATGATTTTAGTAAACCATTTTTTGAACAGTGGAAAGAATTTAGAAATAATTTTCCGTTTCAGTCATTGTCAAATTCAAATGCCGTAAATAGCGAGTATTGTAACGTAGCCGATGACAGTAAAAACTGTTATATGATTTCTGGTTCAGAATCCTGTGAAAACATAATTTATTCTAATAGAGCCTGGTATTCTAAAGATTCTTCCGATTTGTATGTAGCTAATAGGTTGGAACTTTGTTACGATAGCGTAATTTGTTCTGATTGTTATCGCACCTTTTATTCCTTGAATTGTAAAAATTGTGTCGATTCATATTTTCTTTATGATTGTGTCGGGTGCGTAAATTGTTTTGGTTGTAGTAATTTACGCAGTAAATCTTATTGCATGTGGAACAAACAGCTTTCCAAACAGGAATATGATAAGCGAATATCTGAATTTGATTTAACTAAATATGAAACTATTCAAAATTTTAAAAAGGATTTTAGGAAATTATATTTAAAATCTTTACATAGATTTGCTAATCAAATAAAAGTGGTAAATTCTACTGGAGACAATATCGAGGGTGTAAAGAATTCAAAGATATGTTTTGACATTACAGATAATGCTGAAGACTCAAAATATATTCATTGGGGAGTATTAAATATTAAAGATACATATGATTCTGGTCCGGGTATCGGTGACATGGAATTGATATATGAAGTATTTGATACGGGACTTGGTAATTTTCGTAATCTTTTTACTAGCGTAGTCTATCATTCTAATAATATTGAATATTGTTTTAATTGCTATAGCTCTTCTGATTTATTTGCCTGCATTGGTTTGAAAAGTAAAAAATATTGTATTTTTAACAAACAATATACAAAAGAAAAATATGAAGAAATTGTTAAAAAAATTATAGAGCACATGAAAACCATGCCATATATAGATAAAAAGGGGAGAGTCTATAAATACGGAGAATTCTTTCCAAGTGAATTATCTCCATTTGCATATAATGAGACTGTAGCGCAAGATTATTTTCCCATTACTAAAAAAGAAGCAGAGACTATGGGGTATAAATGGCGTGAGAAGGCAAAAGTAGAGTATAAAATTTCAATAGACGCTAAGGATTTGCCAGATAGCTTAAATAATATTGATGATTTTATTACAAAAGAAGTAATAAGATGTTTACATGACGGAAAATGCAATGATAGGTGTACTGGTGCATATAAAATTTTAGAGGATGAATTAAATTTATATCGTCGACTTGGAGTTCCATTACCCCGTTTATGTTTTGGTTGCAGGCACGATAGTAGGTTAAAAATGCGAAATCCAATGAAACTTTGGCACCGATCATGTATGTGCGATAAGACAAATCATTTTCATGGGGGAGCGAAGTGTGAAGTGGAATTTGAAACTTCATATGCTCCTAACAGACCAGAGATAGTTTATTGTGAGAAGTGTTATCAGCAAGAAGTGTATTAATCCTCCCCGCCTTAATAAGGAGGGGAATATAGGGGTGGTCAAATCCCATAAACTGCACGGTAAGTAGCCACGATGGCGGCGGTTTCTCCGCGGAGTGTAAGTGGGCCGAGAGAGGAGACAGAGTAGCCGGAATCTTCCGCGAGTTTTACTTCTTTTTCAGTAAATCCACCTTCTGGACCGATAAAGATACTAACAGATTTTGTATTTTTGGTGCCCTCTTTTTTATTAAGGAGAGGGTGTAGGGTGAGGTCGTTTTCTGGGTGGAAAATAATTCTCTCTTCTGCTGCACTTCCATAAGCTAAAGCAACAGGAAATTCTAAAATGGGGGAAAGGGTAGGCACGATATTTCTACCCGATTGTTCGCTTGCTTCTAAAATTATCTTTTCTAAACGTGAAATGTTCAATCCTGTTTTTATGGTACGCTCGGTAATTATTGGAATAATATTTGAAACTCCGCATTCAACGGCTTTTTGAGCTGCTAGTTCAAAATTTTCTTTTTTCAAAATTGCCAAATATAAATTTACTTTTCTTTCTATTTTTTCTTGTTTTTGGATTTTATTAATTTCACATAAAATTTTATCTGAAGAAATAGAAACGATGGTGGTTTTCGCTTCTTTTCCTTTACCATCTGAGAGGATTATGATATCACCTTTTTCCATCCTCAAAACATCCTTTATTTGCTTGATATTTTCAGGATTTGTGATTTCTACCTCCCCGCCTTGCGTCGAGGCAGGTTTTTCTGATAGGTCAAAACCTCCAATAAATCTGTGTATCTTCATATTTTTATATGATATAATAAATAAGCTAGATTTCAAAATTATGCCAAAGCCTAATCGAGTGCAAATAATCAAATATGGGCCACCGCCACCAGAGTTGCCCGTTTTTGGCAAGGTCAAACCCGAAGAAGTTTCTTTTATCGGACGAACAAATTATGTAGCTTCTCTTGAAGAAAAGAAGTTTATTTTTGGTATAAAGCGTATAGATCGCAGACGTCACCTTTACATTGTCGGAAAGTCCGGAGTCGGTAAGACAAAGTTGCTTGAACTCCTCATTCGTCAAGACGTGACATACAAACACGGTTTATGTCTTATTGATCCGCACGGAGACGTGATAGATGCGATGCTGGATTATATTCCAAAGGAGCGTATTGAAGACGTCTGTGTTATTGATCCGTCAGATATTGATTTTCCTGCATCTTTTAATCCGCTTGCAAACGTGGATCCACTTTTTAAATTTCAATTAACCCAAGGATTGATTGAAGTCTTGCATAAACAATTCGGCGCAAACTGGACGCCTCGCCTAGAACACGTTTTTCGTTTTACATGTTTGGCTTTGCTCGATTATCCTCATGCCACGATGCGGGGGATGATATCAATGCTGACGGACAGAAATTATAGACAAAAAGTAGTGGAATATATTACAGACGACATGGTGAAAAGATTCTTCGCCATAGAATTCGCTGATTGGTCAGAGAAATTTGATACGGATGCCATTATCCCGCTCGTAAACAAGCTCGGTCAGTTTCTTTCTGATCCACTTCTTCGTAACATTTTCGGACAGAAACAAAATAAAATTGATATCAGTAAATTAATGAACGATGGTAAAATCATTTTCATTAATCTTTCAAAAGGACGTATTGGAGAAGAAAATTCTTCATTTTTCGGTTCTATGTTCTTGACGAAAATAAAACAAGCCGGAATGGAGCGTGCAAGTATTCCAGAGGCAGATCGTAAGGATTTTTATTTGTACATAGACGAGTTTCATAACATCGTGACTCAAACATTTGAAAACATTTTATCAGAAGCTAGAAAGTATGCGCTCAACCTCACCATCGCTCATCAATATATTGGCCAGCTCATCCCTCAGGTCCAACACGCTGTCCTCGGTAATACTGGAAGCTTGATTTGTTTTAGAGTTGGTGGAGAAGATGCTGTAAAATTAAAACCAGAATTTGAACCATTGTTCGGTGTCAAAGACATGATTAACCTCGCTGTGGGAGAAATCTATGTAAAGATGACCATTGATGGTGAATCTTATGATCCATTTTCCGCAGAGACATTGCGCGTTCTTCCACCAACTCATCCGTCATATAGAAAAGAAATCATGGAGGCTTCTCGCAGAAAATATTCTATATCAAAAGATGATGCAGCTAAATTAATTGCAGAAGAAGAAGCTACAATCATCAGAAGCGCCGAAGAAAAGGCAATCATAGAAGGAAAGGCAAAGAGAAAAGAAAGAGAAAAGAATGGAGACAAGGAGGAAATTGAGGAAGCTCCGACGCCCGAAGGGGTCGGAGCCCCGGCCGAAAGCGTCGGGGAAAAACCAAAAGCAAAAGCGTCAGGAGAAGCAGAGCCTATGATTTAACGAAAAATTGACAATTGCGAATTACCAACTAGAATACAGCCATGTCTAAAGATTATTACAATATATTGGGAGTTAATAAAGGCGCGTCCAAAGACGAAATAAAAAAGGCTTTTTACAAGCTGGCGCACAAATATCACCCTGACAAAAAAGAAGGCGATGAAGCGAAATTTAAGCAGGTAAATGAAGCTTATCAGGTCCTTTCCGATGACGCTAAACGAGCTAAATACGATCAATTTGGGTCTGGTTTTGAAAATATGGGGCAGGGAAATTATGGCGCGGGGCAGGGCTTCGGCGGTTTTGACTTTAGTGGCGCTGGAGGTTTTGGAAACGGTGGATTCCAGAGCGCTGGCGCAGAATTTGATTTTGGAAATCTGAATGATATTTTCAGCGAATTTTTCAGTGGGGGAATGGGTGGTGGTTTCTATACGCGAAATCCGCGCGGGAGAGACATGCAGACGGAAATACAAATTTCTTTAACTGATTCTATTCTGGGCGTGGAGAAAAAAATGGTGATAGGCGGACAAAAAGAAATTACAATAAAAGTTCCGGCTGGAATCCAAAATGGCCAAACTCTCAAAATGGCCGGTCATGGTGAAACAATAAAAAATGGTAAAGCCGGCGACCTTTATATAAAAGTAATTGTAAAAATCCCAGGCAAGATTTCCAAAAGAGCCCGCGAACTCATAGAAGAGCTCAAAAAAGAGGGGATATAATTTATGTTGCCTCCAAATATAATTTATATTACTGTGTTTGTCAGTTTGGTAGCGTTCTTTTTTTATTTCAAAAATATTATTTATGGGCAGACGAAGCCCAATTTGGTTTCTTGGTTTATTTGGATGTTGGCTCCATTTATTGGTGTGTTCTTTCAACTCAAAGCAGGAGGGGGATTGGCTGCCTTGCCGGTATTTTTAGCCGGTGCAGGGTCACTTTTAGTGATAATTTTTTCTTTTAGAAATAAAAATGCTTATTGGAAATTAACTAGACTAGATATAATTTGTGGAATTTTATCTTTAACAGCTTTAGTATTTTATATTTATACGCATAATTTAAGCATATCTATTCTTTTTGCTATACTTTCCGACGGGCTCGCATTTATTCCTACTTTTATAAAATCTTGGAAATCCCCGGAAACCGAGACTAATTCTGTTTACTTTGCCGACATTTTTAATAATATTCTCGGCCTTCTGATGATAAAAAATTGGTCTTTCACCATATACTCGTTTTTGATTTATTTAGCGCTTTTCAATACCATTGAAGTAATAATTCTGTACCGCAAAAAGATTTTTTCAAATTAAATTTGACATCTTTTTGATAGGAGTATACACTTTACGTAGTTATGGATAAACAATTTTTCAATTTCTTTTTGATTACACCCGCACCGATGCCTAAATAGCAGTCGGGGTACATTAATTTTACTAAATACATTCAAGCGGCCCCGACCAAGAAGGGGCTTTTTAATTCTTAAACTAGCCCCTAAGCTGAATGTTTAACTTATTAAATCATATGAAAATTATAACTGAAGAAATATTAATCAAACTAATCAAAACTCACGGTTTAGAAAATTATTTAACCGATTTAATGAAAGTTCTGAAAGAAGACTTTAGTCGTTGGCAGGAGTTTAATAAAATTCCTCGTCCATCAATGCAGGTACCCGGTGGAGTGTTGGAACTTATGCCGATTTGTGATGATAAGCATTACACATTCAAATATGTAAATTGCCATCCAAAAAATCCACAGACTGGTCTTATGACGGTGGTGGCTACAGGGCAGCTTTCTAGGATAGATACAGGTTATCCGTTGATGTTTTCTGAAATGACATTATTGACAGCGTTACGCACGGCAGCGACTACAGCTTTGGTTACGGATAAAATGGCAAGAAAAGATAGCCACGTACTTGCAATTGTCGGCACAGGGGCGCAAAGCGAGTTTTTGGTTAAAGCTATGGGTTTAGTGCGTAAAATTTCTGAAGTCAGATATTTTGACATCGATTTTTTGGCAATGGATAAATTCGAACAAAATATGAAAAATAGCAAGTTCAAACTCACGCGTTGCGCTGATGCCAGAGAAGCAGTTAAAGGGTCAGACATTATCACAACCTGCACAGCTTGCAAGGCTCATGTGGACGTGATTAAAAACAGTTGGATAAATTCCGGTGTGCATATCAATGGAATTGGTGGCGATACTGTGGGTAAGACCGAACTTGAATTTAAAATATTATCTCGAAGTAAAATCGTGATTGAATATTTCGATCAATGCGTTATAGAAGGAGAAATTCAACGTTTTGACAAAAGGGAGGCGAAAGAAAAAGTGCATGCTGAACTTCATGAACTTTTTACTGGTAAAAAATCTGGACGTATTAATGATTCCGAAATCACCCTTTATGATTCTGTCGGTGTTGCTTTGGAAGATTATTCTGCGCTTAGGTTTACTTATGAACTGGCTAATCGTTATAAATTAGGGCAAGAACTCAATTTAACTCCAATCTTAAAGAATCCTAAAGATTTAATCTCAATGTTATATTAGTATTATTAAATTAAAGAATAAAAAATTTATGGCAACAATAGAAGATTTCCAAAAATTAGATATCAGGGTAGGGAAGATAATTGAAGTGAGTGATTTTCCAGAAGCAAAGAAACCCGCATATAAATTAAAAATAGACTTTGGTCCAGAAATTGGAATAAAAAATTCGTCTGTTCAGATTGTCGCATTGTATGAAAAAGAAGAGCTGATAGGTAAACTTGTATTGGGAGTGGTAAATTTTCCACCAAGAAAAATCGGTCCGTTTGAGTCAGAAGTTCTTACTCTCGGTGTACCCGATAGCGAAGATAAAGTTGTATTAATCAGACCTGACAGAGATAGTTCAGTTCTAGGAGGAAAATTGTTTTAAATCTTGGCGATTTTCTGACCCCTCGTGTGTATTTTAAACAAGGTTTAACCTTGTCGGCAAAAATTTTACCGCAAAAAGATTTTTAAATCTTAGAAATCTTTTCCTGCCCGCAGTTGTTACAGCTGTTGCAGGCGGGGCCCCTCCGCCGTATCTTTTACTTCATAGCCTAGAGAATTTATTTCTTTGCGTAGTTCATCGGATTTTTGGAAATCTTTATTTTTGCGCGCTTGTTCGCGCTCTTTAACCAGCTTTTCAACTTCCGCTGGAATTTTTTCTTCTTTTAAATTTTCAAAACCAAGTCCAAATACCTTATCAAAATCCAAGACCGTCGCTTTTTTGTCGGCGTTCGTTATATTTTCATCCTTCAAGACATCCCAAAGGACGGTCAATGCTCTAGGTGTATCCAAGTCATCATCTATAAATTCCTTGAATTTTTTCTGGTATTCTTTGTTTACTTTTCCAATACTGTCACCCAGCTCCATATAAAGGCCATATAAGCGTTTTAAGGCTGTTTCTGCGCCCTCTAGTGCTTCCCAGACGAAGTTTACTCTGGTTCTATAATTAGCCATTAATAGCCAAAATCTATAGGCAATCGGGTTGATTCCTTTATTTACTAAATCCCTCAAGGTGTAAAAATTTTGCGCAGATTTTGCCATTTTTTTTGAATCCACCAGAACCCATTCATTATGCATCCAATATTTTACGAATTGTTTTCCTGTCGATCCTTCGGATTGAGCCTTTTCGTTTTCATGATGAGGAAAAATATTGTCTACTCCGCCAGTATGTATATCTATTTGGTCTCCGAGATTAGACATAGACATAGCTGAACATTCTATATGCCAGCCTGGTCGTCCTTTTCCTAATTCAGTTTCCCAGAAAACATCTCCGTCTTTTTCATCCCAAGCTTTCCAAAGTGCAAAGTCTTGTATATTATCTTTTTCATATTCGTCTTTTACTATTCGTCCTCCAGCGTTTTCTTTTTGATTTTCCAATACTAGGTGTGATAGCTCTCCATAATTTTTGAATTTTTTTATATCAAAATAAATACTTCCATCTTTGCTTTTATAAGCAAGTTTTTTCTTGAGCAATTTTTTAATGATAGCTACCATCTCATCTATATAGTCTGTAGCTTTTGTAAATTTCTTTGGATTTATTATGTTGAGAGATTCTATATCTTTTTTAAATTCTTTTGTATAAAATTCGGTAAATTCTTTGAGTGTTTTATTTTCTTTTTGAGAGTCGCGAATTGTTTTATCATCCACATCTGTCAGATTCATAATGTGTTTGACTTTATAACCACTATAAATCAGCACTCGTTTTAATGTATCAGCAAAGATATATGCGCGATAGTTTCCAATATGCGGATAACCATACACCGTCGGTCCGCAAGTATAAAACAAGACTTCTTTTTTATTAATAGGGGAGAAGTCTTCTTTTGTTCGAGTTAGAGTGTTAAAGAATTTTAAAGCCATTTTATTTGAATTCTAATTGATATATTTCTACCAAAGCATAAAGCATAGAGACTGTCAGTGGTCCGATCAAGACTCCGACAGGACCTGCGAGCGAAATACCACCCAATACAGAAAAGAGGATCAAGAAAGGAGGAATGTTTATCTTATGTCCGACGATGTATGGATTTAGCAGGTTGTCACATGTTCCGACTATAAAAGTAGCCCATATTAAAAGTCCTATTGATGAGCCTGTGTGTCCTGTGGCATAAAGGAAAATAACTGCGGGGATAGAAACAATGGCTGTACCAAATGGTGGGATGATAGAAGCTACGCCTGCTATCACTGCCCATATTGCAGGGTTTGGTACATGAAAGATGGTGAGTCCTATACCTGTCAAAGTACCTTGAACGAATGCAACAAAAAGATATCCTTTTATTACACCGTTTATAGTTCCTGATAATTTATTTAATATCTTTTCATCATTAACATCTGAAAGTGGGCTAAACTTTAGAAAAGTTTTTTTCCAACTTTCCCCATCTTTCAAAAAATAAAAAATAGTCAAAAGTAATAATACGAATGAAAATATCGCAGTAACTGTAGTGTTAAAAATATTTCCAAAATTTTCCGTTAAATAGGAAACAAAAGTAGAAGTTATTTCTTTTGCGTTAAAAAATATTCCGTTTGGTAGTATGTTATTTATTTTATTTCCAATTAAATCTATAAAAGGCAAACTATTTCCACCCACTAGCATAGAATGATAAAGATTTTGAGATTGATTAAAAACGATAGAACCTATACCGAAAAATGGGATACAAAGCACTATGATAAAGAAAAATATAGTCAAAAGCGCAGAAAACCAGTTAGATATGTGCTTTTTATTGAACCAAGCATATACAGGATAAAGCACTACAGAAAAAGAAGCTCCCAGTACTAATATGATCCAGAAGGGGGAGAAAATGAAAAAAGCGAAAATCAGAGTTGCTAATAAAAGACCAAAGAAGAAATATTTTTCCACGATTTTTGGTTGCATATGAGAATAGTATAGCAAAAGCTTGCCTTTTTGTGAAATTTCATATAGTATACATTCTATGGAATTCGCAGTTATACAAACAGGTGGAAAGCAATACAAAGTCTCCAAAGGGAGCCTTGTTTCTATTGAGAAAATCATTGGTGAATACAAGAAAGGGGACAAGTTGACCTTTGACAAGGTTCTTCTTGTTGATGATGGTAAAGACACTACTATCGGTACTCCTTATATCTCTGGTGCAAAAGTAGATGCTGAAATCGTGGAAATCGGACGAGCTAGAAAAATTCTCGTTGTAAAGTATAAACAAAAGTCCCGCTATCTCCGAAGGAACGGCCACCGCCAGCCATTTTTCAAAGTGAAAATCACTTCTATAAAATAAAAATCCGCAGTTGGCGGATTTTTTATTGTCTATTCTTTAATGCGTTTTTGAGGGTGTCGTTGAAACATACACAGGCGACGCCTGTGTATGTTTATTATTCTACATCATCATTTAATTTTAGCCATTCAAAAAGTTCATTTCTATGATCTATTGGGTCTTTGAAATAAGTAGGAAATTGCGCAGGATTTAAAATTTCAAATTTTCCAGTTTGGTATTCTTGCAGACTAGAGTATAAATAATTGAATACATAATCTGAAAGTTTATCTGTATTATTGTTTCTTTTTTCTTTCCAATTTTTATCTATTATTTTTGCGGGATTAAGATGTATGTATGAATAAATATATTTTAAATAATTATCTTTACCTATGTAAACTGATTTAAATACACCCCCATATAATTTTCCTGTTCTTTTATATTTTTTATTAAAATACATTGAATAACCCGTCATTAATTTAAGCATATATTTAGAAATTCCTCCTTCCTCTTTTTCACGAACAAGTATATGAAAATGGTTGGACATTAAACAATATGCGCCAATATCAACAATAGTTTCTCCGCAATCAAAAAATTTACCAATATCTCTAAGAACAATACTTTTTTCAGAGTTACAAATATGCATTAAAAATAAAAAGTGGCGATAATCTTGTTTATCTAAAAATATTTTCCTCTTTTCTGTTCCACGATTATATAAATGATAGTATTCGTTTACTGCGAAAGATTGTTTTCTTATAGCCATTATTCAAGTATATCATAACCACATAGGAAATTCCTATGTGGTTGATTTATTGTCTATTCTTTAATGCGTTTTTGAGCGTGTCGTTGTCGGAATATTCGAGTTCAGTGCCGGTCGAGAGTCCTTTGCCGAGCGAAGATATTTTGATATTTTGTTTTTCCGCTATATCTTTGAGCTGTTCGCGAACATAAGAATCAGTATGGTCGCCTTGAGGGCTCAAAGAAAATGCTAAAATTATTTCTTTTAAATTTGTATTTTTAGATATTTTTTGTTTTAATTCTTCTATTCGCACTCTGCTTTTAGTTGTCTTTTCAACTATTGGCACGAGTCCACCGAGGATAAAATATTTTCCATGATAAATTCTGCTTTTCTTTATGCTTTCCAAATCAGAATCTTTTTCCACTATCATTAGGGTAGAGGAATCAATGTTTACGCTAGAACAGATATCACAAAGCTTTTCTTTTTTATTATTCAAAATAAAGAATCTATAGCATTCTTTGCATTGGTTTACTTCTTTTTTTAAATCTAAAATTAATTTAGATAAATTTTCACTATAAATTGGATTTCTAGACATCAGGAAATAAACAAAGCGTTTTGCCTGTCTTTCACCGATGCCAGGGAATTCTTTAAAAATTTCAGTTAATTTATCTATTATGTCCATAATTAGAAGTCGTCCAAATCTCCTTTTACTTTTGCTGGAGCAAATTCGCTAAGGTTGCTCTTTTCTAGAGTCTGGAATGTCGTAGTCTTTTCATCAAAATATAAATCAATTTTTCCAGTTGGACCATTTCGGTGTTTTTCAATCAAGATCTCGGCGATATTCGTCCTTTCTGATTCTTCTTTACCTTTATCGTCTCTATGAATAAACATTACGACGTCTGCATCCTGTTCAATAGACCCTGAGTCTCGAAGGTCTGAAAGGCGAGGCTTGCCACCGCGGGATTCTACTGCGCGAGAAAGCTGTGAAAGCGCCAAAACTGGCACATCCAGTTCTTTTGCGAGGCTCTTTAGAGATCGGCTGATTTCTGTCACTTGATTTACCATTGAATCATAATTTTTAGAAGTGGTCATGAGCTGTAGGTAGTCCACGACGATGAGGTCTAATCCTTTTTCTGCTTTTAATCTGCGAGAAAGAGCTTTCATTCTGACGATTGAGTTTCCTGGTTGGTCATCAATATATATCTTTGCTTTTGCGAGCTTGTCTAGTGAATCACGGAGTTGAGAGAATTCTCGGTCTGAAGAAAGTCGGCCTGTGCGTAAATTCCAAGCGTTCACTCGGCTTTCAGCAGAGAGCATTCTGTCCACTAATTGTTGGGAAGACATTTCAAGAGAGAATATGACGACAGACTTTTCATGAGTAGTAGAAGCCATACGAGCTATGTCTAGCGCAAGAGTTGTTTTACCCATAGATGGTCTAGCAGCCAAGATTATCAAATCTGATTTTTGGAAACCTGAGAGCATGGTATCTAAATCTTTAAAGCCAGTAGGAAGTCCGCGTAACATTCCTTTGTGTTCGTGTAATTTTTCAAGACGCTCCCAAGCTTCAGGCAACTCATCTTTTAAATTTACAAATTTTTGATTTTTAGGAGATGAAACCACACTAAAGATTTTCTTTTCCGCCATATCAAGAATGTCATCCATATGATCATCGCCTTCTTCAAATGCGAGTTCGGACACATAGTCTGCCGCTTCAATCAAACTTCGTAGAACATATTTTTTCTGCACTATGTCAGCGTAGTGTTTGATGTTGGTGGAAGAGGGGACGACGTTCACAATCTCCGCAAGATAAATATTACCACCAACAGCATCGAGTAATTTTTGTTCTCCAAGTTTTGTGGAGAGTGAAAGCATATCTATCGGTTCATTTTTATTTGAAAGGTCAAGCATCGCTTGGAAAATCTTTTTATGTTTTTCAACATAGAAAGATTCGGCTGATATCATGTCTTCTACTTCATGCATCGCATCTTTGCGAAGCATAATAGAACCCAAAACTGCCTGTTCTGATTCAATACTTTGGGGTGGAATACGAACGTCCTTTTGTTTAAAGTTTTGTTTGATTCTCGTTGCGTTAGTTGTCGTCTTTGCCATAAAGTTATTCTCTACTACTCCCTCCTAATTGTCAAAAATAAAAGTGTGTAAAGATGTTATTAAAGTGTGGAGAAGGGAAACGGTGTTTAATAGTTATCAACATGTTTGTTTTTTACTTTTTTATGATAAAATATAGCTATGTTCAGGAGAACATTTTCAAGCATATTTACTTACATGAAAAATAAAGAGAATTTCTTAAAAAAACAAGGTCCGCTCTTGTTTATTTTTTCTATATTCATGTTTATTTTTATCTTTTTTCTCTATAAAGTTGCTTTTTTATCGTCAGTTTTGCCTTCTAATACTTCTCCTTTAGATAGCCTGTCGGCTTCTGTAGTAAAAAGTTTAGACACTGTCCAGCTTTCGTCGCTTCCTGGGCAACCAATAAAATGGGTAAAGACCATCAAGGCTAGTTCTCTTTCAAATGGGCAACATCTTTTAGAAATTCCTAAGACTGCGGACAAGATAAAGATTACTCCAGTTACTAAAACTACAATAGTTTCTTCTAAACAAATTTCTAAATCTGTAAAACTTTCTTTGTCAAAAAAAACAAATACATCAGGACTCACCAAAGCTGATAGAATAAAATTAGCCAAATTAGTAAATGACAGAACTAGTTCAAAAGAATCATTAGCATTAGCTCAGTCATTAAAAACAAATCCTTCTAGTATTTTAAATCCAAATGCTTTAGCCAAGCTTAATCAAAAAAAGTCCGGTGGTTTTTTTTCTACTCTCCTTGGTTTCTTTTCTTCAAAAGGGAACAACTCTATGTTGGCTGATGCCCTAGAAGCAATTGATTCCACTTCTACAACTACAACTGATTCAAATCCAGCTCTGACTCCAGCTCCAGACCCTGCATCAACACCTGTTCTTTTAGATGTGGCTCCTGTTGTTTCTACAACAAGTACAACTACTGATACTACTCCAATTGCTTCTGGTTCTGATCTTGTGCAAGTAGTTTATGAGACACCTACACCAGTCATCGCTGAAGTTTCTACAGATACAGGTAAAGTCGTTCAAGTTTCGGATCCAGTAGCTGACACAGCAGGGCAACACGTCACCAATGTCCTTGCTTTTACCACTATTCCCAAGATATATAAAATCGGTCAAGAAAATAAAATTCAAGTTAAATGGACAAACAATGGTGACCAACCGATGGAATTCCATGCTTATGATTTAAATAACGATGGTTATTTAGACTATGTAGAATGGACTGTACCACACCTTTCCACTCAGACTTTTCAAATTATTTTTATTTCAAAAGCTTTTCTTCTTGATTCAAACAAAGAAATTACTGCTGATGTATATGATGCAGTAAAAAAGCAAGATGGTAAATTTGTGTCAGTTACAGATGGTCAGTCTATCAGAGCCACTTTTGCTCAAATTTTAGATAAAACAAAAGACAATACTATATATGCCAAGCCCACAGATTCTAGCAAACTTGCATCAATCAAGGTTTTCCCTGTTTATACCAATGAAAGTGGTGATACTATAGAAGGTCCTCAGGCTGCTGTTTTCAAATCTATTGACCATGCTGGAATATACAAAGTTTTCCTTTCAGGTCTTATCAAGCCAACAGATATTTTTGATTTACAAGTTTCCGGTAATGTAGACATAGACTATATAGTAGATCCAGTAGGTGAATTGATTCATTACAAGATGAATGATAATA
The DNA here is from genome assembly GCA_903904195.1 of uncultured bacterium. GTDB lineage: Bacteria > Patescibacteriota > Minisyncoccia > Phycocordibacterales > UBA9973 > UBA9973. The sequence continues at coordinate 25,883 of CAIVBM010000029.1, forward strand.
CTGGCTCAGCGACTGTTGTAGACAGTTCAGGTAATGGCCGTGATGGAACAGCACAAAGAAATACAAGTAGTATATCTGTCTCTGGAAAAATAGGCGGAGGTCTGAGTTTTGATGGGGGTGCGTCAGGTTCTCCTTCTTCTTGTACTGGAAGTGTGACCGGTAGTTGCTCACAATATGGCTCTGATAGTGGTGCTTGCGGTGCTCATCCAGAATGTGCTTGGACTGTTACCACCCCTTCTTCTTGTTCTGGAACCCCTGAAGCAACTTGTGGTTATTATGGTGATGATAGTAGTTGTAACTCACATCCTCAATGTTCTTGGCAAGGAACTTCGTCATATTCAGATTGTAGCGGTTTCGGTAGTGCAGACTGTGGCAATTATAGTGGTTGTGGCTGGACAGAAAATTATAACAGTTGTGTTGGTTATGATAATGGAACTTGTACTTCATTAGGTGGATGTATTTGGTCAACAAACTATTCGGACTGTAGTGGTCTTGGAGATCAAGGAAGTTGCACAGGTAACGGATGTAGTTGGGGTGGAGGTGGAAGTTTCACTGGTTGTTCAGGAGCTGATGGTTGCGGAGGTTATGGAGACTCTTGGAATTGTGATAATGATCCTAATGGATATGGTGGTTGTACTTCAAGTTATACCTCTGATTCATGTAGTGGGGGTTCTTACGTATCTGGTGGTTCTTGTTCGGGGAAGACTGATGCTGGGTCAGGTTCTTGTGGTGGCCAGTATGTATCGGGAACCAATTATTCTTGTAATCAAGTCGTAAGTGATTGTAGTACATGGAACAATGATGGAACGAGTTGTGGAAATGCGGGATGTCCTCTTTGGACAGCTGCCAGTTCTTCATGTACTGACGGTACAAGTAGTTGTAGCACATGGAATAATGATGGAACGAGTTGCGGTAATGCTGGATGTACATATGATCCGGGCAGTGTAGTAGCGCCTTTGGATTACATAACCGCTTCAACAACAGGATTGCCTTCGGGAAGTGATGCCAGAACTGTGTCTTTATGGTTTTATGCAAACACATATGCACAAGATACACATTTGTTTGATTACGGATCTACCAATTATTCTTCTGGTCGTCAGTTCGGTATGGTTTTACATGGAGGTAAATTATATTTCTGGGGTAATAATGCAGACCTTTCTGGTAGCACAACGGTAACTACTGGAGCATGGCATAATGCGATATTGACTTACGATGGTACGACGATGACTATTTATCTTGATGGTCAAGTAGACACATCAGGTGCGCTTGCATTAAATACGGATTTGGGAACGTTAGTAATTGGAACTACTTCTGATTATTCATCTTCTGCTTCATTAAATGGTATAGTTGATGATTTTAGGATGTATAACTATGCTTTCTCACAAGCAAATGTTGACTTTATTTTTAATAGTGGAAATGGTACTGAAAATGAAATAAGTGGTGGTGTGTCTGGTCCATTGATCGCTCAATATAAGATGAATGATAATGCTGGCTCTACTAATGTGATTGATTCTTCTGGTAATGGTCTCACGGGAACAGCACAACGTAATACAAGTAGTTTAGCTACTGTGGGTAAATTGGGTGGAGCTTTGGCATTCAACGGTTCGAGTGATTATATTAATCTTGGCACAAATGCTGGTTTGAATGTTTATAATTCAGATTTTAGTATATCTGCGTGGGTAAATATGGATAGCGATTTTACACACGGGGGAATATTCGGAAATGCAGACAGTAATCAAGGAGAAAGTTTTAACATTACAACAAACTCTATTAGTATGAGTAAAGCAGGACTCGGCGTAGGTGATCAATTTGTAAGTCATTCATTTTCTCCAAATACTTGGTATTTAGTAACAGCAGTTCAGCATTTTTCTGGAGGACACCCAAGTAATGTAGAGTATTTTGTAAATGGAACTTCAATTGGAATATTTACAGACACCCAAGACTATGCAAGTGCCTCAGGATATGAAAAATGGATAGGATATACAAGCTATTGGGGACATTTTAAGGGGAAAATAGATGATTTGAGAGTTTACAATGAAGCGCTCACTCAAAACGACGTAAATTATTTGTATAGTTATGGAGTAGGTACAGAATCTGATTTAGGGACTGATCTAATAGCTCATTACAAATTAAATGAAAACGCTGGTGACCATGTTGTTATTGATTCCGTTGGTTCTCAAAATGGAACTTCTTCAAAGTTAACTTCAGGAATGATGACGAGTGGTAAGATCAATAATGCTTTTGCATTTGATGGTTCTAGTGATTACGTTGATGCTGAACTTTCTGGAGCAGTAAATACTGATTATAGTATTTCATTGTGGGCTAAAAATTCTTCTAGTGGTTTCCCAGGGAATAATTATGCGATGTTTGGGTTTAATAGCGATAATCTGCAAGTCATAGGTCACCTTGGTGATTCTCATTTACAAGTGTACTCTGATATTAGTGGTTTAGGATGGATAGATACTGGATATGTTATTAATAATAGTTGGCATTTTTATAATTTTACTTATAAAAAGAGCACTAAAACATTCTCTGTGTATGTGGATAACAATTTTATTACAAGTTGGCAGTTTACTAATGATTTTAGTCTACCTTCAAATTTTACAATTGGATCTAGAACTAGTCGTGGATATAATTGGCAAGGAAGTATAGATGATTTTCGTATTTATGCACAAGAACTTAATTTAAATAAAATATCTTCTCTTTATAATTCTGGTTCTGGTACAGAAGGAGGAGAAATCATTCCTCTTGTTGATGGAAGTTCTTGTTCAGCTTCAAATCAATGTTCATCTGGCTTCTGTAATTCCAATAATTTATGTTCAGATAAATCTTTAGGCTCAGACTGTTCATCAAATAGTGAATGTACTTCTAATAACTGTGCAGCCTCATCCATCTTGGCTCATTATGAAATGAATGACAACTCTAGTAGCACAAATGTTGTTGATAGTTCTGGTAGTGGCTTCACGGGAACAGCTCAACAAATAACAAATGATTTACATACATCGGGAAAGATTAGTGATGCTCTAACATTTAACGGTTCTAGCGATTATATTTCTATTCCAAATACTTCAGCCTTAAATCCAAATCAAGTGAGCTTGTCTACTTGGTTCTATATGACTACTGCTCAGACAGGCGGGCTTATTTCAAAGATGCCGGACGATGTTTCTAGTAGTTATCGTATTCTTGCCGAAAGCAATGGAGCTTATGTTGCCTCATCAATAAAAACCAGCAATGGAAGTTACACGATTGGGGGAGCCGGTAAATCAGACATAGTCACTGGTCAGTGGTATCACGCAGTAATGACTTATGATGGTACGACAGAAAAACTTTATATTAATGGAACTCTTGTGGATAGTATCAGTGCTTCTGGAAACATAACTTCAAATAGCAAGAATTTAGAAATCGGAAGAATTAGCGATTCTGGCCCTTCATTATATTTTGCTGGAAAGATAGATGATGCGAGAGTTTATAATTATGCACTTTCAGCATCAGAAGTAGGATATTTATATAACTTAGCCAGTGGAAGAGAAACAAATGGAAATAGCTGTCAGTCAGTACCAAGTGAAATAGCTCATTACACAATGGATGATAACACTTCATCTACAACCGTTATTGATAGTGATGGAAGTCATAATGGAACTGCATACGCAAATACGAGTACATTGCATGCAATTGGAATAATAAATGGAGCTTTGCAACTTGCGGGAGGATCAAATACTGGAAATCAAATAACTGCCAACATTCCAAATATCCCTCTAGGAGATTCTCCGGAAAGTGAATTTGCGTGGATTAATACAAGTTATAGTGGGACACAAGGAATAATGAATCATGGAAGTGTAACAGCTGTAGCATATATAAGAGGTTTGAGTCTTAATGGTTATGGTGGTAATGTGGACTTTTCATCTGGAGGTGGTGGTTCTTCATATAATTGTACAGAAACTGGAAGTGGAGATATCGCAGATGGAAGCTGGCATTTAGTGGGGTGGACTTATGAAGGAGGAGGAGTCGCTACCATCTATGTAGACGGCGTAGCTTATCCTTGTGTTGGATTAAGTTCATTTGATACACAATCATCAGTTTTCAGAATTGGATTTGGTGTTAATGATGGAAATTACTTTAACGGTTCAATCGATGATGTGAGAGTTTATGATTATGCTTTGAATTTAAGTCAGGTAAATACTTTGTATCATTCTGTTAATACTGCACCAAACGTTCCCACATTAGTTTCGCCAGCAGATGCTTCATATACTACTGATACTACTCCGACTTTGTCTGCTCATTATTCTGACCCTGATACTGGTGATGTCGGTACTACAAACTATCGTATTTCTTCTGGCACGGCACAAAATTGTTTGGATGATGTCAGTGTTGTAAGCTCTGGAGCTTCCTCAGCAACATCTTCAAATTCTGCCGATACTACGTGGACACCAAGCTCAACAATCGGAAGCGATGGCACATATCATTGGTGTGCACAAAATAATGATGGAGTACTAACTTCGTCTTGGACATCAATGGGAAGTTTTATTTTGGATACTGTTGCTCCAACTGTTTCCACGGTTGCGGTTCATAACGGATTAAGTGTTGATATTACATTTAGTAAAGCCATGGGTACCGGCGTGACTACCGCTTCCAATTATACCGTCTCTGGAAGTGGTATAGGAACTCTTGCCAGCCATCCAAACAGCGTGGCACTTGTTTCGGGAAATCAATACAGATTGACATGGACATCCGGTGAAATGTTTAATGGAGGAAACATTACAATCACGGTGGCAAATGCGCAAGATCTTGCGGGGAATTCTATTGGCTCTCCAAACTCCAGCACTGATACCGGCCATGCTGTGGGCGTGGCTCCAACAGGATATTCAGTTGCAATAGATCAAGCATATATCAACAACGCCAACAAGAGCGCAGTCTCATTCTCATTTGCTTCGGCTGAAGTCGGCACTACCTACAATTATTCTTTCGCCGGAACTTCCGGCACTCCGGTCACGGGCTCGGGAACAATTTCGGGAGCTAGCCAGCAAATCACAGGTATTGATCTTTCTCTACTCGGTGAAGGATCTGTAACCTTGTCTGCTAATCTTACTGATTCGTCTGGCAACATTGGTGGAAATGTTACTAATTCAAAAACAAAAGATACTATTGCACCTGCTAATCCTTCTGCCACTCCAGCTGGAGGAACGTATGTATCAACCCAGTCAGTTTCTCTTTCTTCAGCAGGCTCTTCATCTATTTACTATACTTTAAATGGTGATACCCCAACCAACAGTTCTAATCTTTACACTACAGCGATAAGTATTTCTTCAGCCACAACCTTGAAAGCAAGAGCATTTGATTTAGCAGGGAATCAATCAAGCGTGATGTCTGAGAGTTATATCTTTGATATTACTCCTCCAATTATTTCAAATGTTTCTCCTGTAAATAGTTCTGATATAACTACCGGTCAAGCCATCACCTTTACTACAAATAAGGTCGCTTCTTGTCGTATCGCATTTTCTGACACAGCTAAATCATACGATCAAATGTCATCTGACTGTTCTGTGACAAATGGTATTCAGATGTCTTGTGTCACTCCTGA